>JAFZIA010000013.1 GCA_017554605.1 Bacteroidaceae bacterium
AAATTTCTAAAAAAAGTTATTATTATATTGGAAGCCGTTATTTCGTTGTTTTTTATGTTCAAAACTGCCCGTTTTCTTCTTTTTCTCGGTTACGTAGCCCGCTACGCGCCCTCGAAAAATAATAAAACATTCCACTTTTGATCTATAAAAAACTTAACGATATAAATTTAAACAGCTTCTTATAATTCGTCCAATTCGTCAAGCATTCCCAGCATCTGTTCGCTTATATTGTTCTTTGGTCTTCTCTTAACCTGCTCCGATACAATTATTTCATCGTCGTATGAACAACAGCAATTACTGCCCAAAGCCTCGAAAATTCTTTTGGTTTTAGAAAAGAAACCACCTTCGTCATTCGATTTTTTAGCCGGTTTTGAACTTTTTGAAAAAGAATATTTTACCGGTTGCCCGGTAATCTTCCTGCTCTCACATATATTGTAAAAAGCTGTTTCTTCCTCTTCCTTAACCGACGAAGACTCCTTAGTCCTTTCTATCAGGTTCAGCATTTCTTCGTAACACTTCGGGTTTTTCTTTAAATACTCTCTAACAATGTTACGTTCCTCTTCAGTAGCTGTACCGTCTATGTAGCAAGCTAAAATCTCAAGGTTAATTTCCATACCACTCTACTTTTATTTGTTCTATTATGGTTTTTACCTTTTTTAAGGCCCTGCCTTTTATCATATGTATATATTCTGCATCGGGAATAACCTCCTGACCGTTACGCTTGGACAAACGGTTCTCTGCACGGCGCTTCTCCTCAAGCATAACTGCAATTTCAAAAGGTTTGTATCCCTCGAGCTGCTTTATGAGTATAAAACGGTAATCGGGCTCTTCGAGGCGCGAAATTGCCTCTAAAAGCATTACCATATTCTGATTCTCGGGCTCGGGTTCATTACTCTGTTTAATGTCTTTTTTATCTATAGACTGGTCGTATGCCTCTTTTCCTATCATCTTTTCCATTTTTTCGAGAAAGAAATTGGATGCAACCGTGCACAACCAGGTTCTGAACGAGCTCTTCCACTTGAAACTTGTCAAGGGGTGCCAGTCGCAATTGCTTCCCTTCAGTTTTATGAAAAGCTCGTTTGTGAGGTCTTCGAGATAATATGTCGTTTCATAGTAACGAATAGCGTAGTATCGCAAATCTGCAGCGTAGCGCACGTACAACAGATAAGCCATAGCCTCCTCCCGTCCCGAGAGGACCAAGTCGACCAACTCCTTGTCGGTCATTCTTCCATAAGCTGTCTCAGCCTTAAGTCTCATAACAAGTGTGTTCTAAGTTTATTTTACTCCGTCAAACAATGACAAACGCAAATTTAATAAATGTTATAGGAATATTGAATATTCCCGAGCTCTTTTTTTGTTTTTTTCGGTGCATTATGGGTTAACCGATAGTAAAATTTGTGTATCTTCGCGACAATTAACCAACAGTTACGTAAAACAACAGATGATGAAAAGACTCAACACCATATTTGCACTGTTTTTTGCAGCATCGCTCATTCTGTCGTGCGGCGAAGACAGGACCTACCAGTTTCTTGAGCTTACCGAGGAGTGCCAATGGATTTATGCCCAAATGAAGGAGCATTATCTGTGGAACGACTCAATAAAGCAGCCGGCACGGAGCAAGTTCTTCTCCAAGAGTTCCGATTTCTACAAGTCGCTGCTACAAAAGGAGGACAAGACATCGTTCTTTGGCGATTCTGCAGCAGATACCTCGTATGGCCTGTCGTATATGCTGATGCGCGACCCCCTTGGCATACAGCCCTCCAGGAGCTATGCGCTTGTACTGTATGTCGAGCCGCAGTCGCCTGCCCACAGAGCCGGAGTGACGCGCGGAATGTGGATAGCAAGCATCGGCGGAAAAGAACCTTCGTCGAGCAACCAGGCGATGCTTGTGAACGGTAAGGCAACAACACTCTGCATAAAGAGCATTATCTTCGACGAGGAGCAGCAAAAGAACGTGTGGAGCGCAGCCGACACCCTGTCTATGGATATTGCAGAGTATAATTCTCCTGTTGCAGTACCTGTGGATACAATATACAACAGAGGTGCACGCAAGGCCGGATACATTGTGTTGAACAACTTCAACGAGGGAGAAGCGGCAAGCTCGCTCTCTGCCGCAGTTTCGCAGATGAAGGCAGAGCAGGTGAACGATATAGTCTTAGACCTAAGATACAACAGCGGCGGCTCGCTTGCCGAGGCAGCAGAATGTGCAAGTATCCTTGCCGATGATGCCAACGCAGGTAAACTCTTCTGCTCAACACGCAGCAACGCCCTCCTCTCGCACACAGCGGAATACCTTCTTGAGCCTGCCGCACTGCTCGATGCAACCGCGCGCATATACATTCTTGTTTCTTCAAGGACAATGGCAACAGCACAGCTCTTTGTAGCGTCGCTCCAGCAGACAATGGAGGCACGGCAGATAACAGTCATTGGAGAAACAGCCGGTGTGCAGCCATATATCACCCAAGAACTCGTCTCGCCATACGGCTTTGCAATATCTCCCGTTGTTGCAACCCTCTACACGTCCGACGGCAACATACTCTCATCGAACAGTGTTGTCATAGACAACTGGCTTGACGAATTGGAAAATATCACACACATATATCCTTTGGGCGACACACGCGAAACTTTGTTGAACAAGGCTTTGTCTGTTGTTGAGGAGTAGGAAACCATATAACCTTTCTATAAAAAAATAAGAAACTGCACTAAATGCGGTTTCTTATTTTTTTATGTGCAACTTTTCCCTGCTTCTCAAAACCCAACGGGCGGTAAATGTGTTATTCTATCAAACAACCTTAAAAAATTAAGTAGAATGAAAAAGATTGTATTTTTTGTATTATCGGCTGTAATGCTCGGCTTTACAGCGTGCAGCTCCTGCGGTGGTAACAACGTGCAGCCGGCTTTGGTGATTGAGAGTGAGACGGACAGTCTTTATATGATTAACGACTCCACCATTGGCGACCTGCAGACATTTGTGTTCGAGGGATTAATGCCCACCGATGACGGCTTTGAGGGCAGCACCCTGCTCACCGTGCAGACTGTGGACCTAAACGAGGACGGCTCATACACCGTGCACACGAACTACGTCGACGGCAGCGGCAAGCAGAATGCCACATACGACAGCGGGGAGACAATTGTGCTCATTGGAATGCCTAACGACAGCACGGCCGTCATATACGAGCTTGTCTCATACGGCAACACCCCCAAGACCCGTCTGAAGATGAACAGCGACAGCTCATTCGTAAAGCTCAACAGCCAGATGCAGCCGGCATCGAAAGACCCCAAACATATACTGACACACAAGAAACAATAACAGCAGGCGAATTAACAAAGTAATAACATTAAAACCTGAGTCCTATGAAAAAGATTTCAATCCTTACTCTTATTGCAGTTTTGTTATTGGGAACAGTATCGTGTGAGAAAGATCCCGATACCGACAAGCTCGACAACGATTATCTTGTCTACACGAATTACGACAAGAATGCCGATTTTGCCTCAATATCAACATTCCACATTATCGACAGCATTCTTGTCATAGACGAGAAAGAGAAGCCCACATACTGGAACAACCAGAATTCGGAGAAGATTATCGAGGCCTTTGCTGCCAATCTTGTGGAACGGGGATACACGGCTGTCCCGGCAAAGGAAGAGGCCGATATGGTACTCCAGTTGAGTTACCTGAGCAACAGGTACTATTTCAGCGACTATGGCTCGGGTCCCTGGTGGAGCAACTATCCCGGTTACTGGAATTGGGGCGGTTGGGGCTGGTACTACCCTTATACATTCTTCTATAGCTACAGCACCGGTTCAATCATCGGCGAGGTAGTGAGCACCACCCCATCGTCGGCACAAAAAGACAAGCTCACGGTCATCTGGAATGCATATATCTGCGGACTGCTCAATGGCAACTCCCTCAGTCTCTCGCGTACACTGGGCGGCATAAACCAGGCATTCGACCAGTCGCCCTATTTTACAAATAAAAAATAAACGTAACCAATAATTTTCGACAATATGAAAAGTATTAAGATTTTCCTTTGTGCCACTCTTGTAGCTGTTGCATTGTCATATCCCATCGGGAGCAAAGCACAAGTTTCGCTCAACAGTTACTACAATATCGACTGGCAGTTCAATATCCCTCTGGACAACAGTTTCTCTGACGGCGCAAGCGGCTGGGGTATGAATTACGAAGGCGGATACTACGTTACGCCCGACATTGCGGTAGGAGCATTCCTTAGCTTCCACACCAACAACGAGTACTTTCCCCGCCGCACCATAATGCTCAGCGAGACCCTGTCGATGAACAGTGACCAGCAGCATCAGATGTTCACGTTGCCCTTTGGTGCTCTTGTAAAATACCGCTTCCAGGAGGCCGACTTCCAGCCCTACGCAACAATGAAGCTGGGTGTATGCTATTCGCAGTTCAGTGACTACTACTACATTTTTGTGAGCAATCAGAACAGATGGGGATTTTTTATGTCGCCCGAGATTGGCTTCAACTACTACCCCTGGCCAAACGGTATAGGCTTTCATGCAGCGCTGTACTACAGTTTTGCAACGAACGAATGCAATCTGATGAGTTACAAGCAATCGATACTCAACAACATTGGATTCAGATTGGGATTGGCATTCTAATTTAATAGTATTGTTTTTCGGGTGGCTCTGCTTAAAACGGAGTCGCCCGGAATTTTTATTACAGCGTTTCTTTGCAACGGAACACGCGAAGGCATCATATATTGCAGCCGTTCCCGGGTAACTTCTAAAGTTTTGGTAAATTTTCGGGAATATGAGTATTAATATTGGGATTATGAATTATCTTCGCACAAAATAAGAAGCTGTTTAAATTTATATCGTTAAGTTTTTTATAGGTCAAAAGTGGAATGTTTTATTATTTTTCGAGGGCGCGTAGCGGGCTACGTAACCGAGAGAAAGAAGAAAACGGGCAGTTTTGAACATAAAAAACAACG
>JAFZIA010000100.1 GCA_017554605.1 Bacteroidaceae bacterium
GTGAATGTTTAACCGCTAGTTAGACGCGCGTAGCGTGGCTAACTGAGGGCGATCCGCAGCACCCTTAAAACAGCCGAACCTCCATTGAATTTCTTTAAGGTGCATATTTTTAGATATTACCTATTGCAGTATAAGACACGCAGCACCCAAAAAACGGCGTAGACATTTTACGTTAAGATTTTCTGTGCGCAGAGCCTTTGTTTTACAAACAACAATAGGCGGTAGATAATTGCAACAAAGTATAAAGGTGTAAATATATGTTTGAATAAATGTAGACTTTAAATATTATCCACATTAAATTTCTACTGAGCCCTTTTTTGATTTTTTTAAGGGGGCTATACAACAAATGAGACTGACAGAAAAATAGCCAGTCTCATTGTCTTTTATACAACCGCTTTGTTACAGCTTGTTATTTGTCGTTGAATTTGCTTGTTATTATGCTCACTGCAATGGGGCTCTTATCTCCTCCACGCAGACGGGCGCTTGTCATTCCGTGGTTGTGGCTTATTGCTACTGTATTGCCTGTCGTAGCGTCTTTGGTGAGCGTTACGGGTATCAGTACCACCTTGTTCCAGTCGGGGTTCTTGCTCTCCCAGTCGGCATCTTGTGCGCAACCTTTCTCATAGTCGTTGGCGCAGTAGTTGATGAGCCGTGCAATATTGCTGTAGGCATACTCGTTGCTGCTGCTGTCGAATGTTGCTATGAATGAGGTTATATTGTCGCTCAGCTTGTTCTTGGCAAAGAAGTCGTACATTTCGCTTTTGCGCACCATAAGCAGGCTGGTGGGTGTACTGTAACCGAATTCAGAACTGTTCTCGTGGTTGTAGCGTGTGAATATTATACGCACGGTGTTCAGTGTATCGGTCTGCTCCTTAATCTCACTTATAGGCAACTCAACCTCGGTGAATATACCCGCGGGGGTCTTTATGTATGTGCAACTGTTGTCGTCGGCAAGGGGTTGCAGGTTCTCGTTGTTGAAGCGGTTGACTTGCAGCACCTCTTTTGTCGACGAGAATGTGGCTACACCCGATACAATGGAGTCCTTCTTTCCACTGCTGCTGGTGGTGAGGTACTGGAATGTCACGTTTAGGCGTGCCATACTTATGTACATCACAGTGCCGTCGCCCTGCGAGCTTCTTACATATACTCCCTTGAACACGTTGTTTATGAAGTCCTCGGAGTTGGAGAAGTCTATCTTGCCCACTGAGTCCCCCTTTTCGTTCGTGGTGTAGTATCTGTCAATGAAGCGCTTGCCAATTTCGTTGGGCAGCTTTATTGTGATGTTGGTGGTGTAGCTGTCGTCCAGCTTAACGCTGTCGGGAACCGACTTGTCGAGCGCACAGTAGCTCTTCGATGCCATAGGCTTCTTGCTGCTGTCGTAGAAGAGGGTTGGGTCTATGTTCGTATAGTATGTCTTTCCCTCCTGCAGTGTGCGGTCGAGCTCGAATACTTCGCACTTCATCGTGTTGAGCGAATCGCCGAAGTAGCTTGTGTAAAAGAGCTTGAGCTCTACTTTCGTGGCGCTGTCACCCACTACGCCCTCCGACGGAAAGCCGTAGTTCTCGACACAGTTGAACTGTGCAATGAAGTCCGAAGAGAATATGGTGCCTGTCTCGGGGTCGGTATATCGTCCCAGGTACACATTGCTGGTGTTTGCAAGTATGGAGTCGTTCACCATTATCGACTTGCTTTTTGCATACAGCGTAAGGGTGTCTACTGTTATCTTGTCTTTTTCGGGTACTATGCTGCTTCCTATGGTTGCAGTATCATCATCACAAGCACACATAAAGAGTGCTGCAAGAATAGTCAACAGATAAAGGGGCGATTTTTTCATTTATTCTCCTAAAAATGTTTTGTAAAATCCAACGCAAGCGCTGTTGTACTCCTCGTCCGACTGCAAGGGGAGCAGAGGTTTGCCCTGTGATTGGGCATACTCGACGAGCGATGCGGGTACAGTGTCGCTGTTAACCACAACTCCATCGCTGTACTTTATTGCAATGCGTGCAAGCTCTTCGTAGGTGGTGGGCTCGGTTATTCCGTCGAGAAGGTCAAGTGTCATATCCTTGTGGAGCAGCTTCTGGAGGAAACCCTCGGGCAGAGGCTTGCTGTAGTTGTACTCGTCGCAATGGAGCGAGAAGATTACCTTGGCGTCGCGGAACGAGGGCTCGTCCTTGTAGGCGCTCTTGATATATAAAGGTACAAGTGCCGAAATCCAGCCGTGGCAGTGGAGCAGGTCGGGACACCAGCTCTGTTTCTTTACAGCTTCAAGCACTCCGCGGGCAAAGAATATTGCGCGCTCGTCGTTGTCGGGGTATTCTACGCCTTGCTCGTCGAAGGTCATAAGGCGGTTCTGGAAATAATCGTCATTCTCTATGAAATAGACCTGTATGCTGCGTGCCGACTGTAACGACGCTACCCTTATTATAAGAGGGTGGTCGGTCTCATCGATGATGAGGTTCATTCCCGAAAGGCGTATAACTTCGTGCAACTGGTTGCGACGGATATTGATTGTTCCCCATTTGGGGGTAAAAATGCGTACCTCTGAGCCTGCTTCCTGTGTTGCCTGTGCAAGTGAGCGGCTCAACTTAGACAGATATGTCTCGGGTACAAACGGTGTGATTTCTTGAGTAACAAATAGAATTCTTTTAGCTTTCATCTTTCATTTTCGACGGATGTAGTTCCGCGCGTTTGCAAAAGTACAAAAAAAAACCTACATCAGCAAATTGTTGCAACTTTTTAAGCGTTTTTGTCTACTATTGTTTACAACTTTGCAGTTATTAACCCTTTTTCATTCGGCAAAGTGTGTCTGTCGGGTCTGACGTCCGCCAGGGGCAAATAACATACAAATTGGGTGCTGCTGGTCGAAAAAACTCTTTTTTAGAAGTGCTTAGTGCCGCCTTGTTCGCCCCAGGCGTATTTTTTTGATAAATTTAAGCAGCTTCTTGGTTTTTGTGCACAAATGTTTGTTAACTTTGCAAGCTAAAATGTGGCTCTTGTGCTTTGACGATGAAAATTGCTTTGTCGGGTACGGGAGTATTTGTAAAGAAAAGCCGATGCAACGGCTATGTTTTTTATAGAAAAATAGCTTGAAAATGAGAGTAGTATCAACTGTGGCAGAGCTTCGCAGTATATTGGGCGAATGTCGTGCTGCCAAAAAAACAATAGGATTAGTGCCCACAATGGGTGCACTGCACAATGGACACGCTTCGTTGGTGGAGCGCTCGGTTGCAGGGAATG
Organism: Bacteroidaceae bacterium; assembly: GCA_017554605.1. Taxonomy (GTDB): domain Bacteria; phylum Bacteroidota; class Bacteroidia; order Bacteroidales; family Bacteroidaceae; genus HGM04593. The sequence goes on from JAFZIA010000100.1 coordinate 3,238, forward strand.
ACGTTACTGTTGTTAGTATATTTGTAAATCCCACCCAGTTCAACGATAAGAACGACCTTATGAACTATCCGCGTAACGTCGAGGCCGACTGTGCACTTCTCGATACGCTGAATGCCGATATAGCATTTGTTCCCGAGGTTGAGGAGATGTACCCCGAACCCGATACACGGGTGTTCAATTTTGCTCCGTTGGACAGTGTGATGGAAGGACCTTTCCGTCCCGGACACTTTAATGGAGTGGCGCAGATTGTGAGCAAGCTCTTCTATGCGGTGGAGCCCGACAGAGCCTATTTTGGCGAAAAAGATTTCCAGCAGCTTGCCATAATACGTGAGATGGTGCGCCAGCTATCCTTGAATATTGAGATTGTAGGTTGCCCCATCGTGCGCGAGGCAGACGGGCTTGCAATGAGCAGCCGCAATATGCTGCTCTCAGCCGAGGAGCGTGAGCGAGCGCTCATAATCTCCCGTACGTTGTTTAAGAGTGCCGAGTATGCCAGGGAGCATTCTCTTGCAGCCACAAAATCATTTGTCGAGGAGGCGATAAATGCGGTCGACGGTTTCAGACTGGAGTATTTTCAGATTGTCGACGGTAACACCTTGCAGCCTGTAGGGGAGTGGGACGACAGCAACTACATTGTAGGCTGCATTGCTCTCTTCTGTGGCAAGATAAGACTGATAGATAATATAAAGTATAAGGAGGTAAAGTGATGTTTCTACATATTCTTAAATCAAAGTTACATTGTGTCACTGTAACCGAGGCGAACCTCGAATATATGGGCAGCATTACCATCGATGAGGATTTGATGGACGCAGTGGGTATTGTCGAGGGTGAGCAGGTGCACGTCGTGAACAACAATAACGGCGAGCGCATTGTGACATACGTAATCAAGGGCGAGCGCGCATCGGGTGTAATCTGCCTTAATGGTGCTGCTGCGCATAAATTCTCTCCTGGAGACGTAGCCATAATAATGGCGTATGCTACTATGACTCCCGAGGAGGCGGCTGCCTTCAAGCCACGTGTGGTTATTCCCGTGAAGGGCACAAACAGACTGCCTTGACGGATAAGGACGGCAACCCTCCGCTGCATAATCGTATAATCCGAATGTGACTACACAAAAGAACAGATGCCCCGCGGGGCATCTGTTCTTTTGTGTATGGGCTGTCCCTCTTTTTACTGAGGATTGTCCTTCTTGTTCACAACGATAAGGTTGCTTACTTTGCTCTTGAAATTGCCTGCTTCTGCAAGAGGGAACACAAGAGTGCTTGTGTAGTACATCTTGTCCTTGCCGCCCTCGTTAAAGTAGAGGGTTGTTTTTGCAAGTGTCTCAATGAGCTTGCCGTCAACGTAGAGCTTTGTTTCGTTGCGGTCGCCGCTGATGGTGATGCGTGCCTTCTCGCCAGGGAAGAGGCTGTAGTTGAATGTGTTCAGATAGCCGTCGCGCGAGAAGCCAATCTTACCTTCAATTGGGTCGCAAAGATATACTGTGCTCACTCCGTCGCAGAAAAGCACTGTACCTTTCTGCTCCTTTGCAGCCTCCACAGTGAACGATACGCTGTACTCCTCACCAATGTTCTTGATGTCGTTTTTCGCTCCGGGCATTACAACCTCCTTCTGGAACTCGAAATTGCCATTGTAGCGGCCGTTGATGTTGATGCCGGGAGCATCGCTTAGGGCTGTACGTGCCTGGTCGAATTGCTCGTAGGGGAGCTTGGGCTCTGCGCCTGTCCACATCTTCACTGCCAGTGTCTGCATTGCGGGATATACGCGGTAGTGAATGTCGTTGCAGCTTATACCGTTGCCGGGGTGGTCGTTCCACACTGCGAACATACCTCCCTTTATCTTGGGGTGACGCTCGTCGAACTTCTGGTTGCCAATCTGTGCGGGTGTCCACGCCTCGTACAGATGCTTGCAGTTGAGGTAGTCGTAGTAGTATCCTGCTGCGGGTACAATGTAAAGGTAGCCGTCGGGGATTGATACAAGGTCGTAGCCGAGCTCAATCATCTTGGCAGGGTCGGCGTATCCGTTGTACCACGCGCTCAGTATTATGTTGTCAACCTTTACGGGTGTATCGCCCTGTGCGTGTGTGAGTGCACCCCACGCCATAGCCTGCTTGCCGTAGCCCTCGACAAGGGTGAGGCAGTGGTTGGTAAAGTGGCGGAACTGTTCTACTACCGCCTTGTCGCGGTTAGAGTACTCGTCGGTTCCCACGTGTACGCGCTTGCCGCGGAATACAGGGTTGTCGCCCTTGAGGTACTCGTCGAAGAGTGAGTCTACAAACTGGTAGGTCTCCTCTTTGAAGAGGTCGAGGTGGTCTACGCCGTACTCGGTGCTGCCAATCTCGGGACGGTATTTTGTGAATGCGAGCGAGTGTGCGGGTACGTCAATCTCGGGGATTATCTCCACGAACAGACCCTCGGCCAGCTTCTGAAAGTCGATGAACTCCTGCTTTGTGTAGTAGCCGTCGCGTGCTGTGAGTCCTGGGAAGTATTCGCTCTCGAGACGGAATGCGCTCTGTGTCTTGCTCCAGTCGTGACCGAAGAACTGCTTGAAGCCGTTGTCGTTCAAGTGAATTTGGAAAGTGTTCATCTTGTAGTATGCCATAAACTCGACATACTCGCGCAGGAACTCAATGGGAATGTATTTGCGACCGCAGTCGAGCATAAATCCGCGCATTGCATAGTCGGGCCAGTCGCGTATTGTTCCTTGTGGCAATCCGACGCCACCAGTCTCTGTCATTTGGAGAATGGTTCGTGTTGCCCAAAATGCACCTGTTGCGGTGGTGGCTGCAATCTCCACCTTGTTGCCTATTTTAATTGTGTATCCCTCATTGCCCAGCTTCTTGTCTTTCTTTATAGTCAGTGCAATGTCGCCTTTCTTTGCTGCGCCTTCGGCAACTGCCAGCTCTGTGCCGAACATCTTCTTGTAGTCGGCTGCAAACTGTGCTGCCACTGCTGCAAGCTCGGGGCTGTTCTTGGGGTAGACGATGCGTGTGCCGTCTGTCACTGCGAATGTGCCGGTTCCGCCTTTCCACTCGCGGAGTTCGGGGATTACAAAGGGTTTTTCGTTTTTCTGTGCTACTGCCGATGCGCTTGTCAAAAGGCATACGGCGGTAATGAATAGATAAAGGATTTTTTTCATAAATGTTCTTTATAAGGTTAATATTATATATGCAAGCTGTTTACGATTGCAACAGCATCTTACGCGCAAGGTAAAATGCTGTTGTATCCTGTGGCCTGTTGCTGTCTTTCCATTTTGGCAGCAATAGCCTGTCGCTTATTCCAATACGATGAGTACTGCTCCGTCGGCAACGGTGTCGCCCTTGCCCACAGCTATCGATGCAACCTTTCCGTCGCGGTCGGCGTTGATGTTGTTCTCCATCTTCATTGCTTCCAGGAGCACTACGGTCTGGCCTTTAGCCACTGTATCTCCCACGTTCACCTTTACGTCTATGATAACTCCGGGGAGGGGAGTCTTTATGGGGTGGCCGTTTACGGGTGCTGCTGCGGCTGCGGGTGCTGCGGCTGCGGGTGCTGCCACAGGCTTTACAACGGGCTTGACAACTGTGGCCGGTTTCTTTTCCTCGGGCTTTTCCCACTCAACGGTATATTCAACTCCGTTTACTGTCACTTTGGCTGTAGTGTCGGCTACTTCGTTCACTGCCACTTCGTATTTCTCGCCGTTTATGGTATATTTATACTCTTTCATATTCTGCTGTATTTAGTATGGTTAGTTGCACAAATTGTTCCAGTGTTTGTTCACGTAGCGAATGGTGAGTATGCCGCTCTCCTCGTCGTGAATGTTGTTGCCCAAATAGCTGTCGAGCGCCATTGTGATGGCTGCTACAATTGCATTATCTTTCTCTTTCATAGGTCTACTGTTTTAGAGTGGAATATTACCGTGCTTCTTTTGCGGCAGTCCTTGACGCTTGCCCTCAAGCTGTGCAAGGGCGCGTATAACGCGGAAGCGGGTGTTTCGTGGCTCAATTACATCGTCTATGTAACCATACTTCGCTGCCTGGTAGGGATTGGCAAAGAGCTTGTTGTATTCTGCCTCTTTCTCGGCAATGAATGCTTTGGGGTCGGCTGCTTCCTTCGCCTCCTTTGCATAAAGTACCTCGGCTGCTCCCGCTGCTCCCATCACTGCAATCTCGGCGCTTGGCCAAGCATAGTTTAGGTCGGCACGCAACTGTTTGCACGCCATCACAATGTGTGAGCCGCCGTACGATTTGCGCAGCGTGACGGTTACCTTGGGTACTGTTGCCTCTCCGTAGGCATATAGCAGTTTTGCTCCGTGAAGGATAACTGCGTTGTACTCCTGTGCTGTACCTGGGAGGAAACCTGGTACGTCGACGAGTGTCACAAGGGGTATGTTGAACGCATCGCAGAAGCGTACAAAACGTGCGCCTTTGCGCGATGCGTTGCAGTCGAGCACTCCTGCGTAGCGGCAGGGCTGATTGGCAACTATTCCCACCGATTTACCGTTCATACGAGCAAAGCCCACAATTATATTCTGTGCATAGTTGCGGTGTACTTCAAGGAACTCGCCGTTGTCTACAATCTCGCCTATAACCTCGTACATATTGTATGCTTGGTTGGGATTGTCGGGAATTATCTCGTTCAAAAGGTCGCTCTTGCGGTCGATGGGGTCGGTGCAAGGAACCTCGGGTACCGACTCGCGGTTGTTCTGCGGAATGTAACCGAAAAGCTTGCGTATGAGTGCAAGGCCTTCTTCCTCGGTCTCGGCTGTAAAGTGTGTGACGCCCGATTTGCTTGCGTGTACGTCTGCGCCGCCAAGCTCCTCCTGTGTCACCACCTCGCCAAGCACGGTTTTTACCACCTTAGGACCTGTGAGGAACATATACGATGTGCCCTCTGTCATTATTGTAAAGTCGGTGAGTGCGGGTGAGTACACTGCTCCACCTGCGCACGGGCCGAAGATGCCCGATATTTGCGGAACGACGCCCGATGCAAGAATGTTACGCTCAAAAATCTCGGCATATCCGGCAAGAGCGTTTATGCCTTCCTGTATGCGTGCGCCACCACTGTCGTTTATTCCAATGACAGGAGCACCCACTTTCATTGCCATATCCATCACCTTGCATATCTTTTGTGCCATTGTCTCCGACAATGAGCCTCCAGTAACGGTAAAGTCCTGTGCAAAAATGTACACCAGGCGACCTTCAATTGTTCCGCAACCGGCAACGACTCCGTCACCAAGATACTGCTTCTTCTCCTGTCCGAAGTTGGTGCAACGGTGTGTCACAAACATATCAAACTCCTCGAAACTGCCCTTGTCGAGCAACATATCTATTCGCTCGCGTGCTGTGTATTTGCCGCGCTCGTGCTGTTTTTCAATAGCTTTTTCGCCACCGCCTAAACGAGCTTTGGCTCTCATTGCTACCAGCTCTTTGATTCTTTCAAATTGCTTGCTCATTGTTGTATCTCTTTTTGATTGTTAGATGTTCTTGTCTACTTTTACTCCTCGCACAGCTCCGTGAGCACTCCTTGTGTAGCTTTGGGGTGCAGGAATGCTATGTGCAGCCCTTCGGCTCCGCCACGCGGCACCTTGTCTATTGTGCGTATCCCTTTCTCGTCGCACTCGGCAAGGGCGTTTGCAACGCCGTCCTCTACCTTGTATGCAATGTGGTGTATGCCCTGTCCGCGTGTCTCAATGAATTTTGCTATTGTACTGTCGGGCGATGTGGGCTCAAGAAGTTCAATCTTTGTCTCTCCTACACGCAGAAACGCAGTGCGCACCTTTTGGTCCTCTACAGTTTCGATGTTGTAGCACTCGAATCCCAAAACTTGCTCGTAGTAGGGCAGTGCCTCTTCTATGCTCTGTACGGCTATGCCCAAATGTTCGATTTTTGAAATTTTCATAGTGTTATAGTCTGTAAAAAACTAATTCCTGTTACTTCTCTCTTTTGGCGAAGATAGGGATTATAAATGACTTTACAATACTTTTAGCCTTATTTTTTATAATTTTTACAACTGAAAGAAACGGTGGACGATTATATGTTGCTCTCGATATTTGGTCGCGATAGTTGTATAAAAGCACATATATTATGTAACTATTGGAAAACTGTTGGCTGGTACGAAGTTTTTTCATACCTTTGCGCTATCTAACAATAGTGCTGTATATTATATATAATGTATGGCGCTTAAAATAATAAACTTGAATATGAAAAAGACACTTGTAGACCTTTTCGAGGAATCTGTGAGAAAATATCCTAATAACACATTCCTCCTTGAGAAAAAAGACAAGAAAGAGGGTTTTAAGCCCACAACTTATTTGCAGGTAAAGGACCTTGTTTACCGTTTGGGTGCAGGCTTTCAGACGCTCGGTGTAAAGAAAGGCGACAATATGGCTCTTTTGAGCGAGGGCTGTAATATGTGGGTTGTAGGTGAACTTGCTATGTTCTATGCAGGTGCAGTGAATGTCCCTCTGTCGATAAAGCTGGAAGAGAGCAACGACCTCTATTTTCGCCTCGAACACGGCGATGTTAAATTTGTCCTTGTTTCGAACTATCAGTTGAAGAAAGTTCGTGCGGTAAAGGATAAACTTGCCAAACTCGAGAAGGTTATCGTATTTGGAAAGTGCGATGAACTGCACGAGGGCGAGATACACGTTGACGAGGTGTTCAAGATGGGCGACGAGTTCCTTGCATCGCACTCGCTGGAAGAGTTCCTTGCTGTGGGACAGTCACTTGTGAACGACGATATTGCAACAATTACATATACCAGCGGTACAACAGCCGACCCCAAGGGCGTTGTGCTCACACACCGCAACTACACTGCCAACGTAGAGCAGGCACTTACACTTGTTGACATCGACCAGACCTGGCGTACGCTCATTATTCTTCCCCTTGACCACTGTTTTGCACACGTTGTGGGTTTCTATATTATGATGGCTCAGGGTGCTACCGCTGCAACTGTGCAGGTTGGTCGTACAGGTCTTGAGACACTTAAAAATATTCCGGGAAATATCAAGGAGGTACGTCCTCACTTTATCCTTTCTGTACCTTCGCTCGCAAAGACTTTCAAGAAGAATATCGAGGGTGCGATACGTGCAAAGGGTGCGACAACCGAGAAACTTTTCAAGATGGGTATGAAGGTGCGTCAGACATATTTCGGCGACAGCAATCTCGATTCTAAGGGTTGGAGAATATTCCTAAAGCCTCTTGTGGCTCTCTTCGATAAGCTTATCTTCGACAAAATACGCGATAATTTCGGCGGCGAGTTGCGTTTCTTCATCGGTGGCGGTGCATTGCTCGACAAGGAGCTACAGAACTTCTACATTGGTGTAGGAATGCCTATGTTCCAGGGTTATGGATTGAGCGAGGCTACTCCTGTTATCTCATCTAATGGTCCCGACCTCTATCGTTTCGGTTCGAGCGGCAAGCTCGTGAAGCCCATCGAACTCAAGATATGCGACAGCGAGGGCAAGGAGCTTCCCGTTGGCGAGCAGGGCGAGATTGTTGTAAAGGGCGAGAATGTGATGGCTGGATATTGGAAGAATCCCACTTCTACAGCCGACACAGTGAAAGACGGTTATCTATACACTGGTGACCTTGGTTATATGAGCAAAGAAGGCTTGCTCTATGTTATGGGACGCTTCAAGAGCTTGCTCATTTCGAGCGACGGCGAGAAGTACAGCCCCGAGGGTATCGAGGAGGCGCTTGTGAGCTATTGCGCTACAATCGAACAGGTTATTCTGCACAACAACCAGTCGCCTTACACAATTGCGCTCATCGTTCCCAACAAGGACAATATCAAGCGTATGCTTGCCGAGAAGGGTCTCGACCTTACAACCGAGGAGGGACGCAAGGCTGCCGTAGAGCTTGTAAAGGCCGATGTGGACAAGTTTAAGAAGGGCGGTGAGCACGAGGGAATGTTCCCCGAGCGTTGGTTGCCCAGTACATTCGCGGTACTTCCCGAGGCATTTACCGAGCAGAACGGTATGATGAACAGTACAATGAAGATTGTACGCGGAAAGGTGGAGAAGTTCTACAAGGACCGCATCGACCATTTGTACAGCCCCGAGGGCAAGCCTGTTATGAACGCGAAAAATTTCGATTCACTAAAGTAACAGAATAAGACAATCTGGTAATAGCTAAAGTGATTGGCTGAAAGTTTTTTAGTCGTTGCACTTGTCCTTAAAATTCTTATCTACACATAGTGAGTTTCGGTTTTTAGGATTACGCAAACCTAATGAAGCTATTTTTGATTCAAATCACAATAAAGAGCGGGTGTCCCAAAATGAAATGGGACACCCGCTCTTAGTTATTATATTTGCGGTGCGGGTAAAGTATGACGAAAATGACAATTTGTCAAATTTTAGTTAAGTTTGTTAAAATAACAACCTTTTTTATGATTACTGGTTATGTTTTTAGTAAAAATAGTGCTATCTTTATCGCCGTTTTTACGGTTAATACAACAATAATATATAATCAAAGATAAAAATTATGAAAAAAGCAATTCTTACAGCGGCATTCTCACTTTTTGCCGCAATTGTTATCTCTTGTGGAAAGGACGGTAACGGTAATTTTACAAAGGGAAATCCCGCTAAGCTCGACACGCTTTCTTATGCTATCGGAATAGACCTGGCGAACGGACTCAATAGGGGTTTGGGCAGCGTTAAGCTCGATAACGACCTATTAGTTAAAGGCCTGGAGGCTGCTGCAATGGGCGATAAGAGCGTTGAGTGTGGCAATGTGGTCATTAATCTGGATGTATCCGACTCTTTGCTGATTACATATTTCCGTTCTACACTCACCGAACGTATGCAGGCTGTACGCATCAACGAGCGTGCATTGATTGATACAACAGGCAACATAAAGCCCGTTGAGATAGATTTCAACCCCGAGACAATGTTTGCCGACGAGGAAGAGCGTTCGCTCATTTCAACCGCCTACGGTTTTGATATGGGCAACAACCTTGCAAAGAATCAGTTCCCCTTGCAGTTGTGCTGGTTGGTAAGCGGTCTCAAGGACGCTTGGGGCGAAACCGCAAAAATGACCAACGACGAGGTTCAGAATTACTTGAGAGAGTATCTTATGGTAAGAGTTCCCGCCGAGAATCAGGCTGCATCGGAGAAGTGGCTTGCTAAGATTGAGAAAAAGACAGGCGTAAAGAAAACCGAGAGTGGTCTTTTGTACAAGATTGTAAATGAAGGTGATGTAAATGCAAAGCCTGCTGCAACAGATGTTGTGAAAGTTCATTATAAAGGTTCTACACGCAAGGGTGTTGTGTTCGATGCTTCTCGTTATGCCGATATGCCCGAGGAGCGCAAGCAGCAGGCTAAGATGTACAACCCCGATTCGTACAAGGAGGATACTCCCGTTGAGTTCCCCTTGAACCGCGTAATCAAGGGTTGGACCGAAGGCGTGCAGCTCATCGGTAAAGGCGGTAAGATTCAGTTGTGGATACCTGCTGAGCTTGCATACGGTGCAAGAGGTGCTGGAGCAAATATCGGTCCTAATGAGGCACTTTATTTCGAGGTTGAGCTCATTGATATTGTAGTACCTGCTCAGAAGTAAAAATCAATATCAATTTGATATTTTGTAGGAAGTTGACTGAAAAGGCTCTTTTGTTGTTACGCTTGTTTCTAAAATAGCTCTTTTTGTTCAACCTCTGGCAACAAGAAGGTAACCCGTTTGCTGTCGGGTTGCCTTCTTTTGTTATAGAAAAGTGATAAAAATAGAAATGTGGTAATGCCGAAAACAACTATTTGTATCCTAAATGACAATTTTAGGTGTAATTTTATTTGAACTTTCCACTTTTTGATGATTATTTGATAACTTTTTTGCATTTTTCTTTGCAGTGCAGGAAAAAAATATTATTTTCGCAGCAGACAAAATAACGATAAAAATAGAGAAATTATGCATTTGCAGTCAAATGATATTATTATTGATATTATTGTCGTCCTATTAGAAAAGATGGGATGAGATTGGCTGTATATTGATGTTGCGATGCCTTTCTCTATACACGAGGAGGGCGTTTTTTTATAAAATAAGTATATTGTTAATGCCGCAGCCTGTTGCAGTGCGGTTGTAAAATACAAGGAATATGAAAATTAAATTAAGAAGTGCGCAGTGTACCGAGGGTCGCCGTATGGCTGGAGCCCGTGCTTTGTGGATTGCCAACGGAATGAAACGCGAGATGTTCGGCAAGCCCATAATAGGTATTGCAAACTCATTTACACAGTTGGTGCCCGGACATACTCATCTGCACGAGGCGGGACAAATAGTAAAGCAGGAGATTGAAAAGCTTGGATGCTACGCCGCCGAGTTCAATACAATAGCAATAGACGACGGAATTGCAATGGGTCACGACGGAATGTTGTATTCGTTGCCCTCGCGCGATATAATTGCCGACAGCGTGGAGTATATGTGCAACGCACACAAGGTTGACGCTCTTGTATGTATATCAAACTGCGACAAGATAACCCCGGGAATGCTGATGGCATCTATGCGCCTTAATATCCCTACAGTCTTTGTTTCAGGCGGACCTATGGAAAAGGGTATTTGGCAGGGACAGAACCTCGACCTCATATCGGCAATGGTAAAGGCTGCCGACACTACAGTAAGCGACGAGGAACTTGCCGAGATTGAGAAACGCTCGTGTCCTGGTTGTGGTTGCTGCTCGGGAATGTTCACCGCAAACTCGATGAACTCACTAACCGAGGCTATCGGTCTTTCGCTTCCTGGCAACGGCACAATTCTTGCGACACACACCAACCGTGTGCAGTTGCTCAAGGACGCTGCCAAGCAGATTGTTACAAATGCACTTAAATATTACGAAGAGGGTGACGAGAGCGTGCTTCCGCGCAGCATTGCGGTGAGAGAGGCATTCCTTAATGCAATGACACTCGACATTGCAATGGGTGGCTCTACAAATACCATTCTTCACCTTCTTGCAGTGGCGCAGGAGGCTGGTGTAGACTTCTGTATGGCCGATATCGACAAACTGAGCCGTGCTGTACCCTGTTTGTGCAAGCTTGCGCCCAACACTGCAAAATACAGTGTTCAGGATTGTGGCAGAGCAGGCGGAATAATAGGCATTATGGGTGAGCTTGCAAAGGCCAACCTCTTGAATACAAATCTTATGCGTGTAAACGGTGTTACGCTTGCCCAGGATATTGAGCGTTACTCTATAACGGGAGTAAGCGTGCAGCCCGAGGCACAGAGAATATACGCTACAGCACCCGCAAACAAGTTCTGTAACACAATGGGTGCGCACAGCGAGATGTACGATACACTCGACACCGACCGTGTAAACGGCTGCATACGCGATGTGGAGCACGCATACACAAAAGACGGTGGACTTGCGATACTCTTTGGAAACATAGCACAGGACGGCTGCGTGGTAAAAACCGCGGGCGTAGACGAGAGTATATGGAAGTTCACAGGAACAGCAAAGGTTTTCGATTCGCAGGATGCCGCTGTTGAGGGTATCCTTGGAGGCAAGGTTCAGGCAGGCGACGTAGTTGTTATTGTGTACGAGGGTCCCAAGGGTGGTCCCGGAATGCAGGAGATGCTCTATCCAACCTCATATATAAAATCGCGTCACTTGGGCAAGGAGTGCGCCCTCATCACCGACGGACGCTTCAGCGGCGGAACATCGGGACTCAGTATCGGTCACATCTCCCCCGAGGCGGCAGCAGGTGGTAATATCGGTAAGCTACGCGACGGCGATATAATAGAGATTGACATACCCAACCGTACAATAAACGTGAAACTGAGTGACGAGGAACTCTCGGCACGCGAAATGTTCCCCCTTACACGCGACAGAGTAGTGTCGAAGAGCCTCAAGGCATACGCCAATATGGTAAGCTCGGCCGATAAGGGTGGAGTAAGAATAATAGATTGATAATCGCAAATAAAAACAGATAACCGATGAAAGAGCTTATAACAGGAGCAGAGGCACTTATGCGCTCATTAATGAACGAAGGTGTTGACACTATATTCGGCTATCCGGGTGGTTCGATAATGCCGGTGTTCGATACACTCTTCGACCACAGAGAGGATTTTCGTCAGGTGCTTGTGCGTCACGAGCAAGGCGCGACACACGCAGCGCAAGGCTATGCGCGCAGTTCGGGAAAAGTGGGAGTGTGTATCGTAACAAGCGGACCGGGTGCAACAAACACCCTTACAGGAATAAGCGATGCGATGCTCGACAGTACCCCCATTGTAGTCATAGCAGGACAGGTGGCATCGTCGGTGCTTGGAACCGATGCCTTCCAGGAGATTGACCTTGTGGGTGTGACACAGCCAATAAGTAAGTGGTGTTATCAGATACGTCGTGCCGAGGATATAGCCTGGGCGGTAGCGCGTGCTTTTTACATCGCGCGTAGCGGTCGTCCCGGTCCTGTGGTGCTCGACTTTACAAAGAATGCACAAGTATCGCGTGTGTCATACGAGCCCGAAACGGCAAGCTGTGTGCGCAGCTACGTTCCTTATCCCAAGCCCGACAAGGAGGCAATACGCAATGCGGCAGAGCTCATAAGCCGTGCGCAGCGTCCCTTTGCGCTTGTAGGCCAGGGTGTTGAGCTCGGTAAGGCACACGAGGAGCTCAAGGCTTTCCTCGAAAAGGGAAACATTCCCGCCGGAAGGACACTGCTCGGACTATCGGCGCTCCCCAGCGACCACCCGCTCTCGGTTGGAATGCTCGGAATGCACGGTAACCTCAGTTGCAATATGAACACCAACCAGTGCGACGTGCTCATTGCGATAGGTATGCGCTTCAGCGACCGTGTGACGGGCGACCTCACACGCTACGCCAAGCAGGCCAAGGTGATTCACCTCGATGTAGACCGCGCCGAGATTGACAAGTGCGTAAAGGCCGACATTCCCGTTATTGGCGACTGCAAGGAGACACTTCCCCTGCTGACAGAATATATGGAAGAGGGCAACCACAAGGAGTGGATAGACAGCTTTGCCGAGTACGATGCGATAGAGTATGAAAAGGTGATAGACAAGGCCCTCAATACAAAGGAAGGTCCGCTCAAGATGGGCGAGGTTGCCCGCCGTGTGAGCGAGGCAACAGGCAACAGCGCTGTTCTTGTTACCGACGTGGGACAGAACCAGATGATGTCGTGCCGATACTTCAAGTTCACACAGCCCCACAGCGTGCTCACATCGGGAGGACTCGGAACAATGGGCTACGGACTGCCCGCAGCAGTGGGCGCTACAATAGCAGTACCCCACAGGACAGTATGCGTATTTATGGGTGACGGCGGTTTCCAGATGAATATTCAGGAGCTGGGAACAATAATGGAGCAGCGCCTGCCCGTCAAGATGATACTCCTCAACAACAACTATCTGGGCAACGTGCGCCAGTGGCAGGAGATGTTCTTCGACCACAGATACTCGTTTACACCAATGCAGAATCCCGACTACAATATGATAGCCCAGGCATACGGGATACCCTCGCGCCTTGTAAAGGAACGCTCCGAGCTCGACGGTGCAATACGCGAGATGTTAGATACTCCGGGTGCATTCCTGCTGCACGTTATTGTAGAGAAAGAGGAGAATGTGATGCCGATGGTTCCTCCCGGATTGTCAATAACAGAGATGGTGCTTGAGTAACAGCAGATGAGCAGTTGACTGCACGCTATAAATAACATTTACAAATAATACAAGAGCTTCTTAGTATGGAGAAGAAACTATATACAGTAATAATATATTCCGAGAATATTGTAGGTGTACTTAATCAGGTGACTTCCGAATTTACACGCCGGCAGATAAACATCGAGACACTGAACGTATCCTCCTCCTCGATTGAGAATGTACACCGTTACACAATGTCAGTGTGGAGCGACGAGGAGACAATCGGCAAGGTTGTAAAGCGTCTCGAAAAGAAGATAGACGTGCTCAGGGCCAACTTTTATACCGAGGACGAGATATTCTTGCAGGAGGTTGCGCTGTATAAGATTTCTACCCCGCGACTCTTGTCGAACAAGCAGATTTCAAAGATAATACGTCACAACAACGCCCGCGTGATAGAGATAAACTCCACCTACACTGTGGTTGAGCAGACTGGAAAAACCGAGACTATAATGAAGCTCTACAAGGAGTTTGCATCGGAGCAGTGTGTGCTGCAATTCGTAAAATCGGGACACATTGCCGTTACACGCGACGTGATAGAGCATCTTACAGAGCAACTGTATGTATTCGATGAGGATGCTAAGAGACGTATGATATAATAGCAAATTTACTATACAATTAAAAAATAAAATAAATAATTATGGCAGAAATGAATTTCGGCGGCGTGATTGAGAATGTAATCACCCCCAAAGAGTTTTCTCTCGAGAAGGCTCGTGAGATTTTGAAAGACGAGACAATTGCAGTACTCGGTTACGGTGTACAGGGCCCTGGTCAGGCTTGTAACCTGCGCGACAATGGATTCAATGTAATCGTTGGTCAGCGCGAGGGCAAGACATACGACAAGGCTGTTAGTGACGGTTGGGTACCTGGTGAGACACTCTTCTCACTCGAAGAGGCTGCCGAGCGCGGTACTATCATCTGTATGCTCCTTTCTGATGCAGCACAGATTGCAGTATGGCCCACTGTACGTCCTTACCTCACAGCAGGCAAGGCCCTTTATTTCTCACACGGCTTCGGTATCAACTGGAACGACAGAACAGGTATTGTTCCTCCCGCCGATGTAGACGTTATTATGGTTGCTCCTAAGGGTTCGGGTACATCACTCCGTACAATGTTCCTCGAGGGCCGCGGCCTTAACTCTTCATACGCAATCTATCAGGACGCAACTGGTAAGGCTATGGACAGAGTGGTTGCTTTCGGTATCGGTATCGGCTCGGGTTATATGTTCGAGACTACATTCCAGCGCGAGGCAGTGAGCGACCTTACAGGTGAGCGCGGTTCGCTTATGGGTGCTATCCAGGGCTTGTTGCTTGCTCAGTACGAGGTGCTCCGCGAGAATGGCCACACTCCTTCTGAGGCATTCAACGAGACTGTTGAGGAACTTACACAGTCACTTATGCCCCTCTTCGCAGCCAAGGGTATGGACTGGATGTACGCTAACTGCTCAACAACAGCACAGCGCGGTGCACTCGATTGGATGGGCCCCTTCCACGATGCCATCAAGCCTGTAATGTACCAGTTGTACGACTCGGTAAAGACCGGTCGCGAGGCACAGATTTCTATCGACTCGAACTCACAGCCCGATTATCGTGAGAAACTCAACGAGGAGCTCAAGGCTCTCCACGAGAGTGAGATGTGGCGCACAGCCGAGGTTGTACGTCAGCTCCGTCCCGAGAACGAGGCTAAGTAATTGCAAAAAAGAACTGTCCGTGCAATGCTGCTGTACTATGCAGTTCCGGCCGACAGGGAAGCGTATTTTGCAAAATAGGAAAATCCCCACATTATTGTAGGGGATTTTCCTATTTTATTAGCCATATTGTTCCTATCTTAGCAGTGTGAAAGAGTATGAACGAAAAAATAATACGACAGTTATGAAAAATTTAGCCCTGTTACTTTTGATGCTTGTTCCGATAGGGATATTTGCTCAGGTAGATGATATGTATTTTGTCCCCAAGAAAAAGGCTAAGGTTACGGTTGAGGCAAACGGGCCGGCTGCCGCGCAGCAGCAGCGTTTCCACGTGAGCGGCGAGGCGATGGATGTTGACGCCTACAACCGCCGTTACAGCGACGGCGAATATGAGTATTCGGCTGACGAGGCACAGTACAGCGACTACTCCGATGATGCCGACTATACATATTCGTCGCGCATTGTGCGTTTCCACAGTCCCCGCAGCGTGATGCTCAGCAGTCCTCTCTACTGGGACGTGGTGTATATTGGCGGTGGAAGCAACTGGGTAATATATGACGATGGCATTTACTGGGATTTTTATCCCACATACTCGTCGTGGTATTATCCCTCCTGGTCGTGGAGCTACAGCCTGTTCTCTCCCTATTATTTCGGTTGGAACGGCTATTGGCATCATTATAATTACTCTTGGTTGCACCACCACCATCACCATTATCCTCACTGGGGCGGATACTATCCTCATTGGGGAGGTTCGCACCATCATATAGCCGGTGGAGGACCTTCGTTCAGGGACAACCGTCGTCCTGCATTCACCGATATGCGCTCGGGAACAACTGTCGGACGTGGCACTGCCCGTCGTCAGAATGTTAGCGGCAGCAACAGCGCCAACCGTCGTCAGAATGTGAGCGGCAGCAACAGTGCCAACCGTCGTCAGAATGTAAGCGGCAGCAGCAGCGCCAACCGTCGTCAGAATGTGAGCGGCAGCAGCAGTGGCAGTGCCCGCCAACAGAAGGCCGATGGAAACAACACCACCCGCAAGAAGACCGAGGCTAACAAGAACAGCAGCAACAACCGTCGCGAAAAGGCCGTGCGTAGCAGCAGCGATAATAGCAGCAGGGAGTATTCCCGTCCAAGCAGCACGCGCAGGACAAATAGCAACCGCTCATCTTCGTCGGACAGCAATTTTGGCAGCGGTTCATCAAGGAGCAGCTTCGGCGGCGGTTCCACCGGTGGCGGTGGCTCCCGTAGTGGAGGCGGTAGCGGTTCATCACGCGGTGGCGGCGGACGAAGATAATCCCTCCGGTCTCTACATATAAAATCCTTTCCAATCAGCTAATAACGACTAAAAACCATACAAATATGAAAAAATACATTCTTCCGGCATTATTGTTTGCGGCAGTGGGTGTTAGCGCCCAGAGTTCCTACGAGGCAGCCCGCCTCTTTGACTCCGAACTTACGGGTACTGCACGCTTTGTGGCAATGGGCGGCTCAATGAGTGCACTCGGTGCCGATGTCTCGGTGATGAGTGTAAATCCCGCAGGTACAGCCCTTTACCGTTCGGGCGACATTGCTTTTTCAATGGGATTCCTCTCGCGCAGCGTCGAGACCGATTATAACGGCACGAACAGCAAGAACAACAACAGCTACTTTGGTATTGACAATGTAGGTATGGTGTATGTCAATTATGTCGACGAAGATTCGGAGAAATTCCTGAATTTCGGCTTCAACTATAAGCGCCGCAAGGATTTGCGCAACGAGTTCTCTATGTTCGGATTGAGCAACGGATTTTCGCAGATGTACCAGATGCAGCAGTTGTATTACGCCAACAAGTTCCCCATAAACGATATGTCCGAAAAATTATATACCTCGGGGCGTTACTCGTGGCTGGCTCTGCTTGCAGCCGACGGTGGATTGCTGTGGGGCGGAGAGCCTGTAGGCAACGGATATGTAGGCGAAGGTGACCTTGTTGTTGAGCCAAACGATTTCCATTCGCAGGTATATAACTCCGAGGAGAAGGGTGGAGTGGACCAGATTGACATAAATGTTTCTACAAACATAAACGACCAGCTTTATCTTGGCTTTACCATTGGTGCATATAATGTCGATTACAGCCGTTACTCGTATTATGGCGAGGACGACGACCTGGGCGAGATTTATACCCTTCACAACTGGTACGATACAAAGGGTAGCGGAGTCGATGTGAAGCTGGGTGCAATAATGCGTCCCGTCTACGACTCTTCGTTCCGCATAGGCGTTGCCGTGCACACACCCACGTGGTATAACCTCACCGACTGTATGTCGGCCGCAATCTATGGCCTGTACGATGCCGACGGTAACCAGATGGCTATGGATACGCATAGTCCCTACGCTTATGGAAATAACTATTACGTAGATTACCATCTTACAACCCCGTGGCGTTTCAATATAAGCACTGCTTATATATATGATAATTTCCTTGCAATGAATGCCGAGTATGAGTATGCCGACTATTCTGTTGCCGGAATAAGCATAGATGGCGATGATATTGCTGCGATAGATGAGGAGTTCGAGAGCAATATGCGAGGAGTGCATACCTTCAGGGCGGGTGCCGAAATGCTGCTAAGCAGAAATCTCAGTATGCGTTTCGGATACAATTACATCACCGCTCCTTTCAAGAAAGACGCAGCAAAATTCATACTCTCCAATATGGATACCAACACCGAGTATCTCAACCGTTACGATACACAGAATATCACGCTCGGTGCAGGCTTCCGCAGTGGAATGTTCTATGTTGATGCTGCTTATCTGCTCTCTATGCAGAAAGCCGATTTTGCACCTTATTACGATGCGGAGATTGTTAATCCTGTCGCTTCGGTAAAAGATACAAAGCATAAGTTTATGATGACTCTCGGAATGCGTTTCTGATGAGTATAGGAAAAGAAAAACATCATCTGCCCCTTTTCTGTAGGGCAGATGATGTTTTTTGTTTATGTATGCTGTGTGCGGTTGTTAATGGTTCAGTAGAAATTTACTGTGGATGATAATTCTTTCAACCATCTTCTCGGTGTTATTTTACTGCTATTCTCTCGTTGTAATATTTTCTTCTGCTTTCTTTTTTTGTGAAAAAAAGAAACAAAAAACATTGCACAAAAGAA
>JAFZIA010000014.1 GCA_017554605.1 Bacteroidaceae bacterium
AAAAAGGTGTGGGTAATTTGCTTATATCAATGGAACACCATATAATTTTATCTGTTTAAGCAGGTAATTTTCAGACCAACTGCACGCCGAAAAGAAATTCAATTGCGGGTAGGCGGTTTTAAGGAAATAGTGTGAGGACCGTTCAACCGCTAGTTAGACGCGCGTAGCGTGGCTAACTGAGGGCGATCCGCAACACCCTTAAAACAGCCGTTAGCCGCAATGACAAGCAAGTGCCCGACCGAGTGCACGCACTCTTGCGGCACGAGCAAAGGGCACTTGCGACAATTTCTTTTGTGCAATGTTTTTTGTTTCTTTTTTTCACAAAAAAAGAAAGCAGAAGAAAATATTACAACGAGAGAATAGCAGTAAAATAACACCGAGAAGATGGTTGAAAGAATTATCATCCACAGTAAATTTCTACTGAGCCCCGATGTGTTGTGGGGGCTGAGGCTTCTGGTGGACTCTGGAATATACAAGCGGCTGGCTAAGAGCACCTTAGCCAGCCGCTTGCTTTGAGAAGTCTTGTTCCGCGGTTTTTGTCGAACGGTCGACGGCCCGGAACTTCCATAAGACTATTTTATCTCGGATTCCTCTTTCATATCAACCTCTTTGCCTTGTGCATCGAAGAATTTGTATTCCAGGAATGCAAGGCTCTGGTCGGGAATGACGCGTATTCCGAACCCGTATTTAAGCTGCCATTTACGGTACAGCGATATTAGTCCTTTGTTCACGTAGGCTGCAACATAGGGGTGTATGTGAAGCGTGAAGTGCTTTATTCCTATGCTGTTTACCATTGTCTCAATTTTGCTCTCGAGTGTATCTGTAAATAGTATCGACGATTGTACCTTGCCTTTCCCGAAGCAGGTGGGGCATTTCTCCTCAACCGGCATATCTATTGCCGGTCGTACTCTCTGTCTTGTTATCTGCATAAGGCCGAACTTGCTCAGTGGCAATATGTTGTGCTTGGCCCTGTCGTTCTCCATATTATGGGTCATACGCTCGTATAGCTTCTGCCTGTTTTCGGGCTTGTCCATATCTATGAAGTCCACGACTATTATACCGCCCATATCTCTCAGTCGCAGTTGGCGTGCGAGCTCGTCGGCTGCGGCGAGGTTCACTTCAAGGGCGTTGTCCTCTTGGTTGGTGGCGTTGTTGCGTGCCTTGTTGCCGCTGTTCACGTCTACCACGTGCAGTGCCTCGGTGTGTTCTATAACCAGGTATGCGCCGCCCTTGAATGATACTATCCTGCCGAATGAGGATTTTATCTGCTTGGTTATTGCAAAGTGGTCGAATATGGGCAGCTCGCCGCGATAGAGCCTTACTATGTCTTCTCTTTCGGGGGCTATCTGCGATACGTAGTTCTTTATCTCTTTCCACACCTCGATGTTGTTCACGTGTATGCTTTCGTAGGAGGGGTTGAAGAGGTCGCGCAGCAATGCTACCGTGCGGTCGGACTCTTCGTGTACCAGGGTGGGGGGCTTGGTGCTTTTCTGCACTTTTGCTATGAGTGTCTCCCAGGCTCCTACAAGGTTGCGGAGCTCTGTGTCGAGCTCGGCTACACGCTTGCCTTCGGCTACGGTGCGCACTATTATTCCGTAGTTCTTTGGTTTGATGCTTTGCAGCAACTGTTTGAGGCGGGTGCGCTCTTCGGCCGATTTTATCTTGGACGATACCGATACTTTGTCTTCAAAGGGTATGAGTATCAGGAAACGTCCGGCAAAGGAAATTTCGCTGCTCAAGCGCGGACCCTTGGTATTTATGGGCTCCTTGGTCACTTGGACGAGTATTTCCTGTCCTGTCTGTAGGGCATCGGCGATGTTGCCTTCTTTCCCCTTTTCGGGCACGATGGATGCCTTTGACATAGGGAATGTCTTTTTGCGGTCGCTTGTGACCTGCTTGAGATACTTCTGTTGAGAGAAAAATTGTGGACCTAAATCCAAATAGTGAAGGAATGCGTCTTTTTCGGAACCCACGTCAACGAAGCAGGCATTGAGTCCGGGCATAATCTTCTTTACGCGGCCCAGATATATGTTGCCTACCGAGAATGATGCTGTCTGTTCTTCGCGCTGGAACTCTACCAACTGCTTGTCTTCGGTGATGGCAATTGATACTTCTCCTGGCTGAACATTTACAATGAGTTCGCTTGTCACGGTTCTTTTACTTTAAGTTGTTTAGGTTTCTCTGTGTGCCGCTTGCCCTTGTGTGTGGGTGCGGCCCATTTTCGTGGGATTGTGTTGATCCTTTCCTCGACGTTGTACGTCGGACGGATTCTTTAACACAAAGAACAAACTTGCATAGTGCTTATGACCCTTGCAAGTCTGTTCCTTGTATTCATTCAGACATTTCTTACTTCTTGCTCTTATGTCTGTTCTTTCTCAGTCTTTTTTTACGCTTGTGCGTAGACATTTTATGTCTTTTTTTCTTTTTACCGCTGGGCATAATTGTAAGTATTTATAGGTTAATGATTAAAATTATTTCTTTACATCGTTTACGAATGTCTTGGCCGGCTTGAACGCGGGAATGTTGTGTGCGGGAATAATGAGTGTGCTGTTCTTCTTTATATTTCTTGCAGTCTTCTCGGCTCTCTTCTTGATGATGAAGCTACCGAAACCGCGCAGGTAAACATTCTCCTGGTTCGACAATGACTCTTTTACAACCTCCATAAATGCCTCTACTGTTGACAGTACAACAGTTTTCTCTATTCCTGTCTTTTCGGCAATTTCTTTTACAACATCTGCTTTTGTCATTTTTATATAGTATTATATTGTGATATGATATTCTTCCAAATTTCGGTTGGCAAATATATAACTTTTTTTAGTTATGCCGAAATTTAATGAGGGTTTTTTGCTAAAAAATGTTGATTTTGTATGCTTTCGGCGTTTTTAGGACGTTGATTGACTTTGTATTTGCTCTCTTTTTGCGTTATTGCGCGTTTGCAGTTGCTGTTTGGGACGGTTGTTCGGCAGGGGGGTGATGAATATCTTTTTATACTTAATATATTTCTTTATTATTGAATTTTGTTGTATTTTTGCACGCGTGAACGTCGGCCTCCTTGTGCCGGCGATATTGTTTTTATACTTAATTTGATATGTCAGTAAATAAAGTTATTCTTATTGGAAATGTAGGAAAAGAGCCCGATGTCCGTCACCTCGACCGTAATGTCACCGTGGCCAATATGGTGCTTGCCACTACCGAGCGTGCATATACCTTGCAGAATGGTACACAGGTGCCCGAGCGCACCGAGTGGCACAACATTGTGCTGTGGGGCGGATTGGCCGATGTGGCCGAGAAGTATGTACACAAGGGCGACCGCTTGTATATAGAAGGTAAAATAAGGACAAATACATACGAGGACCAGAATGGCATACGCCGCTACCGTACCGAGATTCTGGCCGAGACAATGGAGATGCTCTCTTCGCGTGTACAGGGTGCTGTGCAGGGCGATGCTCCCGTAAATTCATAAACGGTACGGGTGATGGGATTATTTGCTCTGTTACCGCAGCACTTTATGCTGGTGATGCCCGAGGTTACGGTGAATGTTCCTACTGCGAGCGCATTGGTGGCGTTGCTGCTGGCATTGCTGCTGCTCGTGGTGTCGGGTTTTGTCTCGGGTTCTGAGATTGCGTTCTTCTCTCTCACACAGTCTGAGATTGAGAAATGCAGCGAGAGTGAGGATATTACGGACAAGCGTATCCTGGAGCTGTTGAAGGAGCCCGACAGGCTGCTTGCCACTATACTCATAGCCAACGACTTTGTGAATGTGGGTATAGTGATGCTGCTCAACTTCTTCTTTATGTCGGTGTTCGATTTTGGCGCTCCCTGGCTGGAGTTCCTCATACTCACCGTGCTGCTTACCTTCCTGCTGCTGCTCTTCGGCGAGGTGATGCCCAAGCTCTACTCAAAGAATAATGTGTGGAAGTTCTCGCACGCGGTGGCGCTTCCGCTGTATGTGCTGCAGCGTCTGCTTATGCCTTTCTCGTCGTTCCTTGCGCGTACTGCAGCATTTACCGACCGCTTGGCCTCAAAGTCGACGTATTCCCTGTCGGTCGATGAGCTTGAGCAGGCGCTTGAACTTACCGACAAAAAGGAGATTGGCGACCAAAAGACTATTCTCGAGGGTATAATACGCTTCGGCGACGAGGCGGTGAAGGATATTATGACCTCGCGCCTGGATATGGTGATGCTCGACATTCGCGCCCCCTACGAGGACGTGCTGCGCTGTGCTGCCGAGAATGCCTATTCGCGTATCCCTGTCTATGGGACAACGCAGGACGATATTCGCGGTGTGCTGTATATAAAGGATCTTATACCTTACCTAACGCGCGGGAACAATTTCCGCTGGCAGACGCTCATCAGGCAGCCCTATTTTGTGCCCGAGACAAAGAAGATTGACGACCTTCTGTGCGATTTCCAGACGGTGCGCGTGCATATGGCTATTGTAGTAGACGAGTATGGCGGTGTGTCGGGACTAATTACGATGGAGGACATCATCGAGGAGATTGTGGGCGAGATTAACGATGAGTTCGACGAGCCCGAGAGCACATACGAGCGTGTCGACGAATGTACGGTCGATTTTGACGGACGTACGCTGCTGAGTGACTTCTACAAGATAATGAACCTCGACTCCGATGATTTTGAGGATTTTGTGGGCGAGGCCGATACGCTTGCCGGCCTTTTGCTGGAGATAAAGGGGGAATTCCCCAAACTGCACGAGAAGCTGGAGTGTAACGGGATACAGTTCGAGGTGATGCAGAAGGACAGGCACCGTCTGGTGAGGATTAGGGCCGTGATGCCCGAATGATGAAGGGTGTACGGATTGGCATTTTCTGATATTGCAGGGTAGCCGCAGATAAAAGCGGCCACCCTGTTTTGTTGTTGCGCCTCTGTTGCGGTGGATCTTGGGTTTACTGTGGGTAATGATTTTTTTCAGTTACCTTCTTGGTGTTATTCTTCGGCTTTTTCTTCTGAGCCCGAATCTTTGTATAAAACGGGTGCGAATGTCTCAATTTTGTAAAATTTTGGGGTTGGTTGTGAAAATAATTGCCCGATTTTGCAATTTTTATAGTTTTATAAGTATTTTTGTAAATTGATTTTTGTTCTCTTTCTATGTGGAGAGGGATTTTTTCTTTTCCGTTAGAAAAGACTATTGTTGACAAAAATTGCAGAATTATGTTAAGTGTTGCGTTGAGATGCCTGACGGCGGTGACAGTTGGTGTGCTCCTTATTATATATAAAGGTGCGGTAATGCCGTTTATTGTCCAGCTCATTGGGGTTGCTTTCCTGCTCCCTGGGCTTATAGCTGTCGGGCTGCGTCTGTTTGCGGCCAAGAACGGCGAGGGCAACCTGCTCTCAATAAATATGCTCACGAGCTTGGGCAGTGTGGCCTTTGGAGCGTGGCTGCTCTTTGCGCCCGCTTTCTTTGTTGCGGTGCTGATGAATATGCTGGGCGTGATACTGCTGCTTGCCGGGGTGTATCAGATAGTGATGCTTGCAAAATTGAGGAAATATGGCTCCTGTCCGTCGGTGTATTACTATATTATGCCCACGCTCACGCTGCTTCTAGGCGTTTTTGTGCTGTTCAATCCTTTTAAGGCAGCGACGCTCTCCTTCTTCCTTATAGGTGCGGGAGCGGTGATTGCGGGAGTTTCGGACTTTGTGGGTTCTATGCTCTTGAGAAAGGTGAGCATAGAGAACGGCGGGGAATGACGATGGAATAAATTAATAAATGATATAAAGTTTTTTAAGTTATGAAAAGCAAGACAAAATTACTCAAAAGAACGGCTATTGCGCTGGGTGCACTGTTTGCAGTATCGTGCAGCGTGGATAATGCCTATGACCTGTCAAAAGAGGTGGATATGACAGTCGCTGTCGGCCAGGGACTTACAATCCCTTTGGGCTCGACAGAGAAAATTATGCTCACGGAACTGTTGGATACACTCGACAGCGATGTGATAAAGATTGACAAGGAGACAGGATTCTACTCGATAGAGAAGGAGGGCTCGATTGATGCGACCGAGTTCAATGTCGATGATGTGGATTTGAACATTGCACCTTTCTCGGAGAGCTATGTCTATGACCTGAACGTAGCGAATGTCGATGTAAGCGACCTTCCTCCCTACATTCAGGACGAGATTCTAAGCACCGAGTATGCCTATGCCCTGTACGACAATATCGACAAGAATACAATCAGCTATGAGATTAACCAGTCGGTACCTGCCGAGATTAAGGGTATCAAGCGAATGACTTTCAAGGAGAATGTTAAGATTGAGTTTGATATTGAAGTTACAACTACCGACGAGTCGAAGGCATTCAATGAGTTCATCGACAATATCCACTTGCACACAGACGGTAACAACGAGGAGGATTTCTATATCGAGATGCCTTCGTACCTGCGGTTTGCCGACAATGTGAAGATGCAGGGACAGAAGCTCTTCCTTGACGAGGTACAGGAGCAGAGCCCCCAGTCGGGTGTAAAGCACTTTGCTTGCTCTTTCGATGTAGTGGCATTTGACTTCTCTCACGAGGAGGGCGGCTATCTCAAGGTGGAGAATGGCGTGATAAACATCGAGGAGTCGGAACTTAAGGCCAACGGTGTACTCTGGTCGGATACGATAATTATGGCCGTAAAGGACCTTATAAAGATTGACGGCGTTAAGATTACTCCCAAAATCTCGTTCAGCGTGATGAAGATTGACCGCGTTGAAGGTTGTTTCGCGCCCGAGATTGACCCCGTTGAGAGCTGGCTTGACATTGACCTTGGCGACGACCTCGACAACCTTAACTTTGAGTTTACCAATCCCCAGTTGTTCCTGACAGTAGAAAACGGTTCGCCCGTCAGCGTGAACGGCAATGTGAACATCACCGGTTACAAGGACGGTGCTCCCATTGAGAATGCCGAGATAAACACATCGCTCAATGTGCTTGCGTCAATGACAAACAAATACTATCTGTCGCGTTTGGGTGGCAGCATCGACGGCTATACAACTGTGCATATCCCCGATTTCAACAATCTGGTAAAGGTTGTGCCCGATAGGTTGAAGGTCTATTTTGAGCCTACTGTCGATGACAAGGCCTTGTCGACACTGCAGTTGGGTACAACTATGAGTGTTGCCGGTTCTTACGAATTGTCAGTGCCTATGGAGTTCGAGTCGTTCAGCCTCGAGTACACCGAGAGGATAGAGAATGTGCTCGGAGACAATTCCGACGATGTGACAGACTACATCTCCGATATTAATTCGGTGACACTGGTGGTGCTTGTCGACAACACTGTACCTGCAAGCTTTGTTCCCGAAATTATTGCGTACAAGAAAGATGGCGTTACAAGATTGGACGGTATAAAAGTTGAGGTTGTTGGTGAGATTCTTGCCGGAAACGGCTATGAGAATGGAAGGCTGACGGAGCCTGTGGGTAGCGAAGTGGCTATCAGGATAAGCGCAGCAGACGGTCAGTTGGCCGACTTGGATATTCTTGACTTTGTGGTTAAGGGTAGCGGTGCCGGTGTGCTGAACGCCAACGAGTATATCCAGATAAAGAATATCTCGCTAAGGATTGACGAGCCCATTGAGGTTGATATGAACTGATACCGTGTTTTTGGGATAGTGAGATGATGTATATTGCTTGTCCTTCCTGAGGGCAGCAGCATTAAATTGTATATAAAGAGTAAGACTATGAAAAGAATGAATTTCAATATAAAAAGAGCATTTGCAGTTGTTCTGATGTTGGTTGCCGTGCTTGGTGCATCGGCACAGGCATTGCGTACGGGATATTTCCTCGACGGTAACCTCTTCCGTTATCGCCTTAACCCAGCGCTTAGTGGCGAGAGAGGATATTTCTCTTTGCCCGTGTTGGGTGGTATCAATGTTAATTCAATGGGTAATTTCGGATTGTCGAATTTCCTCTACGAGTCGCCCACCAACGCCAACGAGCTTGTGACATTTATGCACTCTTCTGTTTCGGCCGATGAGTTCCTTGGCAACTTGGAGAGCGACAACCTTATGAATATGAACCTGGATTTCACGCTCCTCTCAATGGGATTCAAGGCTTTTGGCGGATACAATACCATCGACCTTACCTTGCGTTCGCAGACAGGTATGAGCCTTCCCTACGATATGTTCCGCTTTATGAAGGTGATGGGCGATGCAAACTACTCTTTCGGCGACATCAATATGCGTACAAGGAATTTTGCCGACCTCTCACTCGGTCACTCGCACAAGATTGGCGAGAGCCTGACAGTGGGTGCGCGTGCTAAGTTCCTCTTCGGCCTTGCTTATGCCGATGTGAAGTTCGACCAGATGGACCTGTCTATGAACAGCAACAGATGGGAGATTGCTGCACGAGGTGAGGCCAATATCGCAATGGGCGGTGCATTCACATATTCCGACGAGAAGACTGCTTCGGGTAAGACTGTCGTCGGCGGATACGACGATATTAAGGCTGGATTGCAGGGCTTCGGTATGGGCTTGGATTTGGGTGCTACATACGATTTCTCGGAGCTTCTCACTCCCGGTCTTGTCGTGTCGGCATCGTTGACCGACTTGGGCTATATAAAGTGGAACAAGGCTGCGCGTGCGGCTATCGCTCCCGAGGATTCTTATACATTCGAGGGATTCAGCCAGATGGGTATCCACAGCGACAGCAAGAATGCGCCTATCGAGGACCAGTGGGAGACTACACGCGATGAACTTGAGGATTTCTTTGCGCTTGAGGATAAGGGCGAGGGAAGCGTGAGCAGCGGTCTTGGTGCAAAGCTTAACCTTGGCGTGGAGTACAGTATGCCTTTCTACAACAAGCTCAGCGCAGGCTTGCTCTACACCCATTGCTTCGACGATGTATACTCGTACAACCAGACTTCGCTTATGGTGAGCATCTCGCCTGTGAGTGTGCTCGATTTTGCAGTGAGCGGTACTTTCTCCGACTATGGTACAGGATTCGGCGCTATGGCCAACCTGCACTGCACTGGATTCAGCTTCTTTGTGGGAACAGATTGCTTCATAGGCAAGGTGGGCAAGCAGTTCATTCCGCTTGAGAATATGAACGCGAGCGTGTCGTTCGGCGTGAATATTGCATTCGGAAAATAAATGACATAGTACAGGGATGGGGCGCGACACTGCTTCGGCTTGTGTTGCGCTCCCCTTAGAATGTTGCAGGGATTTCAAGGAAAGAAAATCGGGCAGTGTACAATGAACAACCCGAAGGGCCTGTGTTTTTTGCGACTATGCACAAATATGTGTGTAGTCGCAAAAAAATATGCCCGCCGGGTAAAAAACTTCTCTTTTAGGGACGTTTTTTCATAAAAAAATTGCATCTTTGCAATTATGAATGAGATAAATGATTTCTTGCAGCAGTTGGTATCACAGATTTCTGTGTTGGAGACAATTGTAAAGGGTATAATCATAGGTATTGTCGCGTCGGCGCCTATGGGTCCCACAGGTGTGCTTTGTATTCAGCGCTCGTTGAACAAAGGGCGCGTGTATGGTCTTGTGACGGGCTTCGGAGCATCTATAAGCGATATTATTTATGCTCTTGTGACGGGCTATGGCCTCTCGTTCATTTACGATTTTATCCATAATGAGACCAACCTGTTCATTCTGCAGCTTGTAGGCTCGGTGCTGCTCTTCCTGTTTGGAGTATATACGTTCCGCAGCAACCCTGCGCAGAATACCCGCAAGGTGAGCCGCAACAAAAGCAGTCTTGTGCAGAACTGTGTCACCGGATTCTTTATCACCCTCTCCAATCCGCTGATTATATTCCTGTTTATGGCGATGTTCACTCCTATGAAGTTTATGCTTCCCGAGCAGCCTTTCTATCAGCAGTTCATTGGATACGTCTCTATCTTTGCAGGAGCAATGCTGTGGTGGCTTTTCATAACATACGTGGTGAACAAGTTGCGTACACGCTTCGATGTGCGCGGTATCTGGATTATAAACAGGGTGATTGGTTGCGTGGTTATGGCTGCCTCTTTCATAAGCGCAGTGCTTATGCTCACCGGAATATATTCGTTCCATTGATGGGCACACACGTTGCTCTCCTGGACTTTTTTCGCCGTTCCCCTGTTGTCGGGCGTTGCTTTGTACAAGGGCTGCCGTTGAGCAGTGTTGCGCAATTCCCTGTGCAGATGGGGCTGCGGGCGGTTCTTTCCACAAAAATATTTTATTTGTTAATTCGTTAAATTATATAGGCTTTGTTTGTATCGCGTGAACTAAGGAAAAAGAATATAGCGGAGTATCTGCTGTATATGTGGCAGGTTGAGGATTTGTTGCGTGCCAACGGCTTGTCGATGGAGAAGATTGGGAAGTCGCTCGTTGAGCCTTACTCCCTGCCCGAAGAGCAAAGAAAGGAATTGCTCGAGTGGTATTCCAATCTTGTCGAAATGATGCGTCTTGAGGATGTAAAAGAGAGCGGTCACTTGCAGATAAACAAGAATGTGATAATAATGCTTGTCGACCTGCATCTGAGGCTGCTGAAGTCGCCCAAAGTGCCTTTCTACTCGGCTGCCTATTATAAGGCGTTGCCCTTCATAGTGGAGTTCCGCAACAAGAGCAACGGACGCGACAAGAACGAGATTGAGAATTGCTTCGATGCGCTTTATATGGTGTGGCTGATGAGGCTGCAGAAGCGTGAGGTGAGTGAGCAGACGCTTGAGGCAACAGGCGAGATAAGCAAGTTTATCTCTATGCTCTCACTCTATTATAGCGAGGAAGAGGCCGGAAGGCTCGACCTTGAGAGCGAGGAGGGATAAGCCCTCTTCTCTTTGGTTTGTAAAGGACGGTGGCTACAGGGCGTCCCTGCCGCTCTGCCGTTCCTGTTTCTGTAGGGCCAGGCTGCTTGTGCCGTGCTTGCCCTCAACGGACGGGATCTTGTGAGCAGGGGCAGTGAGGCCGTTGCAGCGGTAGAGACCCTGCCGATAGATTGATAATGACTGATAAAACTACGTAGAGAGATGGATATAAAGGAAGAAATTGGAAGAAGAAGGACATTTGCGATTATATCGCACCCCGACGCCGGTAAGACAACCCTCACCGAGAAGCTGCTGCTTTTTGGTGGTCAGATACAGGTTGCCGGTGCGGTAAAGTCGAACAAGATAAAAAAGTCTGCTACATCGGACTGGATGGAGATTGAGAAGCAGCGCGGAATTTCGGTTACAACATCGGTAATGGAGTTCGACTACGAGGGGTACAAGATAAATATCCTCGATACTCCGGGTCACCAGGATTTTGCCGAGGATACTTTCCGTACGCTCACAGCCGTTGACAGCGTAATAATTGTGGTGGACAGTGCAAAGGGAGTAGAGACACAGACACGTAAGCTGATGTCTGTGTGCCGTATGCGCAACACTCCTGTGATTGTGTTCGTTAACAAGATGGACCGCGAGGGCCGCGACCCCTTTGAACTGCTCGACGAGCTTGAGAGCGAGCTGCAGATTTCGGTGCGTCCTCTGAGCTGGCCCATTGACCAGGGTGCACGCTTCAAGGGTGTGTACAATATCTACGAGAAAAAGCTCGATCTCTTTACACCCAACAAGCAGAGGGTGACAGAGAAGGTGGAGGTTGACATAGACAGTGAGCAGCTCGATGCTAATATTGGTAAGGAGCAGGCCGACCGTCTGCGCACCGACCTTGAGTTTGTGAACGGCGTTTATCCCGAGTTCGACGTTGACGAGTATCTCAACGCACTCGTTGCGCCGGTATTCTTCGGTTCGGCACTCAACAACTTTGGTGTACAGGAGCTGCTCGACTGCTTTGTGAAGATTGCGCCAAGCCCGCGTCCCGTTCAGGCGGTGGAGCGTGTGGTTGCCCCCGAGGACCCCAAGTTCACTGGATTCATATTCAAGATAACAGCCAACATCGACCCCAACCACCGTTCCTGCGTGGCGTTCTGCAAGATATGCTCGGGAAAGTTCGAGCGCAACGCTCCCTACCGCCACATACGTCTGGGCAAGGATATGCGTTTCTCGTCGCCCACACAGTTTATGGCGCAGAGAAAGAGCACTATCGACGAGGCTTATCCCGGAGACATAATAGGTTTGCCCGATACTGGCAACTTCAAGATTGGCGACACGCTCACCGAGGGCGAATTGCTGCACTTCAAGGGATTGCCCAGTTTCTCGCCCGAGATGTTCAAGTACATAGAGAATGCCGACCCTATGAAGACCAAGCAGCTTGCCAAGGGTATCGACCAGCTTATGGGCGAGGGTGTAGCGCAGCTCTTTGTGAACCAGCATAATGGACGCAAGCTCATCGGTACTGTGGGACAGTTGCAGTTCGAGGTTATTCAGTATCGCCTCGAGAATGAGTATAATGCAAAATGCCGCTGGGAGCCTGTGAGCCTATACAAGGCCTGCTGGATTGAGAGCGACGATCCTCAGGAACTGGAGAACTTCAAGCGCCGCAAGTACCAGTATATGGCCAAGGACATTGAGGGACGCGACGTGTTCCTTGCCGACAGCAGCTATGTGCTGCAGATGGCACAGAACGACTTCAAGGGGATACGTTTCCACTTTACAAGCGAGTTCTGATTTTTGTATATGGTTACAGAAAAACAAAATATAATAAGAAAAGACAACCACAATGGGAACAATAGCCGATGAAGCGAAAAAGTGTGTAGAGGTACTGCGTAAGGGCGGTGTGATACTTTATCCCACCGATACGGTGTGGGGAATAGGTTGCGACGCAACAAACCCCGAGGCAGTGAAGCGTGTCTATGAAATAAAGCGCCGTGCCGACAACAAGGCGATGCTGCTGCTGGTGGACAATGCCGACAGGATAAGCCGCTATGTGGCCTCGGTGCCTGCTGTTGCGTGGGACCTTGTGGAACTTGCCGACAAGCCGCTTACAGTAATATATGATGGAGCGCGTAACCTTGCGCCTAACCTCATTGCCGAGGACGGCAGCATAGGCATACGCGTGACATCGGAGCTTTTCTCCAAGGAGCTGTGCTACCGCTTCCAAAAGGCCGTTGTCTCTACATCGGCAAACATAAGCGGTGAGCCTACACCGCGTTTCTTTGCCGAGATAAGCGAGGAGATTATAAACGCAGTGGATTATGTGGTGAACTACAAACAGCTCGAGAAGGGCAATCCGAAGTCCTCGAGCATCGTCAAGCTAACAGCAAACGGTACAGTGAAGGTGATAAGGGACTAATAGCTCGTCATTATGGAAAAGGATAAAAAGATAAGCCTGCTCGACCGCTTTATCGAGTGGCGAGAGAAGCACGTGCCGCAGAGACAGTTTATTCTCATACTGAGCTTTGTGGTGGGAGTAATATCCTCGTTGGCGGCCTTTACGCTCAAGCATTTCATAGAGTTCATACAGCACTTGCTGACGGGAAGCTTCTCCACCGATTCGTTCAACTGGCTCTATCTTCTTTATCCGGTGGTGGGTATCCTTATAACGGGGCTTTTCATACGCAATGTGGTGCGCGACGATATAAGCCACGGTGTCACAAAGGTGCTCTATTCAATATCGCGCCGGCAAGGAAAGATTAAAAGGCACAATATGTGGTCGTCGCTCATTGCCAGCGGAATAACCATCGGCTTCGGCGGTTCGGTGGGAGCAGAGTCGCCCATCGTGTTCACGGGTTCGGCCATAGGGTCTAACCTGGCGAGCCTCTTCAAAATGGACCAGAAGGTGATGATGCTGCTCATTGGCTGCGGTGCGGCGGGAGCTGTATCGGGTATCTTCAAGGCGCCCATTGCGGGCCTCGTCTTTACACTTGAGGTGCTTATGCTCGACCTTACAATGTCGTCGCTGCTGCCTCTGCTCATTTCGAGCGTAACGGCCGTGACGCTCTCCTATCTGCTGACGGGAACCGATGCGATGTTCCACTTCCAGCTCGACGATGCGTTCAGCGTCTCTCGCGTGCCATACGTGATGCTGCTGGGTGTCATCTGTGGTCTTGTGTCGCTCTATTTTACGCACGTAACTACCAATGTCGAGAAATTTTTCCGACGTTTCACCAATCCTTACGTGAAGCTGGCGTTGGGCGGCTCGGTACTCAGTGTGCTCATATTCCTCTTCCCGCCGCTCTATGGCGAGGGATATGCGATGATTAACCACCTTATCAACGGCTCTTCGGCCGATGTCATTCTCAATAATTCGCTCTTCTACGGTCACGCGCAGTTGCTTTTTGTGTATATGCTGCTCATAATACTGTTCAAGGCTTTTGCGTCTACAGCAACCAACTGTGGCGGCGGCTGCGGCGGTATTTTTGCTCCCAGCCTGTTCCTGGGCTGTGTGTCGGGCTATCTGTTTGCGGGGATTTGCAATATGTTCGGCTGGGGCGAGGTGCTGCCCGACAAGAATTTCGCGCTATTTGGAATGGCGGCGCTTATGTCGGGAGTGTTCCACGCACCGCTCACGGGTGTCTTCCTTATTGCAGAGCTTACGGGAGGATACGACCTCTTCCTGCCGCTTATGATTGTCTCGGTGTGCTCCTATCTCACAGTAAGGGCGTTCGACGACAATAATATCTATGCCATACGTCTTGCGCAGCGTGGCGAGCTCATTACGCACCATAAGGACCAGGCTGTCCTCACGATACTCAAGGTTGAGGACGTGATTGAGAAGAACTTTATGAAGCTCGACCCGGATATGGACCTCGGGGCGCTCACCGCTGTGGTGGCAAAGACCAAGAGGAACATTTTCCCGGTGGTGAATGCTGCGCAGAAGCTTGTGGGTATAGTCTTTCTCGATGATATTCGCCATATGATGTTCCGTCAGGAGCTCTATCACCGTTTCACTGTTGCCAAGCTGATGCGCGATGTGCCTGTGCGCCTGAGCATCGAAGAGCCTATGGAGGCTGTGATGCGCAAGTTCGAGGAGACGGCTGCGTGGAACTTGCCTGTTGAGGATATGGAGGGAAATTATATAGGCTTCATCTCAAAGTCGGCTATATTTACGGCTTACAGAAAAACTTTGTTGGATTTTACTTCGGATTGATTTATGGAAAAACTTAGGATAGTATATTTGGGTACGCCCGATTTTGCGGTTGAGCCCTTGCGCCGTCTTGTGGAGCGTGAGCGCGCCGACGAGGCTTGCGGATACACAGTCGTTGGTGTTGTTACAATGCCCGACAAGGAGATTAACAAGCGCGGTACACAGTTGCTTATGAGCCCAGTGAAGCAGTATGCGGTGGAGTGCGGCTTGCCTCTGTTGCAGCCTGTGTCGCTCAAGGACGAGGCTTTCCTTGAGGCTCTTGCTGCTTGGGCTGCCGACCTGCAGATTGTTGTTGCGTTCCGTATGCTGCCCGAGAGCGTGTGGAATATGCCGCGCCTCGGAACATTCAACCTGCACGCATCGTTGCTGCCGCAGTACCGCGGTGCAGCACCCATAAACTGGGCTATAATAAACGGCGACAAGGAGACAGGAGTGACGACATTCTTCCTTAAGCACGAGATTGATACGGGCGATATTATTATGCAGGATATTGTTGCAATCGACGGGAACGACACTGCCGGTACATTGCACGACAAGCTGATGCTTACGGGCGGTGATACGGTTCTAAGGACTGTTGAGGCTATTGTGGAGGGTAGGGCCGAGGCGCTGCCCCAGGAACGCCTATACAAGAGTGCCGAGGAGTTGCGTCCTGCGCCCAAGATTTTCCGTGACACGTGCCGTATCAACTGGTCGGGTACGCTCGACGGGGTGTATGATTTTGTACGCGGAATGTCGCCCTATCCTGCTGCGTGGACCGAGCTTGTCGGTGCCGACGGTAAGGTCACAGCGCTCAAGGTGTACGAGGTCAGCAAGGAGGAGGTTGAGCACACCTGCCCCTGCGGCAAACTGTTGAGCGACGGAAAGAGTTATATAAAGGTTGCCGTGAAGGGCGGATATATCAGCTTGCTCTCGGTGCAGCTTGCCGGAAAGAAGCGTATGCCGGTGGGCGACCTCTTGCGCGGGTTCGATGTGTCGGGCTTCTCGTCTGCTGAGTAGAGAGTAGCTCTTTTTATTCCTCTCCGCTTGTCTTTGCGGGTTGATGGTATATATATATTGCTCTTCCTAAGGAGGGGCAATATATTTTTATATCAGGGCTTAGAGGCTGTTTGAATTTATATCGTTAAGTTTTCGAGTGCTGCTCGCTGGAGAAGCCGCTGTCACGTAGTGACCGGGGAGTTCGAAAAATGCACTCAGTAGAAAAAAGGTGTGGGTAATTTGCTTATATTAATGGAGCACCATATGATTTTATCTGTTTAAGCAGGTGATTTTCAGACCAACTGCACGCCGAAAAGAAATTCAGGTTGCGGGTAGGCTGTTTTAAGGAAACAGTGCGAGGTACGTTCAACCGCTAGTTAGACGCGCGTAGCGTGGCTAACTGAGGGCGATCCGCAGCACCCTTAAAACTGCCGTAAGCCGCAATGACAAGCAAGTACCCGACCGAGTGCACGCATTCTTGCGGCACGAGCAAAGGGAACTTGCGACAATTTCTTTTGTGCAAGGTTTTTTGTTTCTTTTTTTCGCAAAAAAAGAAAGCAAAAGAAAATACTACAACGAGAGAATAGCAGAAAAATAACACCGGGAAGGTGGTTGAAAGAATTGTTATCCACAGTAAATTTCTACTGAGCCCCTGAAAGTTGTAAAAAGAATTATCGGCACTTTGCTACCGGGCCGTATTGCAGACAAAAAAACGAGTGCATCGGGATTGGCCGACACACTCGGTTCTTTCATATTGCAGCAATTTGCAATTACTCCTGGGGACGCATATTGGTATACACGTTCTGAACATCGTCGTCCTCCTCGAGACGCTCAACAATCTTGTCGATTGTAGCACGCTGCTCATCGTTAATATCCTTGAGGTCGTTGGGGATACGTGTGAACTCGCTGCTTGCAATCTCGAATCCCTGCTCCTCGAGCCACTTCTGTATTGCGCCGAATGACTTGGGATCGCCGTAGATTGTTATCTCGTTCTCCTCCTCATCGTACTCGTCCTCGATACCGTAATCGATAAGGTCGAGTATCAGCTCGTCCATATCAAGACCGTCCTTCTTGGCAAATGTGAAGACGCACTTGTGCGTGAACATAAAGTCGAGGCTGCCCGATGTTCCCAATGAACCGCCGTGCTTGTTGAATGCTGCGCGTACATTGGCTACGGTACGTGTGGTGTTGTCGGTTGCTGCCTCCACGAATATTGCGATACCAAAAGGACCGTATCCCTCGTATGTCACCTCCTTGTAATCCTTCTGGTCTTTACCCATTGCGTTCTTTATCGCACGCTCAATGTTGTCCTTGGGCATATTCTCGCGCTTTGCATTCGCGATGATAGCTCTAAGGTGAGGGTTGGTATCGGGGTCGGGACCGCCTGCCTTAACGGCAATTGCAATCTGTTTACCTATACGTGTAAATGTGCGGGCCATATTGCCCCATCTTTTCAGTTTAGCTGCTTTACGGTATTCAAAAGCTCTACCCATAGTATTATTCTTTTAGTTAATTATTATAATCGTTCATTTATGCTGCTTATCTCTGCTTTGCACCCAGACGCTTCTCGAAGTTATCCATCAGACGGGACATTACCTTGTCTATCTGCTTGTCGTTGAGTGTCTGTGTGTCGTCCTGCAGGGTGAAGCTCACAGCGTAGCTCTTCTTGCCCTCCTCGAGGTTCTTTCCTTCATAAACGTCGAAGAGCGCCACCTCCTTGAGGAGTTTCTTCTCGGTCTCACGTGCTATCTGCTCAATCTGCGCGAATGTCACCTGCTTGTCCAACAGCAGCGCAAGGTCGCGGCGCACTGCGGGATATTTGCTTATCTCGGCATAACCCACCTTTGCATTGCGCACTGCACGCATCAGCTCGCTCCAGTTGATGTCGGCGTAGAACACGTCGCTCTCAATGTCGAAACGCTTTGTAATCTTCTTGCGCACGATACCGAGCTGTGCAATGACCTTCTTGTTGCTCTGTGCCTGCACCTGCATTCCAGCCGAGAATATGTCGTTGTTGAATGTACTAATGAGACGTGCTGCGGGCTTGAAGCCGAGACGGTCGAAGATATGCTCTACAATAGCCTTGAGGTCGTACACTGTCACTGCCCTGCCTGCATCTATCCACGATGCCGACACGTTGTTGCCGGTCTGCCACAATGCAAGGTGGTAATCCTCGCTGTAGGGGCTCAGGATTTTCTCGGGTGTACGCTTGTCGGCGTCGAAGCGGTAGCAGTTGCCGAACTCAAAGAAGCTGAGGTCGGTGTATTTGCGGCTGATGTTGCGCTGCATACTCTCAAGACCGCCAAAGAGCATTGTCTGACGCATCACGTTAAGGTCGTTGCTCAAAGGGTTCATCAGGCGCACAAGGTTGGCGCTTGCGTATGTCTCGAGTTCGTCGTAGTATGCCGCTGCTGTGAGCGAGTTGTTCATTATCTCGTTGAAGCCGCAGCCAACAAGCTGCTCCGATACAAGATTCTGCAATTTGTGCGAGCGGTCCTCGGCACCCTTTGTTATGATTGACGAATGTAGCGTTGTATCAATCTCTACAGTGTTGTATCCGTATATGCGCAGGATATCCTCGACCACGTCGCAGGGACGCTGTACATCTACTCTGTAGGGAGGCACAGCCAGTGTAACACCCTCGGCAGTCTCTTCCTTTATCTCCATTTCGAGCGAAGAAACGATACTCTTCACTGTCTCGGGAGCAATCTCGGCACCGATAAGGCTGTTCACATAGCTGTACTTGAGTTCTACGGGGAAGTGTGCCACAGGCGAGGGATAGATATCCTTTATCTCCATTGCAATCTCACCGCCGGCAAGCTCCTTGATGAGCATTGCGGCCTGCTTGAGTGCATATATCACGCAGTTGGGGTCGGTACCGCGCTCAAAGCGGAACGACGAGTCGGTCTGCAGCGCGTGACGGCGCGATGTCTTGCGCACCCAGGTGGGGTGGAAATATGCGCTCTCCAGGAATACGTTCTTTGTCTCTTCGGTTGTACCCGACTCGAGTCCGCCGAAGACTCCTGCGATGCACATAGGTTCCTCGGCATTGCATATCATAAGGTCGCGCTCCGACAGTTTGCGTTCCTCGCCGTCGAGTGTCACAAAGGGAGTACCCTCGGGCATTGTGCGTACCACTACCTTGCCGCCCTTGATTTTATCGGCATCGAAGCAGTGCATAGGCTGTCCGTATGCGTGGAGAATATAGTTTGTAATATCCACAATGTTGTTTATGGGGCGCACGCCTATAATCTGCAGCTTGTTCTTGAGCCACTCGGGGCTCTCCTTTACTGTTACCCCCTTTACGGTTACTCCTGCATAACGCAAGCAAGCGTCGCTGTTCTGTACCTCGATGTCAATCTCGAGCTCGTGGTTATCAACCTTGAAGCCATCGACCGAGGGACGACGGAGAGCGCTCGCACCCTTTGCCTGCATTGTGTATGCATAGAGGTCGCGTGCAACACCATAGTGCGAGCAAGCATCGGCTCTGTTGGGGGTGATGTCCACTCCAATCAGATACTCGCTCTTTATATTGTAATACTCCTTGGCAGGCGTTCCGGGAACTGCGCTGTCAGGAAGAACAATAATGCCGTCGTGGCTTGTACCTATTCCAATCTCGTCCTCGGCACATATCATTCCATACGATTCTGCACCGCGTATTTTTCCTTTCTTGATAGTGAAACAGTTGTCACCGTCGTACAATTTTGTGCCAATGGTTGCAACCACCACCTTTTGTCCTGCTGCCACGTTGGGTGCACCGCATACAATCTGTACGGGATTACCGTCGCCCAGATTCACAGTTGTTATGTGCAGGTGGTCGCTGTCGGGGTGGTCGATACAAGTAAGAACCTCGCCTATCACAAGTCCTTCGAGACCGCCTTTGATTGTCTGCACCTCTTCTACTCCGTCCGTCTCCAGACCTATCGAGGTCAGCGCTGCCGAAACCTCTTCGGGAGTCATATCAAAATCGACATACTCCTTGAGCCAATTATAGGATATATTCATCTTGTTTTATTTATATCTTTGTTGTTTTTACTATTTCAGAAGCTGTTTAAATTTCTAAAAAAAAGTTATTATTATATTGGAAGCCGTTATTTCGTTGTTTTTTATGTTCAAAACTGCCCGTTTTCTTCTTTTTCTCGGTTACGTAGCCCGCTACGCGCCCTCGAAAAATAATAAAACATTCCACTTTTGCATTGCGCCAAAATAGGCTGCACTCGCCGAAAAACTGCAAGTAAACTTGCGTTTTTGCTCGTTGGCACTAT
>JAFZIA010000101.1 GCA_017554605.1 Bacteroidaceae bacterium
ACAGCCGTAAACCGCAATGCCAAGCAAGTGCCCGACCGAGTGCACGCATTCTTGCGGCACGAGCAAAGGGTGCTTGCGACAATTTCTTTAGTGCTATGTTTTTTGTTTCTTTTTTTCGAAAAAAAAGAAAGTAAAAGAAGACATTGCAATGAGAGAATATCCGTAGAACAATACCGAGAAGGTGGCTGAAAGAGTTATTATCCACACCTTTTTTCTACTGAGCTACAAAAAGAGCCACTATACCTTATATATAAAGGAGCAAACAACAGGCAAAACCAGAGTCTGTTTTCACGCTGAGCAGAAGCGAAGAATCTAAAAAGCCACGACAAAATAGACTACTACTCCACTACGTCTTAAGAAGTACTACGATAAGAAGAAGAAGAAATCAATTCATACTGCCCGAGACAATATCGAGCAATTCGTTGGTTATTGCCTGCTGGCGGCTCTTGTTGTACTCACGCACGAGGGTGGTTATAAGGTCGTCGGCATTGTCGGTTGCAATCTGCATTGCGAGCATACGGGCTGCGTGCTCTGCCGCAATGGAGTCGAGAAGCGCGGTATAAAGGCGCATTGCTATCACGCGCGGGAGGAGACGGCCGACGAGTTCCTCCTTGCCCGGCTCTACGATAAAGCCGGAAAGCGAATGCGCCGTCTCCTTGTCCATCGACTCGATGTCGATGGGCAAAAACGTCTCGCGCACAGGCACCTGCTTGGCAGCCGAATGGAAATGGGTGTAGACAAGTTCCACACGGTCTATCTCCCCTGCCGCGAAGCGTTTCATAAGTTCGTCGGCTACCTGTGCTACGGGCGCATATTGGGGGGCAACGGCCTGCGGCATAAGCGCATCGTTGAGCGTGCAACCCTCCTTACGCAAGGAATCGGCCATTTTCTTGCCGACGGGATAAACCTCCACCACTCTACCCTCTACCGGGGAATGCCCGGCGATGACCTCCTTTGCCAAGCGTATGACAGAGGCATTGAAGCTGCCGCACAGGCTCGAGTTTGAAGATACGGCAACGACAACCACCCTCTTCGGTTCGCTCACTCGCGTGAAGGGTGTAGAGACAGTGTCGGACCCGGAGAGGAACGACACGAGCATCTCGTCGAGCTTGCTCTGATAGGGGCGCACACCTTCTATGGCGCTCTGCGCACGACGCAGCTTGGCGGCCGAGATAAGTTTCATTGCCGACGTTATCTTCTGCGTATTCTTTACCGACTGTATGCGTTGTTTGACCTCTTTCAGACTCATACTCTTGCTGTTTGTTTCTGTTAATTCGTTGCCTTGAACAAAGGATTACTCGTTAAGCGAGACCCTCTACAATCTCTTTTGCCACCTTTTCTATTATGGCCGCAGCCTCATCTGTCAACTGTCCCGATGCGAGGACATCGAGTACATCGGCACGATGGACTGTGCGCATAACATCGAGGAACAACTGTTCGAACTCGGACACGCGCTCAATGGGCACGTTGCGCAACAGGTTGTGCGTACCGCAATAGAGGACTGCTATCTGCTCGGCTACGGGCATAGGGGTGTACTGCGGCTGCACGAGCAACGCGTTGTTCTTGCGTCCGCGGTCGATGACCATCTGTGTGACACTGTCCATATCGCTACCGAACTTTGCAAACGCCTCGAGCTCACGGAACTGCGCCTGGTCAATCTTGAGTGTTCCCGCCACCTTTTTCATTGATTTTATCTGCGCATTACCGCCCACACGCGACACCGAGATACCTACGTTTATGGCAGGGCGGAAACCCTGGTTGAAGAGGTCGCTCTCCAAATATATCTGTCCGTCGGTAATTGAAATTACATTGGTGGGGATATATGCCGACACGTCGCCCGCCTGAGTCTCAATGATGGGGAGGGCTGTCAATGAGCCGCCACCCTTCACCTTGCCTGCAAGACTGGGAGGAAGGTCGTTCATCTGAGCGGCTACCTCTTGCTGGTTGATTATCTTGGCTGCACGCTCAAGGAGACGCGAGTGCAGATAGAAGACATCACCCGGATAGGCCTCGCGTCCCGAGGGACGGCGCAAGATGAGCGACACCTCGCGGTAGGCGACAGCCTGTTTGGAGAGGTCGTCGTACACCACAAGAGCGTGGCGGCCGGTATCGCGGAAATACTCGCCTATGGCTGCACCCGCCATAGGTGCATAGTACTGCATTGCTGCCGTATCGGCCGCCGTGGCCGCAACAACGACTGTATAGTCCATAGCTCCGTACTTGTGCAGCGTATTTACAATAGACGCTACAGTAGAGCCCTTCTGACCAATTGCCACATAGATACAGTAGACGGGGTTGCCAGCCTCGTAGTTGGCACGCTGGTTTATTATGGTATCTATTGCAATGGCTGTCTTTCCTGTCTGACGGTCGCCGATGATGAGCTCGCGCTGTCCGCATCCGATGGGTATCATCGAGTCGACCGACTTGAGTCCTGTCTGCAACGGCTCGTTCACCGGCTGACGGTAGATTACTCCGGGTGCCTTGCGGTCGAGCGGCATCTCGCACAGCTCGCCCTGAATGTCTCCCTTACCGTCGATAGGCTCGCCAAGCGGGGTTATCACGCGTCCGAGCATCTGCTCGCTCACATTGATAGAAGCGATGCGGCCTGTACGCTTGACTGTCATACCCTCCTTAATCTTGTCGGTAGGGCCCAAAAGGATTGCTCCTACATTATCTTCCTCGAGGTTCATCACAATGGCCTTGATTCCATTGTCGAACTCGAGGAGCTCATCGGCCTCGGCGTTGTATAGTCCGTAGATGCGGACTACACCGTCGCTCACCTGAAGCACGGTACCTACCTCTTCGTATTTAAGTGTATCGTCTATTCCTCTCAGTTGCTCGAGCAACACCCGGGATACTTCGCTTGGTTTGATATTCATATTTAGAAGCTGATTAGAAGCTGTTAAAATTTCTAAAAAAAATTCTTATACGAGTCGACGGCTGTTGTCGACTATCTTTTTCTCTATCCTGTCGAGGGCGCTTTTCACACTCGCATCGAGGCGCAACGAGTTTGCCTCGAGCAGGAAACCGCCAATAATGGAGCTGTCCACCACATTCTCAATCTCGAGTACGACGTCGCTGCCGGGCTCTTTCATCAACTGCGCCACCCTTTGCGACAACCCAGCGTCGACGGG
Source organism: Bacteroidaceae bacterium (assembly GCA_017554605.1). Taxonomy (GTDB): domain Bacteria; phylum Bacteroidota; class Bacteroidia; order Bacteroidales; family Bacteroidaceae; genus HGM04593. The sequence continues at coordinate 3,135 of JAFZIA010000101.1, forward strand.
CACGGCCGTCGTGAGCTTTACGGGCAATATACCGGCATCCTTGCGGTAGAGGGAGAGGTATGCGTGGGCAATATACCGCAGATACTCCTCGCGTTCCTGCTTTACCACGAGCTGCGCAAAGCGCCGGTACTGCGGGGGAGCATCGGGCACTGCATCGCACAACAAGCCCACCTTCTCGCTGTCGCTCACCGACGGATTGATAAGCACATCGCTCAATTTCTCCACTTCCAATATTGTCTTGAGGAGTTTTTGCATACACGCGTACATTGCCTCCTGTACCTGCTGCTCCTTGCAGTAGTCCAGAAGCGCACGCGCATACCTCACCGACACTATGCCTGTATTCATCGTCTTACTCTACTGTTTCGTTTATAAGGGCTTCAATGACGGAGCGCTGCTTATTCTCGTCGGAGAGCTCGCGACGGAGTATCTTTTGCGCCACCTCTACCGAGAGTTCCGCAACCTGCCGGCGTATATCGCGCACGGCCTCCTCTTTCTCCATCTCAATTACGCGACGTGTCTCGGCAAGCATTTTCTCGCCCTCCTTCCCGGCTCTCTCACGTGCCTCCTTAATGAGTTCCTCGCGCATTGCCGTTGCCTCGCGCAGAAGACGGGCCTGCTCGTCGCGAGCCGATTTAAGGATAGCTTCGCTCTCGGCATTTATTGCCACAAGTCTCTCGTTTGCCTCTTTTGCACTCCGCACCGACTCGTCGATGAGCCTCTTGCGCTCGTCGAGCATTGCGACAATCGCAGGGAATCCGTATCGGGCGAGGATGAAGAACACTATTCCGAACACTACAAGCATCCAGAAGAGCAATCCGGCATCGGGTAATAAGAACGACATTACCTTACTTTTATTTCTTTACACAAAAAGCACAAGGAAGCATACTACAACGGCAAACATCGCCACACCCTCGATGAGAGCAGCCGAAAGAATCATTGCCGAACGTATGTCGCCTGCAGCCTCGGGCTGGCGTGCGATGGACTCGAGCGCAGTTGTACCGATGTTGCTTATTCCGCGTGCTGCACCAAGAACAACTATTGCCGCCGCGAACGCAGCACCTACCTTAGCTACACTTGCAGCATAAGCCGCCTGTAAAAGAATCGTCAAGAACATAATTTAATCTATTTTTAAGTTAATACTATTTTTATTGTTCGTGAGCATTGTGCCCGTGCGGCTCGTGCTGTGCCATACCTATGAACACAGCCGAGAGCATTGTAAACACAAATGCCTGTATGAATGCAACAAGAAGTTCAAGAAAATTTATGAACACCGTAAACACCACCGATACGAATGTCATTGCCGAGCCTATAGCCAGGCTCACCGACATTGTAACGAATATTATGCAGACAAAGGCCAGCACCACGGTGTGCCCAGCAAGGATATTGGCAAAGAGCCTTATCATAAGGGCAAAGGGTTTTACGAACATACCGAAAACCTCGATGAAGGGCATCAAGGGTATAGGCAGCTTGAGCCACACTGGCACGTCGGGCCAGAGAATCTCCTTCCAATACTCCCTGTTTCCAAAGAGATTCACTGCAATGAACGTACATATTGCAAGCGCCATTGTTACGGCAATGTTTCCCGTTACATTAGAACCGCCTGGGAAGAACGGTATTATACCCATTATATTACTGAGAAATATAAAGAAGAATGCCGTGAGCAAGTACGGCAGGAAGCGCGCATAATTCTTGCCGATATTAGGTTTTGCAATATCCTCTATCACAAAATCGACCATCATTTCGAATGCACCCACAAAGCCCTTAGGTGTCTCCAGGCTGCCTTTATTGCCACGTCGCTTGTACCACGACGCCACGGAAAGCACTATTACCACAAGCAGTATTGCATTGAGGAACACCGCAAGCACTGTTTTTGTGATTGATATATCAAGTATTGGACGCTGCATTGAGCCGTCGGCTGCCATCTCTACTATCTTTCCCTCGTTATCACCCTCGCGTGCAATGCTGAATCCGTTATACTCATCGTGATGATGAAACACGCTCGAAGAGAAGCTTGTCCAGCCTGTACGACTGGAGTACACTATTATGGGGAGATAAATGGAAATGTGCTTGTCGCCCACGGTTGTGATGTGCCACTCGTAGGCATCCTTGACGTGTTCGAATATAATCTTTTTTACATCAATGTCGGGAGCATCGGCACTATCCTTTCCTGCAGCCGAGGCTGTGAGCGGAAAGAGCACAGCAAGCGCAAAGAGCAGGGGAAGCACCTTTTGTGCCACCTGCATCATTCCTTTCTTTATGTCGTTTACTTTATTTTTCAATCTTATATGCCTTCTATCTTTCAACTTGCATTTTTTCTCATATACATTGCGTAGAGCGTCTCGGGGAACATCAGCAGCAGATAATAGACCAGAAAAGCTATGAGCAACTGCTTGGCATCGTCCCTGAAAAAGAACGCCGAGAGCAGCATCGCAGCCATTGAGAGCAGCAGCTTTGCGGTCTTGTAGGCCGAGAAGCGGCTCAGGAACGCCTTCATAGGGATTCCCGGCACAAGGACAAGCGTAAAGGCAACAGAATAGACCACAAGAAAGAACAGCGGTATAATACACATTGATGCCGTGCAGTACTGCGGAAACACAAAATACTGCAGCGCCGAAAGTATTGCCACAATTACAACCGCCAGCACCAGAAGACGTTGCGATATATTCATCTGCTTATCCATTTGCCTGTTTATACTCAATCAATCTCTACACAAACTGTTATCCTGTTGTTCTTAACCTCGACAAAGCCGCCCTTAATGTCGAGCGTTACCTCTTGCCCCTGCTGCACCCACCTTATCGTTCCCTGCCCCAGAGTGGATATTATGGGTGCGTGGTTATAAAGCACCGTAAAGCGCCCTTTGTCGCCAGGAAAAGTTGCACCTTCAACCTCGCCCGAAAAAAGTTGCTTCTCGGGTGATACAATATCCAATTTCAAAAGCTGTGACATCTGTTCTTCTTTCTTTTATTGTTACAACAGGGGAGTATCCGTTCACTTTTACCGGCAAGAGGGACTTATTTTGCCTGTTCGAGCATTCTCTTGCCCTTTTCTATCGCCTCCTCAATTGTTCCCACATTCAAGAAAGCCTGCTCGGGAAGGTGGTCAACCTCGCCGTCGAGTATCATATTGAATCCACGTATAGTATCGTCTATCGACACCATCACGCCCTTTACACCCGTAAACTGCTCGGCAACGGTGAAGGGTTGCGAGAGGAAGCGCTGCACACGACGCGCACGGTTCACCGTGAGACGGTCCTCGTCGCTGAGCTCGTCCATTCCAAGGATTGATATTATATCCTGTAGCTCCTTGTTGCGCTGCAGAATCTGCTTCACCCTCTGCGCCGTCTCATAATGCTCTTTTCCCACGATATTCGCATCGAGGATACGCGATGTGGAGTCGAGCGGGTCTACAGCAGGATATATTCCGAGCTCGGCTATCTTACGGCTAAGCACTGTTGTTGCGTCGAGGTGGGTGAAGGTTGTTGCGGGAGCAGGGTCGGTAAGGTCGTCGGCGGGCACATATACAGCCTGCACCGATGTGATTGAACCGTGTATCGTAGATGCGATACGTTCCTGCATTGCTCCCATCTCGCTCGCCAGCGTAGGCTGGTAGCCCACCGAACCGGGCATACGTCCCAACAGCGCCGATACCTCGGAACCCGCCTGGGTGAAACGGAAGATATTGTCGATGAAGAAAAGTATATCGTTGCTCTTGCCCTCTTTTGCTCCTGCATCGCGGAAAGACTCGGCAATGGTAAGTCCCGAGAGTGCCACCGAAGCACGCGCACCGGGAGGCTCGTTCATCTGTCCGTACACAAGTGTAGCCTGCGACTTTGCAACCTCGTTATAGTCTATTTTGGAGAGGTCCCACTCGCCCTTTTCCATTCCTTTCTTGAACTCCTCGCCATAGCGCACCACATTCGACTCAATCATCTCGCGCAGAAGGTCGTTACCCTCGCGGGTACGCTCACCCACGCCTGCAAACACCGAGAATCCGTCGTGTCCCTTGGCTATATTGTTTATGAGCTCCATAATGAGTACGGTCTTTCCCACACCGGCACCGCCAAAGAGTCCTATTTTTCCTCCCTTGCAGTACGGTTCAAGAAGGTCGATGACCTTTATACCCGTGTAGAGTACCTCTTGTACAGTAGACAGCTCGTCGAACTTGGGTGGCTCGCGGTGAATGGGATAAGCACCCTCTTTGTCGAGAGGCTTCATTCCGTCGATTGACTCACCTACCACATTCATCATACGACCTTTAATTTGGTCGCCTACAGGCATTGTTATGGGTCTACCAGTGGCAATAACCTCCATTCCGCGCTTGAGTCCCGAGGTACGGTCCATCGCCACGGTGCGCACCGTATCGTCACCTATATGTTGCTGAACCTCGAGCACAAGGTTGCGGCCGTCGGCAAAAGCAACGGTAAGCGCCTCGTGAATAGAAGGCAGCATAACCTTGCCGTCCTCGCCCTTACCATCGAAATTAACATCAATAACCGCACCAATAACCTGTGAGATTCGTCCTTTTATCTGTTGCATATTATATTATTGTCTACTGTAAACAAACGACTTTGCAAAAAGCGAACAAAAACGTGCCGTAAAAGTTCTTTTACATAATTATAAAAGAGTAAGAAGCTGTTTTAATTTCCAAAAAGCCTCGTTTATGTCCACTAAGACGCGAAGATAAACAAAATTTTTGGATTTTCAAAATGCCGGCACGCTACAGCCGCAAGCAAATCTATTATAGCATAATACATTATGCTCATTATAGGAGAGTTACAGTAGATAATACTGTATAAAAAATTCTCAGCCAGAACTATGCAATCCAGAGCTTCACAAACGCTCTATTCTGTTCACAACGTGGAACAGAGCACAAATGTCGTTCTTGTTTATTGCAAACGAAGGATAGTTGGGCGATACGCACCACAGCAGTTCGGGGTTCTCGGCATCGTGATAGCAGCGCTTTATCATTCGCGACTCATTGGTTACAATCATATATATCTTATCGGGGTCGAGCTCGCGTAACGACTCCACCCTATTTACACCTATTATATCTCCCGCGTGTATCTCGGGTTCCATAGATGTGCCTATCACAGGAAAATAGAACTGCGCCCTCCAGCGGGGCATAGAGATATAACCCGAAGCAACCTCCTTTGTAGGGTCGAAGGAATCCCTCAATCCAGCAGAGACGGGCAGTTCCTCGTAATAGGGAGAGGCATCGGCCAACGACAGCCCCTCGTCCTCGTTTGCAGAAAGCATCTCACCCTCACCCGTCACAAGCCACGACGACGACACCTCGGGAAATGAGTTCATAATGGCATAGAGCAATTCCATACCCACCTTACCCTCTTCGTTCACCTGTCTGTTAAGGGTACGCTGCGGAATATCCAAAATGCGGCTCGCACTGTTCACATTGAGTCCTTTGTACCTAAGAACCTGACACACACGCTCTTTCAAAAGTTTTTCTACGTCTTTCATATTATAAATCGGTATTATTATCCATACAAAATATACAAAACCAGCATCTTATATTTAGACAAATTCCAAATAGTCATTTTTTGCTAATTATACAACTTTATATATGCAATTATTGGCTATATTTGCAGCCAAACAATGCTACCGCATACACAACCGTCATAAAAGTAAGGGCACCCAAACACCGCGTTAGCCATTTACTGCACAAAAATAAACATTTTTTGCTAAACTCAAAAGACATTCAAAAATAAAGCCGCGATATTATGAAAAACTACAAGATAAACAAGCTGAAGCTATTTTGCGAATGCATCGTAGAAAAATGTATGGAGTGGATATTCCACTTGTACTATTGCTTCACGAGCAAGGAGGTGTGGACAAGCAACCTGTCGGAACACTACTGCATATACAAGGAGTATATCGGAAAAGAGTATATAAAGAACTTCCTCGACGAAAGGGAACGCATTGCGAAGCGCAACCGCTACAAGATGAGCATTGAAATAATGTGCAGAGAAGGGGAACCCGGCGTAGTGGGGGAAGTAACCCTTTGCCGAAAGAGCAAAGCAATACAGCAGGCAACACTCAAAGTACGCAACTCCGGCGGAAACGATGGAATTGTATTCTGGTCGTTCGAAAAGGAAGAGCAAGACAACAGATAATCAATAAAAAAAAACACAACAATATGAAATCCAAGAATTTAATCACAACACAAATTATCAGCTTCGTTATTCTGTTGCTGTCTATGAACGAAATTATCGTAAACAGTGCCTCGACATTCATTTTTGTAGTGTCGTTCACAATATTCCTCTACTGCTGCTTTTATATAAACAAGCACAAAAAGGAGCTGCTGAGGGAAATAAGGAACGAATACCAAGAATGCAACGAGTAACAAATAATCCCGCCGATTTTTTTCGGCGGGATTATTTGTTGGGTTTGAACGGAAAGAACCGTTTACAGGATTGCGAAGCACATCACAACCCATTCGGTTTACTGCGCATCGCAAGGATAGCCGTAATTGCCGACGCGCACTCCACATTCATACTCTTATACAGGTTCGCACTCTCGGGGGCAAGAGGATAGAGCCATCGTGCCAAAAGGGAATTTCCGATAAAAGCCATACAGTGCTGTTGCAGGGCACCGGCCTGTTCGCGTTTCCAATTGTCGGGCATCTCAAGGCTATACTCGGCCGAGTTTTCCGACAGCCCGTACACACAATAAGGGGCAAGGAGCTGCGCAAGCTCGGCAGCGGCAGCCCTCCACAAAGGTTCTATTCTCACTTCGTCGTCCTCGACCGAGGAGACAATTTCGGGCGCTTGCATCTTGAGCCCCAAATTTGCCGAGAGCAGATGCAACTGCTCCACGGCCTCACTTTTTTCTATTACAATTTTCATTATCCAAAAAAATTAATTGAGTCCATTGTTCCAGGCAGCATCTACATTCAGTTCCACCGCTGCAATGCTGCTCCTTGACGAAATATTCCCTACGACTGCCACCGAGAAATAGCGGTACGACTGCGTGGGCACGTAAGGAAACGAGAGATCGCAGAAATCGCGCCGGCGCTCGCTCCCCGATACAAGTTTGAAATTCTCACCGTCATTGCTTCCCAACAGATAGCAGGCCAGCCCCTTGAAAGCCTCACCACCCTCGCCCACAACCACCGTTGCGTGGAGCACCAACTGCATAATGCGCTTATGCAGCTTGCTCCCCCACATCATAGGACGCGTGACAAGGAAGAAAGCCGTGCACCCGGCGCTCTTCTCGTCCCACCCCAGCAGCAGGCTATTGTCTCCCGAGTGGGCAAGAGCCATAAAATCGGGGTAACTGTTAACAAAAGCGTCGAAGCAATGGGTTATCTTGCTCCACTGCCCACCCTCGAGCGAAAGCAGATAGCTGTAAGGATAGCTGCTGTTGCTCACCACCAGCTCGCGCCGCGCATAGACAAAGCCTACCTTTGCACCGCTCAGATAATCGACAAAAGCATCGTCGGAAAAGAGATTCTGCAACGACACGAGCGACGCTATGCTGCGCAGCACGCTACCCTGCGGCAATGCACGCCCCTTGTACTCGGCCTCGTTGATAGAGGCAGACAAAGGAGCAATGTTCCCTCCGCTTACCATAAGCAGCCCCTTGGAGCTTGCAAACACCACGCCCGAGTCTATCCCGCACACCGTATCGCCATTTACACACACCTCGCGCGCAAGAGGATAATGGCTGGTGTACGCCAACCCGCCCGAGGCATCGACCGACATTGCCCAAATGCCGTCGGCACAGAAAAGATAGAGCGGGTGCTGTCCGAACTGCCCCTGCGAAAGGGCGACCGTATTGCTGCACATTGCAACTATTGCCCTGTTCGACGGAGCGTACGTCTGCTTGGCGGGAAAGGAGAAAGGATTGTCAACCTCACTCACTTTGAGCACATTGTCGCGCACCTCCACACTGTTCACGGGGAGAATATCATCGCCCAGAGAATCGACAGTTTCCCACTCCTTTCCAATCTCAATGAGCCCAATCTTTCTACCGTACTTCTCGGCCGAGGACTCAATTATATACACATACAATTTATCGTCCACCACAGGAGTACCCTCAACAAAGATTGTATTGTAGAAATTGTCGTCGGCACTCTCGCCGGGAATTTCAAAAGTCCTGCCGTCGCACACCCACCTGCCATCGGCCGTGTAGGAAAGTACATAATTTCCGGCTACGGGAAAGAACTTTCTGAGGTTTCCCTCGTTGACCCTTAACAACTTTGCCCCCGAGCGGGTAAAATCGGCTACTGCAATAACCAGCATTCCCTTGTTAACATCGTGCAGATAAACGGCACTATCGAGCAGAGGGTGCGGCTGCAGCTCGAAGCGGCGGCGGTATTTTACCCCGTCAATCTCAATTATGAACGTAAGTGCCGCCGCACGTGTATCGGGGTGCTGCAACAACGGGGTAAGGAAATATCTCCCATCGATGCAACCGACAGAAAAATCGCCCTTATACTCCTTTTTAAGCAGAGCTGTGTTCCGCGTGGTCCTCACTTCGGTCACAAGCACGGCGCTCACATTGCGCACGGGGTAACCCGGAGGCGCATAGCAAAAGGCATCGTAACCGTCGAAAAGCCTCTCGCGCAGATTGGCAAGATGCAGCCTGCCGTTAAACACATAGCTGTATTTTGCCGAGACTGTGGCAAACGAGACATTCTCGTCCTTAAGCGTTGCCGATAATACAAGTCCCTCACTCGATACATTATCCAGTTTTTCTACACACCTGCCCTCGAGGTTATACTCGGCAATCTTGTAGAACATAGAGTGACTGCTTACATCGGAATAAATCTCACCCGTAGTCTTTACCAAATAACGGTCGTAATTAGAAAGTTCAATCTCATAAACATTATTTATCGTACCATCAAGAAGAAAAGGCTTATCGGAGACACGATGCCCCGGGATTGACCCCGATGCAAAGACGTCGAGCGAGACTATGATATTTTCCCACGCGTCAAGATTGAACTCCCCGAAAGTAACAACAGGCTTGAAGCCCTGTACCTCCACCGTGTATTTGGAGGTAGTACTGCCCGGTGCAAGAGCCGTTGTACGCATATTCCCGTCGTCCTTTTTGCAACCCTCGACAGAATTCATATCCTCGACATAATATATGGGCGAGAAACATATATAGCTGCCGTCGTAGAGCCTGAAGGCACAACGCAGCAGCACCCTGTCGACAAAACAGCCACGCTCGTTGAGCTTTGCTACACACTCATCGATGTACCCTTTTGCAGCGTGCGACCAATACTGTTCCAATTTCTCATCATCAACAGGAACACCCGTATAATACTTGTCGTCGGTTGTCAGTTTCACAAGCTGCGACTCCACCGCCACGCTCATTGCGGGCATCTGAGGACGCTCGCCCAGCCATTTGTAATCGTCGGTATCGTACAACGCATACATTATCGAGCTGTCGGCAAGCAGACACACCACATTGCCCACAAACTCAATGCGCCCGACACCCGCACAATGCGGCGAGAGTTCAAGAGGACGTCCCTCAATGGGTGCAAAGCCATCGTCGAGCAGATGCACACGTCCCTCGCCGGCTGTTATACAGAGATATTTCGACGCAGCCTCGTGGCGGTAGACAGCCGAATATCTATAAGGCAGATTGGCTATCACCTGCGGAGGAGCGACAGGAACCGTAGAACCGTTCTTGTTCTTCAGGTTGAGGAGCTCCAGGCAATCGCCATCCTGCACGGACATATTATCGGTGCTGCGCGATATTCCCCTGAAAGAAAAAGTTTTATGCATATTAAGAAGCTGTTTAAATTTCTAAAAAAAGTTATTATTATATTGGTAGCCGTTATTTAGTTATTATTATATTGGTAGCCGAATTTCAATTCCGCTTCAATAAATTCCTACACATCGGCAACAGCAGCAGGAGAGCGGCAACCATCATCATCAAGCCCAACCTGCTGCCCTCCCCTTTTGCCACGACAATCCTCTCCTCGACCCTGTATACCGTGTCGCAGCGCCACACGGTATCGGTACGCAGGCGGTCACGGTAAAGCGTGCGTATGCGGGTGAGGAATACCGTATCGGCACGTTCCCTGAGCAACACACTGTCGAGCACAAACACGCTGTCGCGCACAATGCGCACCTCACCCGAAGAATTCGACAAAGACGCTGTGCGTGCGGTGCGTTGCGTGCAGCACGAAGCGACAAGCAACAGCACCGCCACCAGACTAAATACAATTCTTATGTTCATTCTCATACCACTCGAGATAGTTCTTCAGACAGGCGTTGCGCTTGAGCACACGCAGGCTGAACATATAATACAGGAAATCGAGTACCCTGAAGAGCGTACCGCCCTCGTGCGTAACCATACGTGCATTGCGCAAGATGTTCGTGCCATAGAAATATATCGCCACGTATGTGAGGAACGAGACACATTGCACAGTGGCAGCCTCCTCGCACTTGAAATACCCCAACATATACACCGCAGCAATAACCACAAAGAACACCGCTGCATCGCGGAAGAAGCGGAAAGCCTTTCTGAAACTCCATTCGCGGTGGTTGCCCAGGTCGGCAAGCAGGCCAAAGAGAAAGTTCACCGCAAAGAGCAGCACCATTCCGAATATATCGTTCCTTATAGGAAAAAGCAGCGCCGCCACATTGGCACACAAAGCCGTAAGAAAAAGCCTCATCGCGTCCATAACTACATCTGTATGTATTTAATAAGCGAAAAGGCACTGCGCGAGCGCAGCTTTATATATTGCCCGGGCATTGCGCCCTCAACGGTAACCTCGCACATAAGCTCGTCGTACCCGAAGTCGTCGTGACGCAGATACTCCTCGTTGCCGTCGATGCTCACCATCACATCAACTGGATAGGGTCCCGCCTTGTGCACCCTGAGCCTTATGTCTCCACCGTTGCACACAAGAGGCTCGCTCTCCCAGTAACCTGCATTCTCGTAATAATCCAAAATTTTAGTAGCCATAGTTCTACTGTTTTTTATCCGTTTCTTTTACATTGCCACAAAGAGCAGCAGCGACATTCATAAAGTGGGACGCCATATCACCTCGTCCGAAAGTACCCATCAGCAACGCGGCACAATAGTAAGCAACAGCCTTGTGAAGAGCCTCATCATTGCCCGACAGACCTTTCGCCGCATCGTAGCGTGCCTCATACACAAAATGCCGTACAACAGGCTGTGTTCCCTGGGGTATCCACCAGTAACGCAGACAGCGCCCACCTGCGGGCAAGAGATCCTCGCTGCACACAGGACGTACCCCACCCGAACGCGTGTAACGGCTGTGCTGCATAAGCGTCGCCTGCGAATCGGGCGCATACAGCCTTGTACAAGGCCTGCTCCACCCGTCCATTCGCAGCGACACTAGCTGCACAAAGTCGTCGGGCAGAAGGATATACCCCGTCCCCTCGCCATTCTCGGCCGTGGGTACAGCCACCGCAGCAGCACTCTTGGGATTGAGCGTGCCCCGCCCCTTGTTGTTCTGCACAAGGAGTACAGCGTCGGGCATAAGCGCATCAATGTGCCTGTCGAGAGCCTTTGTATCTTCGCTCAGGAGCGTTACCGCAGCATCATCGTCAAGCTCGTTGACAAGCTGGCGCACTTTAGCGCGCAATTGCACCGCCGTAATCATAGCCAGTTGGGGAATTTCACGCCAAGCTCGTCGGCCTTTGCGCGCACCGAGTGCTTATTCTGCAGTTCCGACAACTGACATCTGTAAGGAGCAGCCATAAGGACGGCACGCGCCTGCTGTGTATTTGCCACCAGCGGGTAACAATTCTCGTCGGCAGGCCCTTGGGCCGCCGCAGCAGCCTCCAGCTCTGCTGCAGGCTCATCAATAATCTGTTCAAAGCCACGCTTGATTACCCCGTTCCTGAAATCGGCACTGTTCTCAATGGCACTCTGATACAAAGGATTGTCGGTTGTGTACTGCGCAGGGATAATACCTGCCGAGTTCACCGCACCGCCCGAAAATTCCACTCTCACCATAGCGCTGCCTATGCGGAAGAAGCAGTTGCGTTCAATCTGTCCGTGTATCTCGTATGTTATTCTCTTTTTCATATTCGGTATCTTTTTAATGTTTCCAAAAATATGCGGGCGACTAAACAGGATTAGTCACCCGCCTGTTCTGGTGAAATGAATAAAGCCGTTATGTTCACTTTCCGTTTTTTACTCCACCGGTGCCATAATCTCACCAGTGTACTCCACCCAGGTAGAACCCGTGTAGGTAACAACCGTTCCTGCTGTGAACCACACCTTCTGCTCGCCGCCCACAGTGTGCTTTACATCGGCTGTAAGCACAACCACATCGTTGGTGCTGGGCGATGCGGGAAGCGTTGCCGAGCTTGTAACCTTTGCAGCACCGGGAATGTCGCTCTTTGCAGCAGCGCCGTTCACCCAAATGTGGCTGTATCCCTTGAGGCAGAGGCAGTCGATGGTCATCACCACCTCGCGCTTGGCCTCCTCGCCCTCCACGCGCTCGGTCTCCACATTCTCGTTCTTCATACAGTAGCGCACAAGACCATTCTCGTCAATCAGTCCGCCGCAGTGCGAGTATCCGAGAGCATCGAGTGTGGGGTCGTGCACAAGCGCAATGTCGCCGAACACTGTGTGAATGCGCGTGCAGGCAACGCCCCACACATTATCGTCCTTCACGGTTATGTTCTTGTGCAGTGTAAGGTCAATCTTCTGAATGTCGTTCAGCAGTTGCTTGCCCAGGAACCACACTGCCTTGCGCGAACAGTTGAATCCGGTGAACTTGACCATCGAAAGGTTAATCAAGTCGGCAAAGGTGATTGTCGACGAGAGGTCGTACTGACGCTTGAACTGCCAACGCAGACCCTTTGAGAAGTAGTCCCACTGATAGCCCATCGAGGGGTCCATTGCCTGTACCTTGAACTTGCCGGGCTGTCCCACCCAGGCTGTGCGGCAGCTCTCCAGACGGAACTGGCGGAGTATAGCCTCGGCAATCTGGTTCTCGCTGAACTTTATTCTCTTCTTCTGTGCCTTGAAATAGTCACTCACGATGCTGTTGCACAGTTGCTTCTGCAGATAGACGCGCTCGGGGACGGGCACCACGGTAGAGGGCGAGATGAACTTCTGCGTCTCGTAGGCAGCCGACGATAGAAGAATGACCTCGGTACCTGCGGGAATTGTGGGCACAACGCAATACTCGTCGGTAGCATTCACCTTAGGACCGTTCACCGCCATTGCGATGGGCGCTTCGGTTGTATCGTTCTTTCCCACAAAGAAGAGCATAAGGTCGACACCGGGAAGCTCAATCTGTCCTGTGGGGTCGTATCCGTTCACACCCTTGCATATTGCAGTGTAGTACTCCTGGAAAATCTTTCGGTCACCGGTGGTGGAGAAAGGAATCTCGGCGCGTGTGGCCTTTATTCCCGTGTAAGCGGCATTTGTATATGCCTTTGAGCGCTTCTCGTCAATCATATAATGGTCCACCTCGAAGGAAGTGACGTCCACCTTGCGCTTGATGCGGCGCTTAACGGTGTCAATCACGCTCTCGTCGCTTGCAACAGCAATAATCTTCTCGTCAATGTCGGCCTCTACAAGGTCGCTCATCTCCGACACATTGGATACCGTTGTTGCGCTGCCGGGACCCTGGGTGGCAAGTCCCGCAATGCCTCGCGTGGGATTGGGGCTGCCCGACGCAACCACGCCCACGGCAGCCATAATCGCCGTACCGCCATCATCGCCCATAAGATAAAGAGCCAGGCTCACCAACCAAAGAAGAACAAATACAGGATTCTTCTTGAGAAATACAATCAGTTTTTTCATAGTAATTGAATAATTAAGGATTAATAAATTGAATTGATTAAAAAGTTCTTTCTACAACAGCTACGGGTTATGCCTCGAGAGCAGCCTCAATGAGAGTGTTGCGGCGTTGTTTGGGAGGAGCAACGTCGGGAGCCACGCTTGCAATACCCTTGGGCATTCCGTCGCCGAACTCCTGGCGCATACGCTGGATATTGGTATTGCGTCCCTTTATATCGCCCGCCACGAACGCATCCTCCACGTCCTGCTCGTATCTGAGTGCATTGTCGAGCGCCCTGCACACCTCGGCTGTATATTTTCCCGAGAGAATGGGCAGCACCAGACGCTCCCAGGCAAGCTCAAGGAACTCCGCAGGCTCGTAGCCCTGCTCCTTGCAATACCCCTCAATCACAGGCCTGCTCTCCTGCAGGTTCTCCTCGTACTCACGGCGGTCGTATGCAGCCTGCATCATCTCGTTGCGTCGTTCCTCGTCGGCAAGCAGCATCTCCTCATACTCGGGAGTACCCTCCTGCACGTCCATAAACCCTCGCCCGAAGTAACGCGCCATTGCCGAGTGGGCATTGCGCTTGCCGTCGACCATATCCGCAAGCATCTGCGAGAGACGAGGGTCGCGCTCAAGGGCAAAAGCCAGCTTCTCGTTCTGCTCCTTATTCTGTCTCAGATACTCCAGCAACAGCATCTGCGTTTTTTCGTCGCCAATATCAAAATTGGCACCGAACATTCTGCGCAAGCCCTCCTCAAGCACCTCGTACTGCGGGGTCTGCATCTGCTGCTGTTCCATAATCTCCTGGGGCTGCATCTGCTGCACACCGGCTGTCGCCTGCCCCATCTGTGCATTTTCGTTCATCTGCTGATACATAAAACTTGTTTTTTTGGTTTACGCCAGCAAAGGAAATACACATAACGGGCAACACGGTTGTAAAATTGACAAACTCTATCTTGCCCACAGAGCGAAATTGTTAAAACAACAAGAAATGCAGACACACTTCACAAAGCACGCTGCATTCATAGACTAAAGATAAAAGCAAGCAGGAAAGAGGCGGAAGAAACCATCGGCATCAAAAAACCACAAACTATTATAGAGGTATAACAGCCATCATTTCTTACAGGATTTATAATTTATTTTCGGTTGCGGATAAATTTTTAGTCAATTTTGCAACGTATTCAGCCAATTTTGACTATATTTTTGTAGGCATAAATTTTTATCAGCAAATGCCATGAACAACAAATTCAACAAGACAATCCGCGAACAGAGGAAAGAAGCCGTAGTAAACGCCTTCTTCAAGACAGTGAAGAAAATGAGCGCAACCAACCCCTATGTCACCAACAAGGAGGTACTTGCAAAAGCAGTTAACGAGGAAGCTCCACGTTTCTTTGTGAACTACGAGAGTGCCCGACGGTTCATATCCCTTATGGCACGCCGCAAGAAGTTGCCGGTGGTGAACAAGAACAAACGCGCAATGTACGACGAGATATACCGCCGCTACAGGGAACGCTGCAAAGGAGAGCGAGGGCACTACAAGATGTTGGAGAAGATACTGGAAGAACCCGCCCCTTCATTTTACCTCGACGAGAGTACATTCCAAGGAATAATATACAAGACACTGCGTGAGCGCAACCTTCAACACTGCGCCTAAAACCAAAAACAGCACAAACAACAGAACTATGGAAAAACATACAATACAAATAAGCAGCACCGAAATTCTGCAACGCATATACACGCACACCTACTACACGGGCGAAGCCCGCAAGGCAGCCGGAGTACCCGCACATCTTGCAGCCTCGCTCCAGGCAAGCGACAGCAACAAGGATATTCTTTTGCAACACATACAATCCTCAATAGCCGAAGCGGCAAGAATCCTTACACGTTATTTGGGAATATGTACAACACAGCACAACCACCAGAATTCATTAACCACAATCATCATAGAGACACCGTCTAACTATCCCGCAGAGTGTATCCCGCAAATAGCCCAAGCAATAGAAGAGTATGCAACGATGCGCGCCCTCGGGCAATGGCTCGCACAGAACAAGCCCGACGAGGCCGTTGCCGCCACCCGAGAAGCAGAGCTCTCCTCTATGCATCTGCGCGAACTGACAAGCCTGCGCCGCCGTCCCATTAGCACAACACGCACCCCCGACAACAACATAGAACTATAAGAACACCACACACCCGCAAATATGAAGAACACAATAATAATAGACCGCAACGCACTGCAACAACAAGTGGACCTGAGGAACCATTATATGGGCGAAGCCATCAAGCGTACCGACCTCAATGCCGATACCGTTCAGAGCAGCGCCGAGGACAAAGACCTTTTCCTTATCTTCCTCAGGGAAGCCTGCAACGAGCTTCTCTCCACTGTTGCTCTGCGTTTCGCGTCTGTGTCATACCACATCGACAAGGAGTATATCCTCATTACCATAGATAGCGAAGGCGAAGTGCCTCAGCACCTGCTGCCACTGCTCAAGCAGTCGATAAACGACTATCTTGTAAACGAGCTCACCCTTCAATGGCTGCTTCTGCGCCGCAGAGACGCAGCAAGCAGCTACATAACGCTCCGCCCCGCACTGTTCCAGAATGTGCAGCAACAGCTCGCCAAGCTTGGCCGCACAAAGAAACTGCGCCGCCGCAGCACCAATCTCGCAGGAATATAATCCCCAACACAACCGCATACTATGGACAAGGAAACAATAATAAAAGCCAATATCGAGCGGATAGGGGAAATAAAGTCGGTCTACAACCCCATAACAGGCGAAGGCTCAACAAGCATACCACGCTCAAAGATACAGATAGAGGGCTTTCCGCTCAAAGAGATATACCTTCCCTCGACAATGGTCGGGAAGAAGGAAATAACGGCGCTCATAGAGAAAGGCGCACACGGCTATCTGCGCTCCTCGGGAATGGACTCTCCCGAGGAGCGCGACATACTGCGGCTATGGATAAGCTTTTGCCGCACACGCATCAGGCACGACTTTGAGTATTGGGCACGCAGTTGCGCCATAATCTCGGACAAAGGCAAAGGACGTGACACCCCCTTCACGCTCAACCGCGCCCAGCGCCAGTACCTGGGCGCAATGGAGCGCCTGCGCCTTGCCGGCAAGCCCATAGACATTATACTGTGCAAGGCACGCCAATGGGGCGGAAGCACCCTCACACAGTTGTATATGCTGTGGATACAGCTTGTACACAAGAGGAACTGGAACAGCGTGATATGCGGCGACATAGAGAAACAGTCGTCCATAGTAGCAGGAATGCTCTCCAAGGTCATCGCGCGCTACCCCCTTTGGGCAACAGAAGGACGCCGCCTTGTCACAGCCCCCTATCAGGGGACACGCAACAGCCGCATAATAAACCTGAGCAACAGCCGCTACTCGCTGGGCTCATCACAGAAGCCCGACTCGCTTCGAAGCGAGGACATAAGTATGGCACACCTCACCGAGGTGGGCCTGTGGAAAGCCACGGCAGGACGCAAGCCCGAGGACCTTGTGCAATCCATCTTCGGCTCGATAGCCAGCGGAGCATACACCGTGAAAGTGATGGAGTCCACCGCCAAAGGTGTCGGGAACTTCTTTCACCGCACGTGGATTGAGGCAGTCGAGGGGCGCAACAACTTTACCCCCGTCTTTATACCTTGGTACAGCATCGACCTCTACAGCAAGCCCCTTGCCAGCGAGGAGTACACGCCGTTCATAGATAGTATGAACGAATATGAGCACCACCTCTTTGAGCTTGGGGCTACGCTCGAAGCAATAAGCTGGTACCGCGACAAGCGCCGCGAGATACCCGACGAGTGGCGTCTCTTCTCCGAGTTCCCCTCCACCGCCGAGGAGGCCTTCCAGAGCACCGGACGACGCGTCTTCCGTATCTCCTACGTACAGAACATACGCGAGGGCTGTGTGCCACCGCATTTTGTGGGCGAAATAGAAAACGGCAAGTTCGTTCCCCTTGCTCCGGGAGAGAAGCACGACGAGAACTGCCTGTGGGTGTGGCTTATGCCCGACGAAGAACAGCCCTTACGCGACCGCTACATTGTTACCGTAGACGTGGGCGGAGTGAGCGACAAGGCCGACTACTCGTGCATAGTGGTAGCCGACCGCCTCGCGATGCTTGGCGGTGGAGTGCCCGAGATTGCAGCCTGCTGGCACGGCCACATAGAGCACGACAAACTTGCCTGGAAAGCAGTGGAAATTGCGCGTGCCTACAGCAACGCCCTTTTAGTGATAGAGGCCAACACCCTTGAGACCGAGGGTACCGAAGGCGACAATTTCGAATATATACTGAACGAGATTGCAGGGAAATACAGCAACCTTTACTGCCGTACATCGCAGCAGGAGATAAGACAGGGACGACCTCGCCGTTGGGGTTTCCACACAAACCCCTCGACAAAACCAATGGTAATAAACTTCCTCATCAAAGCCCTGCGCGACAACCTGTACGTTGAACGCTGCCTGGCCACCACACACGAGCTCGACCTATATGAGATTAAGGAGAACGGACGCGAGATGGGTGCAGTAGAGGGCAACCACGACGACAGAGTGATGGCAACCGCTATTCTCGTGTGGGTGTGCTACAATCATCCGTTGCCCACACCCGTTACAAGCACACCCCACCACAACAAGAGACGCATCATAAGCGAGGCAAGTATCTGACGCATTCAGAACTTGCGGAATCTTATACGCACCGAATCGGACCTGAGAACCATTCCGTTGCGGTCGAGGTGTTCAACCCCGAAGCGCTCCTCGCTACCGTATATTCCATAATTCTTCAGTCCTTTGCCATTGTGGTCAATCAGTTGCACAAAGAGAGAGTCACCAGTATGCTTGAAACGTGCGTAGGTATTATTTATTTGCAAAAGTTTCAACTGCACGCGCCAGAAGAGACTCTCCTCTTTTGCATCTGTCGTCACACCATTGTAGTCGACCGTCTCCATAATTTTCCAGAACCCTCCAAGGTCGCCGTTCTTGTCCTCCTTTTGACAACTGCACAGTAGCACAACAAGCGACAATATTGTAAAAAAAGCCTTTTTCATACTCATCATAAATTTATAATACCCTTTTTGCTTATTGTAAGCATTCCTCCACTGTTATTGCCATAAAGATTGCCATTGTCAAAAGCAAAAGAAGCAGTCACGCTCCACCCTTTGAGGTTCTTGGGAGTGTATCCTAACTCCACCATTCCCGAAAGGTTATTTTTAATATCGGTAAACGGATTGTTGTACGTGCCCCAATTGTTGCTTTTGGTAAGCAACAGGCGATAATCCAGTTCCCCGCACAGTTCTCCTTCTACACCAAAATGAAAAGCCTCTACACGGTTATTGTAGCACACAAGCCTCTTGTCATCATTATATATTGGCGAAGAACAGAGCGGCGAACCTATCACCATACCATAATTAAACCAACCAGTGTACCATTCGTGGTTATAATTATCATCGCCACAACTTATTTGGTCGGGGATTTTATTGGTAGTATCGTGATAAATGGGTCCCGAGTGGTTTTTCAGATTAAAATACTCAACCGCAATATTTTTTATCCAGCCAAAATTTTTCAGTTCGAGCTCCACTCCCACCAGTTGCTCATTCCACAAACCATACTCCCAGAACATTTGCGAATGGTCCTCGAAAGTATGCTCATAGTAACCCCGCACATTATACTCCTTTCCGTGCCACGTCAGTGCAGTGTGCCAGCTACCAAGATGATTTCCCGCAACATTCAATTGGTCCATTCCGTGATAGTCGCCGTCGCCGCTGTCCATAAAGAATATCTTAATATAATCTTTCGCGCCAACGGGATTATGAAAATTTTCACCCGCTACATTCTCCCTATTATACACAGTACCACCGAATTGCGCCACCATCTCTATCCCGAACTCGTATGTCAGCGGAAATCTTTTTTCGTTACCAAACTTAAAGTAACCCGCCTTTGAGTGATAGCGCACGCCAGTTGTACGTTCATCACCTGGAGCAGTAAAATCCTTTTGCCACTCACCGTCGGTAAACCAGCCGTATGCAACGTGTCCCCTGAGCGTGAACCACCCGTTTGTGCCAAAAATATCCCAATACTGCGGCACTTCGAAACGTATCTGCGGGATTGGACGCGCATTGCCGCTCTCAGTCAGTCCTCCTGTAGTAAGCCTGTTATTCTTAAAATTGCTCCACCGCTCCTTTTGTCCGAGCGAAAGGGTGAACCTGCGCCAGTTAACATCGGCAAAAGCCTGTTGTATATATACCTCCGAAGTATGGTTGTGCGCCACTATGAAATCGGCACCGTAAGCCACGCTCCAGTCTGCATCTATTCTGTTCCTTCCGACCACAGCAGCACGCATATATCCGCTCTGCGACTCCACGCTGCCCACACCCTGCCTGTTGCTTACGTGCCAAAAAGGAGTGTAGCTGCCACCCGACAGCGCACCGCCGAATTCCACATTATAATCGAGTTCCTGTGCAAACGCAGCAATGCCCGCAAATGCACCCACAAGCAAAAGCAATATATTTCTCATTTTTTTCATAACGTATATATATTACAAAGCTGTTTTAATAAGCTAATTGTTTCACCGTTTTTCCGAAGCAAAGAGCTAACCTTATCACAAACAACAATTGCAAAGATAATCTTTTGGAAAATACTATGCAACACAAGCCACCACAACAAAAAAGCACACAGCAGGAATTCTTTTTATCAATTTTACAACCCCGCAGAAAGCATCAGACACTACATTTGCAAATAAAAAAAGAGCAAACAATACTGTATATGAAAAAGAAAAGAATCAAACTAAGTTCAAACGCCTCGGCAAGAATATCGCTCATAAACGACACCCTGCAACAAGCCCTTGCGCAGGAGATTGAAAGAGCACAAAATGCCGAACAGTCCATAGGAGACAACTGTACTTCCATCAGCGCCGATGTCGAAAAGAACAGCAATGCCATCAGCAAAGAGACACAACGCGCTAAAGAGAGCGAGTCGAAGCTAAGCGCAAGCATCTCGGGCAAGCTATCGGCAAAACACATCACCTGGGGCATAGATTCCAGCATCGACAACTATGTGACACAAGGTTTCTACATTATCAATGGTGAGCGACTGAACGCCAACGACGGCCTCCCCATCATCAATTCCAACCCAGGACACACCATTGCAGCCACCCTCATCGTTACCGACAGTACAATAAACAGCGGCAAGATGTGTGTGACACAATTCCTTATGATGTCCAACCGACTGGGTAACGACGGTAATATGTACGTACGCACCGCAACAGGCAACACATCGGGACTCACGTGGGGAGCTTGGGGCAGAATGGCGACCAACATCGAAGTGGGAGAGGTAAATTCGCTCAACAGCTTCATCGACAATGGAATATACAGTGGCATCTACAACTCGGGAACATCAATAGAGACCTTTGTTATGATTGTCATAAACAACTACCTTGCAGCAGGCTCACTGAACACCACACGCTCAATATCGCAATTCAAGTATGCCCTTGCGCTCGACGGCAGCGTCACATTCCAGAAACGCTCTGGTGGCGCAGGAGTATTGGGCAGTTGGAGAGATATATGCACACCCCCAGCTGGATACAGCAGCAACCGCCCGTCGAACCCCACAACAGGATACTGCTTCTTCGACGATGACCTTGGCAAGCCCCTATGGTGGAACGGCTCATCGTGGGTCGATGCAACGGGAAAAGCAGCATAACAGCATCAAAGGCAATTCCGTTCATTATCCCCGGACTCCTCAGCCCTGCGGGCAGAAGGTGACCAAAAGCCCACTTTCAGAACAAGCAAACCCTGCCAGAGTACATTCTGACAGGGTTTACTCTCTTTGCAAAATGAATTTTGAACCACCTCGCAATTTTCCAATATAAAGAACTTATTGGAACAACTCAATAACTGTAATTCCCGCACCTCCGAACTGCACGTGTTCATCGTGGAAAGTACGCACAAAAGGCACTGTACTCAGATACTGGCGCACGAGCGTGCGCAGAATACCGTTGCCCGTACCGTGCAGCACACGCAACTGGTGCACATTGCACACCGTCGCATCGTCGAGGAAATAACTCACAGCCTGCACAGCCTCCTCGCCGCGCATTCCGCGTATATCAATCTCCGACTTGAAGTTAAGCCTCTTGTTGTGCAGGTTCTCCTGCGTCTCGCTTGTGAGGAACGACACCTTGCGCATCTCCTCCTTAGGCGCCTCGGCAGGCTGTAATCTGTTTAGAGCCACAGTGGACTTTATCGCCCCGAAGCGCACTATGGCACAGTTGCGGTTCACCGACATTATCTCGCCCACCGCCTGTTGCCCGGCAATGCGCACATACATTCCCATCTCAAACTGCACAGGCTCGGGCTTTTTCTCGGGCAGAGCAGCGGGCGCGCCCTTCTTCTCGCCACCCTTCTTGCCCTCCTTGCGTCGCTCCTGACGTGCCCTGAGACGCTCCATCTCCTTGTCCACGCGCATCTGCTGCTCCTTTTCGGCAAGTTCCTTGAGCTCGCGTCCGAACTGCGCAAGCTCCTCGCGCGCCTTACGCGTCTTCTCCTTCTCGGCCCGCGCCTCCACAATAGAACGTATTGTGTTCTCTATCCTTGCATTGGCCTCGCGCAGAAGACGCTCGGCCTCCTCCTTTGCCTCGCGCAGAATCTGACGGCGGCTCTTCTTCAGCTCATCGGTAGAGTCCAACGCTGTTGCCATAAGCTCGTCGAGCTCCTTCTCCTTCTGATGCACAGCGCGCCTCTTCTGCTCCCAGTAGCGTTTGTCGCGCACAATATCCTGCAGGTACTTGTCACTCTGTATATATTCGCTTCCCACAATCTCCGAAGCGTCCTTTATTATATCCTCGGGCAGCCCTATCTTGCGCGCAATCTCCACCGCAAACGAGCTTCCCGGGTTACCAATCTGCAACGCGAACAGCGGACGCATCTCGGCACGGTCGTACAGCATCGCACCGTTCACCACGCCCGGAGTAGAATCGGCAAAATGTTTCAGGTTCTGGTAGTGGGTAGTTATTATGCCGAACGCCCTCCTTTGGCAAAAGCGCTTGAGTATAGCCTCGGCAATGGCAGCACCTATGAGCGGCTCCGTTCCACTGCCGAACTCGTCGATAAGAATGAGCGAATGCCCGTTGCAGTTACGCAATGTCTGCTTCATATTCAGCAGGTGGCTCGAGTAGGTACTAAGGTCGTCCTCTATGCTCTGCTCATCGCCAATATCAATGAATATGCTCCCGAACACACCCGCCCTGCTGCGCTCGTGCACAGGAATCAACAGTCCGCACTGCAGCATATACTGCAGCAGTCCGGCCGTCTTCAGGCACACCGATTTTCCGCCCGCATTGGGTCCCGAGATGAGCAGAATGCGTTTATCGCCCTCTATCTGAATGTCGAGCGGCGACATCTTGCGTCCGTGACGGCGCAGCGACAGCTCCAGCAGCGGGTGCACCGCAGCTCCAAAATCCATAAGCGGCCTCTTCTCCACCACAGGCTTTATCGCCCCGAAGCGCTCGGCAAGCGACGCCTTTGCACGTATGAAATCCACTACACCCAAAAAGGCATACGCCTGCAGCAGCTCCTCCACGTGCGGGCGCAGCCCATCGCTGAAGTTCGTAAGTATCAGAATCACCTCGCGGCGCTCCTCGGCCTCAAGCTCACGTATGCGGTTGTTTGCCATCACCACCTCGGCAGGCTCAATGAACACAGTCTTTCCGCTCGCCGACTCATCGTGCACAATACCGCCCATCTTGCGTTTGAGCGCAGGTGCAACAGGAATAACCAAGCGGCCGTCGCGCAGCGTGGGCGAAGCGTCCTTCTCCACCAATCCCTCGGCCTGTGCCCTGCGCAATATACTGTTGAGCGTGCGCGATATTCCGTTCGACGTACTCACGAGCTCTCCCCTTATCCTTGCCAACGTGGGCGACGCGCTGTCTTTCACGTGCCCGAACTTGTCTATAATAGCATCAATCCCGCGTATAATCTGCGGGAACGCCTCCACATCGCCCGCACGCTGCCTCAGACAAGGATAGAGCGACTTTTCCTCCTCCTCGTCGTCCTTGCGCCGCAGCAGCGAGAGTATGCGTCCGATAGTGTCGAGCGAGCGTCGCAGCGCAAACAGTTCCTCCTCGCCCATATACATTCCCGGGATACGTATGCGCAACAGAGGCCCGCGCACATCGTAGTAGAAGTCATTCGGAAAATTCTGTTCCAGGCGCAGGATATTCACAAATTCCTCCACCTCGGTGAGCGCAGTCATTATATCCCCGTGTCCGGTCATAAAGGACATCTCCTCCACAAGTTCCCTACCCATCTCGCACAGACACAGCTCCTTGAGCATAGCGCGCACAGCATCAAATTCTATCTTCTTTTCAAAATTCTGCGGATATATCATATTGCTGACAAGAAAAATTCAGCGCGAAGATAACTAAAAAGCAGATGCAAACAAAGGAGTTGCTACGCTTGGTGGAATATGTGACAGAAAATCTCCTTTCTCCCACCACCTCTTTATCAATTATCCGAGGGCAACAATAAGAAGCTGTTTAAATTTCTAAAAAAAGTTATTATTATATTGGAAGCCGTTATTTCGTTGTTTTTTATGTTCAAAATTGCCAGTTTTCTTCTTTTTCTCGGTTACGTAGCCCGCTACGCGCCCTCGAAAAATAATAAAACATTCCACTTTTGCATTGCGCCAAAATAGGCTGCACTCGCCGAAAAACTGCAAGTAAACTTGCGTTTTTGCTCGTTGGCACTAT
>JAFZIA010000102.1 GCA_017554605.1 Bacteroidaceae bacterium
ACCGAGTTCATGAGACCACGGTACATTATTCGGGATTAATCCTCCTTTCGGAGGGCTATACCAAAATGAATGGCAGGTTGGATACGCGTTACTCACCCATGCGCCGGTCGTTTGCCGAAGCAAACCCCTCGACTTGCATGTGTTAAGCCTGTAGCTAGCGTTCATCCTGGGCCAGGATCAAACTCTTCGTTGTAATTATATAAGTGTTATACCCGTAAAGGGTATCGTTTGTCTGATTGTTGTTGGCTTAGGATTGTCCTTATTCTATATTAAAAAGAATCGTATCGTTATATATAAACGATTGACGGTTATTATAAAGTTCCTTACTCGTTATACTTCATTGTTTATTGCTAAACAACAAAGACACGTTGTACTGCTTTGTCTGTATGGAATGTTATCAAGGATCGTCTGCGTTTCGGCGTCACTGTCGTTCCGTCCCGAAAGCGAGTGCAAAGGTAAAGCAAATTTTTGAATTACCAAAATTTTTCGCAACTTTTTTCATATTTTTTTCGAGAAGAAATTCAACTCAAAAAAACTGAAAAACGGTCGCCAAAAATTCAAAGAGCACTTACTTGCGGGCACTTGTTTGTGTGCCGAAAGCGTTTGCAAAGTAACGGCAAAAAATTGGAATACGCAAATATTTTAAGAGAAAAAATGCAGAAATTTTCACCCTATTATCATTAAACATTGACTATCAATACAATAATGGCAAAATTATTTTTCCCACATTTTACGCCATAAACTATACCAAAGGAAGAACAGGGATTTTCGGTGGATATTTATTAAAGAAACACAAAAACAGATACTGCAAGGGAAGAGCATTGAAACATTTTAGTTACTTTTGCAGTCTGATTAAAAATCGTACTTGAAGAGAGACATTATTCTTCACAAACAAAGAATAATTAAAAGAGGATTGATATTCATTCTATACAAAATAAGGGATTATTTGTGTGTATCCGTCATTTTTCATACTACACGAAAATCCAAAACGAGAAGAAATATTATTCCGCAAACAAAAAATACTGCCGGATATGAGACACTACCGGTCTATCAGAAACAGCAAATGAAAAGGATTATACATTATATATATATTATAGCAATACTTTTTGCGGCAAGCGCCAGCGCACAAAATGCCACGTCGCAGATACGACTGTTCGGTAAAATAACAGATGCCGAGACAAAAGAGCCGCTACCCTACACCTCGGTGCGCATAAACAGGAGCACGCAAGGCTGTTCGTCGGACAACAACGGCAACTTCTCGTTCTTTACGACAAAACTGAAAGACACGCTCATTGTTTCCTGCATAGGATACAAAGAGGTGCGCATCGCCCTCTCGCGCGACACCCGATTACCATTGAACATAAAGATGTATGCCGAGAACTACCAATTATCGGAGGTTACGATAAAGCCCAAGAAAGAGAAATACCGCCGCAAGAACAACCCCGCCGTAACATTGGCACGTACCATAATTGAACGGCGCGACGATAATGCCCCCGAGAACAAACCTTTCTACAGCCGCGACAGACACGAAAAGCTCAACCTTGCCCTAAACAATTTCAACACCTCGCAGGATACGCATTTCGGAAAGAAGTTCACATTCCTCGACAACTACATCGACACGTCACTCATTTCGGGAAAACCCATTCTGCACGTATCGGCACGCGAACTAATTGCAACCGACTACCACAGCAAGGAACCCAAGCGCAAGCGCCAGCACGTAAAGGCACGCAAGCGCGAGGGCATAGACCAGGTTGTATCGGCCGAGTCGATAGAGGCGCTTTACGAAGAGACATTCAGGGACGTGGATATTTTTGCCGACAACATATCACTCTTTGGACTGAAATTTATGAGCCCGCTCTCAAAGCTGGGCCCCACCTTTTACAGATATTACATAATGGATACACTCGACATTGACGGCGAAGAGTGTATCGACCTTGCCTTTACCCCCTTCAACTCCGAGTCGCTTGGATTCACGGGGCACATATATGTAACCACCGACTCCACATTCTTCATAAAGCTGGTGCAGATGAATGTACCACACGACATCAATATGAATTTTGTGGAGTATATGAACATAAAGCAACGCTTCAGCAGACTGGACGACGGCACACGTATCCTGGAAGAGGAGTCACTCGTAACCGAATTCAAGATAGTAGATGCCGTCAACGGGTTCTATGCGAGCCGAAACGTCGCATACGCCAACTACCGTTTCACTCCCGACAGTATGGCAGCCGTCGCGCTCAAATTCCCAGGCAAGGTAATTGAGGACGACAATTCTCTCAGGCGCAGCGACAGCTACTGGAACGAGAACCGCCTTGCCAGTGTGAGCGAGAAGGAGCAGTCGGTGGGTAAAATGATGAAGGAGCTGCGCGCCACCCCACTCTACTATTGGAGCGAAAAGGTTGTATCGTTCCTCTTCACAGGCTGGATACCTTTGCGCGAGCACGAGCCGCCCGTGTTCTACGGACCGGTAAACACCAGCGCCAGCTACAATGAGCTGGAGGGACTACGCCTTCGCACAGGAGCAATGACATCGGCCTATCTGAACCCGCACCTCTTCGGGCATTTCTTTGTGGCCTACGGTGTAAGAGACCACCGTTGGAAATATAAAGGCGAACTGGAGTACTCATTCAAAAAGAAAAAAGAGCACCCCAATGAATTTCCAATACACTCTCTGAGAATGAGCTACGAGAATGACACATATCAATATGGTCAAAATTACATATACACTAACAAGGACAATTTCTTTTTGAGCCTTAAACGACAGGATGACAACAAGATTGGTTACACCCGAAATGCCGAGTTCACATATACCCGAGAGTTTTACAACAACTTTTCATACGCAGTGACACTGCGCAACCGCACCGACGAGGCCACACACCTCATACCCTTCGAGCGTACCGCAACAACAGACGGTGTCACAGCAAGTACATTCGTGAAAGAGCTAACCGTCTCCGAGGCAGAGATTTACCTGCGCTACGCCCCAAAAGAAAAATTCACACAGACAAAGTGGAATCGCTACTCGGTACTTCCCGAACACCCTGTATTCACACTCAGTCACCGCATAGGCATAAAAAACCTGCTGGGTAGCGAATATAACTACCACCACACCGAGGCGACATTCAAGAAACGCTTCTGGTTCTCGGCATTCGGATACACCGACTGTATGCTCAAGGCCGGAAAAGTGTGGAACAAAGTACCCTTCCCATTGCTCATCACTCCAAATGTTAACCTCTCCTACACAATACAGGACGAGTCGTACTGGCTGATGAACGCAATGGAATTCTTCAACGACGAGTATGCATCGTGGGATCTCACATATTATATGAACGGACTCATCTTCAACCGTCTGCCGCTGATACGCAAGCTCAACTGGCGCGAGGTAATATCGTGCCGCGGACTATACGGCAACCTGAGCAGCAAGAACCGCCCCGACCCGCTGAATACTGGTACACTGTTCAAATTCCCGTACGAGAATGACAGCTACCACTATATGACCTCGACACCGTACATCGAGGTAGCCGTGGGGGTGGAAAACATCTTCAAGGTACTGCGTGTCGACTATGTCCGTCGACTTACCTACTGCAATCTTCCAGGAATAGACAAGGAGGGTGTAAGGATAAGGCTGCACGTACAATTCTAATGTTCATTTATCTGAACTGTTTTCGGTCTTTATTATATAAAAACAGCTCGTCAATCGCTAACACCATTTACTCTCATTTTTAACAGGTATCATATAGCAGTTGACCCATAAGTAGTTTTATCGCAGTATCATCTACTCCTCACCGCTCTGCGGAGCTCCTCTTCGCAAGAGGAGCACTATGTACTTTTAATTCAATTATTTACGTTTATTTTAGGTAGCATCTGAATAAAAGAAATGGTAATGATATAGCAGTTGACCCATAAGTAGTTTTATAGCAGTGTTATCTACTCCTCACCGCTCTGCGGAGCTCCTCTTCGCAAGAGGAGCACTATGTACTTTTAATTCAATTGTTTACGTTTATTTTTAGGTAGCATCTAAATAAAAGAAATGATAATGATATAGCAGTTGACCAATCAGTTATTTTTCGCAGCGTTATCAACTCCTCACCGCTCCGCGGAGC
>JAFZIA010000103.1 GCA_017554605.1 Bacteroidaceae bacterium
AAAAAAAATCCAAACAAACAATAGCTATTCTCTTATTCTTCAAGAGAATAGCTATATTTTTTGCAAATCATTTTCCATAAGGGGATAAATGATATAAAAAGCAAAGAGGGCAACCCGTTTTACTTTTGGGTCACCCTCATTCCTGTTTTATGTCAGCTTATGGCTATCAGTTCTATGTCGAAGATTAGGGTGGAGTAGGCCGGGATTGGTCCGCTACTGCGCTTGCCGTAGCCCTGCTGCCAAGGGATATATACTGTCCAGCGGTCGCCAGTGTGCATATTGAGCAGTGCAGTCCTGAATCCTTCTATGAGGCCGTTCACCCTGAAGGCTTCGGGGCAGCCGCGCTTGCGGCTGTTGTCGAACTCCCTGCCGTTGATGAGCGAGCCGCGGTAGTGGACCGTCACCACGCTGGCCTCGTTGGGGCAGCGTGTGCCGTCGCCCTGTGCCTCTACTCTGTAGAGTACATTGCCGGGGAGTTCCTTAATCCCCTCCCCGCCACGCAGCTCCTGCATAAAAAGCTCGTTTTTCTCGCGCTGTTCTTCTTTCTTAGCAATCTTGGCCATTGCGGTACTCTTATTTTATAAGCTGTTTCTTGCCGTTTATTATGTAGATGCCCTTTGTGGGATTTACAACCTTGCGTCCCATAAGGTCGTACATCTGGTTGCTCTCCACAGTGTCGCTCTCTACCGCCTCAATGGCTGTAGTGCTGTTGAATGTAAGTACAATCTCCAGGTGTCCCTCTACCTTATTGCTGCCTATAACGCCACCACTGATACCTGCG
The DNA here is from genome assembly GCA_017554605.1 of Bacteroidaceae bacterium. Lineage (GTDB taxonomy): Bacteria > Bacteroidota > Bacteroidia > Bacteroidales > Bacteroidaceae > HGM04593. The sequence goes on from JAFZIA010000103.1 coordinate 782, forward strand.
AATGTGTAGCCCTCAATCTGTGGCAGCATAAGCACGAACGAGTCGTCGGCTTCCTTAATCGATGAACTGCTTTGCAGGGTGTTTCCCTCACTGTCGATGCATCTGATTATTACATTGAAGTAGGGCTTTACGTAGTACTCGTAAACAATGAACGGGTGTCCGTCGGTCCAGCCTGTAAATGTGTGGTTGTCGTTTCCGTTCCAGTATAGGCTGTTCGCAGCGTCTCTCACGCTGAATGTGCCGTCGCCGTTGCTTGTGAACCTGAAGCTACCGCCCGTCTGCGATGCATTGTTTGCCGAGCCCTTTGTGAGTGTGGGAATGTAGCAGCCGAGTCCGTTTGACACTTTCATATAGCTGCCGTTCTCCTGGGTGTACCATACGTAGGCCGGACCACCCGATGAGGCGCTGTTGTCGGTCATTATATTCTCGCCAATCTTGTTGGCATACAAAAAGCCGTTGCGTGCGCTCTCGTTCTTGTTGTTGAACAGGATATAGGATTTTCCAGCCTCTACGCTCTCTACAGCCTTGCCTGCTTTTGCCCAGCCTATGAGCGCGTCGGTGGTATATGTGAGTGTGATTACTGTGTCCTCGGTGGGTATGAAGGGTGCAACCTCGCTGTCGGGGAGCAGTGTGAAGTATGCGGGCGACTCGTCCCACTGCGGAGTGAACTCGCTGCCGATGGGGCAACTGTACTCCTGCGAAAGAATGATGCCTCCCTCCTGGGTCTGGTGCATAATGGTTACGCTGTATGCGCCACGCTCGTATGTCACCCTTATGCTCTTGTGGCCGTCGAGTGCATCGTATGCGGGTGCTTGCTCGGCACCGTCGTAGCCTGTGACTGTCATATTCTTTATGGCAGGTGCTGTGCATTGGTAGGGTGCGCCTTGCTCAGCCGACTGGTAGTATGTGCCGATGTGGCTGCCGTTGCTGTCGTAGCATTCGTATGTTATCTGATATACGGGTGTATATACCCACGCTGAGCCTTGCGGATAGATTCCGCCTGTGCCTATTGTGTTGGGGTTGGCTGTTGAGCGCTCGGGCATAGGGAAGATGGCTTTGCCGTTGGCGCTGATTGTAAAGTCGCCTGTGCGTTGGTTGTAGATATTCTTGAGCTCTACGGCCGATGCTCCCAGGGCAAGGGGTGCTGCCGTGCTGCTGATGTAACGTCCTGTTGCAAGGTTGCGCAGGGTCACTGTCTGTCCGTCGGCGGCAGTAGTGGCCGATACTATCTCCCAAACGTCGGCAGCATAGTCTGTGGCTCTTGCCGTTGCCGATGCTCCGCCTTCGTCCATTATGCGCCAACCTGCATACGCGGGTACGTTGTTGTCTATCCTCACGTAGCTGCCTTGTGCGGGGTAGTCTATCTGTATATCCTCTTCGTGGCTCTCAATGGGCTGGAACTCCCACACGCCGCCGTTGCCGTCATTGGGGTCGCTCCACATATTTATGGAGTTGTTCTGTCCTGCGCCGGCAAAGTTCATATACATTCCTGCGGCTGCCTTCTGGCTGCGTATACTGTAGCGGTAGTAGTTGCCGTTCTTGTTATATACGGCTTCGCCCAATATAAAGTCGTAGTGGCGCTTGCTGTTGTCATAGTCCCAACGTGCAGTGTTGTTGCTTGCTGTGGGGGTGCTGTTTACCGAGCCGTCGGGCTTGGCCTTGTTCACAAGGGCATACTTGCCGGGATTGGCAGGGTCTTCCATAAGTGCCCATAGCTGGTAGTCGTAGGCAGCGTCGCCCTCCTGTGCTATTGTGCCATTCCACAGTCGGTTGGCCTTTGCGTTGCCTGTACCAATCTGGGGTGCTCCCTCGCGCAGAAGCTCAATGCATTTTCCCGCGCGTGCTGCGTCGGTTGCTCCTGTTACAATGTGATACCAATTCCAATCCTCCACAGTGGATGTTTGGGGCATAACCTTGTTCTCTGCACCGTTCTTCATAAAGTGACGGCCATACTCGTAGTTGTTGTAGTTGAGCAGGACGCTGTCGGCTGTCACTCGGCGGCAGAAGTCATCAAAATTCTTCTTGCTCTCGGGGCTCCAACCAGTCTCGGCAATGGCAATGAGGCGAGGCAGGGCAAGATACTCGAGCAGATAGTTGCTCTGTACGTGTTCTGTCCAGAATGTGCCTTGTATGCCTATGTAATATTTCTGCAAGTTCTGTGGTACGCTGGTGGGTACGGGAACGTAGCTGTATGTGGCACGTAGATCGTCGTTACCGTATCCAGCTCCCGTCGGTTCGCTGGGGTCGGTGCTCTGCTTGCGGTTGATGTAGTAGGGTCCCCACGGTGTAATTACCGAACGCATACCAAGCTGCGCAGCCTGTAGTGCTGTCGATTGCACCTTGCCGTTCTCCCAGCACATCATAATGCCCTCTGTTCCGTCAATAAGGTCTACATTCGTACCGTTTGCCGAGAGGCTCTCGTTCCACATTATTGCTTCCTTGCCCTTCTCGCGCAGATAATCGGCAAGCAGGCGTACAAAGCGCGACTGCAGCTCGCGTATGTGCGAGTAACCCTCTTCCTGTTTCAGGGCAAGGCACTCGGCATTGTTCTCCCAGGCGCTTGTGGGGCACTCGTCGCCACCGATATGTATCTGATTGAATGGGAACAGCTCTATAATCTCGTCGAGAATGTCCTTTGCAAATTGCAGTGTTGCGGGGCTTCCCACGTTGAACACGTCGGAGTATATGCCGCCGTCAACCTTTACGCTGTGGCTGCCGTTGGGGTAGCAACTGAACTCGGGATATGCGGCAAGCGCTGCGCAGGCGTGTCCGGGGAACTCCACCTCGGGGATAACCTCTATGTGACGCTCCTTTGCGTATGCTACAATGTCGCGTATCTCCTCTTTTGTGTAAAAGTATGGTCCGTAGGGCTCGTTAATGTAGTATCCGCCGTAGACGGGGTCGACGCTCCACGAGTTGTTGCGCACCGAGCCTATGCTTGTGAGCTTGGGGTATTTCTCTATCTCTATGCGCCAGCCTTGGTCGTCGACAAGATGCCAATGGAAACGGTTCATCTTGTAGTAGGACATTACATCAATCATACGCTTTATTTCGGCTACCTCGAAATAGTGGCGTGCTACGTCGAGCATAAATCCACGGTATTCAAAGCGGGGTGAGTCCACTATCTTCAAGCAGGGTAGCTCCAGCGTTGTTACGTTCTCGTCCACAACGTCGGCCATCACGCAGGGGGGCAACAGCTTCTTTATTGTCTGGAAGGCAAAATAGAAACCTTGTGCGGCGTTTGCGGTTATCTTCACTCCGTCGGTTGTAATGTCGAGCGTGTATCCCTCGTTGCCAATCTTCTGTGTGCCGCTGTATGCTTCCAGTGTGATGAATGGGGTGACATTTCCAAGCTCGCTGAGTATGTTCACCTCCTTAATGCCGAATTTGAGCATTTTTGCTCCAAAGGCATTGGCCTCCTGTGCAATATCCTTGTCAAGATTACCTGTATAGATGATAAGTTCCTCTTGGGGAATTGTCACTTTTCCTGTACCCATTGTAATCTGTTTGGGGACTGGGGTAAGGTTCAGTTTCTCATCGGCGCGTGTTTTTGCCGAGAATATGATGCTTAATAAAGCAAAAAGTAGAAATAATCTTTTCATAATATAAATTTCAGGTTAGTTGCCAACTGATATTTTTTTTCTCTTATTAGCCGTCCTTAAGCGTGGGCAGGCATATATGGTATTTTACCGAGAGTATGCGTGTGAGGAATACGCTTGTTCCGCAAAGTATATGTGTGATAAAGATGTTAAGGTCGAAGAACATACATATCCCGAATACAATGCCGCCTATTACACACGCCATTGCATATATCTCCTTTCGGAATATGAGCGGAATTTCGTTTATGAACACATCGCGTATCACACCGCCTGCCGCACCCGTCATTGTGCCCATAATTATGGCTACCCACAGCGGAAAACCAAAGTCCAGTGTCTTTTGTATTCCCACCACCACAAACAGCGCAAGACCAATGGCATCGAACAAAAAGAATGTGTTATTGAGGCGGATAAGATACTTGCTGAAGAGAATCACACACAGCAGCGCAAGTCCCGAGCAGAGCAGGTAAACAGGGTCGGTCATCCAGAATGGGGTTGTGCCGAGCATCATATCACGGAACGTACCGCCGCCCACTGCCGTTGCCACGCCCACCACGTAAGCTCCGAACCAGTCGAACCTCTTTGCCGATGCCAGGCGTATTCCGCTTATTGCAAAGGCAAATGTTCCCAAGAACTCAATAATCTGTACAAACGATGGTATTGTAACTTCTAACATTTTCCTAATGTATGGTTTTCGACTGCTAAGATACTTATAAAAATAATGCAAATGACAATAATGCGGGATTTTGCGTCGGGCTTCTCCTAAAAATCCTTATCCGGGGCTTGCGTAACTGCTGCTCGTGAGGGTATAGTATTGTCTGCTCATTCCTGACGTTGTACAAAAAACCAATGCGACCGGCCAAAAAGGCCGGTCGCATTGGTTGGTGACAGATGCTTGTTTATCTGTCTATGTCTCTTGTCGTTACTCCACTGTGTTGAGCGCCTTGTCAACCAACATAGCATCGGTTGCCTGAAGGTTGAACTTGATGTTGCGCTTAGCCTTGAATGTAATCTTCACAAGGTCGCAGTCGCCTGCAAGAGCGGGCTTCTCGCCTACATTCACGAATGTGGGATAGACTACTGTCTCGCCGTTACCGTGCAGACGGTTCTTGCTGAAGTTCTGCATTGCACCCACTGAAAGGGGCTCGATGCTCACGAACTCATAGTCGTCGGTGCTGTAGGGGAGTGCAAGGCTCAGTGCGTTGACGTGTGCAAGAGCCGAGCCCTTGACTGTTACGACAACCTCCTCGCCAGCCTTGTAGCTCTTCTTGTCGGCTACGATGCTGAGGCTGCCCGCTGCTGCTGCGCCGCGTGCGTTGACGCCGTCCTCGAGCTTTGTTGCTACAACCGAGATGTCGTAAGCGTCGATGAGGCCGTTCTCGTTGATGTCACCTATGCTGATGTAGTCGAAGTCGGAGTCGCTCTTGCGCAGACCTGTGTAGTTGAGGTACGATGTGAGGTCGTTCTCGTCTACCTTCTTGTCCTTGTTGATGTCGCCGGGGAGGTAAACGTCGCTGCCGGGTACTCTGAAGATGTACATCTCGCGTCCCGAACCGAAGTTGCCCACTGCCTTGCTCACGCTAATCTTGATGTAGCGTGCCACGGGGTTGCCCTCGAATGCGAATATCTTGGTGTCGGGTGTGCGGTCCCAGCTTATTGCCACGGGCTCGCTCCACTCCTTCTTGTTGGTGCTGTAGCAGATAGTAGCCTCCTGGATTGTACCGTTGCCGCCGTCCTCACGGCCAAGATAGTGAAGCTTGTCGAGTGTGGTCTTGCAGTTGAGGTCGATGATAAGGTCGAAGGGAACAGCATTCTCGCCGTACTTTGTGTGCCAAATGTTGCCCTCCTCAAAGTCGAAGAGACGGTTAGCGCCCTGGCCGCCCTGGTTGGCGCAGGTTGTCTCGCCTGTCACTCCTGTGAGTGCAAACTCAAGAGGATTGCTCTTTGTAGTGCTTGTGATGCTTGTCCACTCCGATACACCGCTCTTGTTCACGGCGCGTACCTGGAATGTATACTCTGTCTCGGGTGTGAGGTCCTCGAAGAGCAGATACCCGGCCTTGATTGTCGTGTAGAGTCTGCCGTCGAAGAGAATCTCGTAGTAGTCGGCGTTTGCCACTTTCTCCCAGCGGGGAGTGATGGTGTATGCCTGGCAATCCTCGTCGTTCATTGTGGTCTTGGGAGCTGTGAGCCCGCCCTCGCTTACGAGGTGGCTGTTGGGGGTGTCGAATACATAGCCCTTTATGGTGAGTGTGGTTGCGTTTGCTGTAACGTCGCTCTTCTCAACCTTTACCATAAGTACGGGGTTCTTCTCTATGCTCACCTGTGCAAACTCTGTTCCGGGTGTCGCAAAGCGGTTCAACTGGGGAGCTGCGTCGTAGAAATATACGTTTGTGCCGTTTGTGAACTCCTCGATGCTGTTGACCTTTGTCAGCTTCACGCTCTTCTTGCCAATCTTTGCGGCAACCTTCTTGGGCTCTGCGCTCACGTTTACGCGCAGTGTGGTAGCCTTCTCCTTTACAAAGCCGTTGAACTCGCCCTCGGTGGGGTTGATTGTTACTGTCACGTTGCCCTTGCCGTCGCACGCGCTCTCAATCTTTGTTGTGGTGTACTGGCCAAAGCGGTAGAGCTCTGTTATGCCGTCGTCGTCGTACTCCACAAAGCTGCTGTTGCCAGCGGGGTAGAGCTCGTAGATACGCATCGAAGCGTCAACCTGGTTGGGCTGGTTGTGGGGCTCGTTCATAGGAATGATTGCGCCTGCCTTAACAAATACGGGGAGCTTCCACAGGGGAGCGTCGTAGTTGTTGAGTATGCGGCCGCCCTCGTATTTCTCGCCTGTGAACCAGTCGATCCAAGTGCCCTGGGGCAGGTAGATGTTGTTGCGTATGTCGTTGCCCTGTGCGTCCATTGCAGTCTCCTGGTAGATGGGTGCAACGAGCAGGTAAGGACCGTACATATACTGGTAGCGTGTAGCCGAGCCCAGTGTGTGCGCGTTCTCCTCCTCGAGGAACATTGCGCGTATCATAGGCTTGCCGTCTACTGCCTCGCGTGCTATGCTGTATGCGTAGGGCATAAGCTCGCTCTTCATCTTGAGGTACATACGGTTGATTGATGTAGCGGGCTCGCCAAGAGCGTGGGGATATTTCTCGTTGGCACCCCAACCGTCCATATTGAGCTCCATAGGAGTGTATGTCTTCCACTGGTAGTCGCGTATGTTCACCTGCAGGTGCTTGCCGCCGAAGATACCGTCCATATCCGATGTGATGTTGGGCTGTCCCGAGAGTCCCGAACCGATGTATGTGGGAATGTGGAAACGTATGTACTCCCAGTCGCCGCCGGTCTGGTCGCCGCTCCATATTGTGGCAAAGCGCTGTGTGCCTGCCCAGCCGTCGAGCGAGATGATGAAGGGACGTGCGTTGTTGCCGTAGTATGTCATAATCTGTGCTGCGTCGGTTACGCCGTTCAATCCGAATGAGTAGCCTGCGCCCACCCACGCAACGTCGGTCTTGAGGACGCGTACACCGGCGTCGCGTACCTCTTTCACAAGGTCGCGCTGCAGGAGTGCGGGAACGCCCTCGCGGGGGTGAAGGTTCGACTCGGTCCACAAACCTATCTCAACGCCGCGCTCGCGTGCGTAGTCGCCGAACTCCCTGAGGTTCTGTATGTTGCCGTCAATGGTCGATGTCTGTCCGTATCCTGCGCCGTAGCCGTCGTTGGGGAGTACCCAGCCGAGTGGCATATCGTATGCTGCGTAACGGTCTACCACCGCACGTGCCGAGAACTGGTAGTTGTTCTTCTCGCCGTTCAGTGTCTCCTGTGTTCCGCCGTTGTCCTTCTGGCTCTCGCGGTAGTGCTTGCCGTCCTCAAAGAGTACGCCGCTGCCGTCGGTGCTCTCCTTCCAGTAGTCGCGGTTATAGGCGTTGAGGTGTCCCTCGTAGAATCCGAACTTGGGGATAAGGACGGGGTTACCTGTGAGCTGGTAAAAGTCGTTGAGCAGTGCGATGCCGTTGTCGTTTACCATAAAGAATACGTCGATGTAGTCGGTCTCGTGGCTCAGTGTCACGGTATTTGCCTGTGTGGCGCAGAAGTCGTATGCTCCCTTCTGGAAGGTGTGCCACATAAAGCCGTAGCCCTTTGTCGACCAGAAGAAGGGTGCGGGCGATGCTACGCCGCCGTCGGTCCAACTGTTCTGGTTCTCAATTGCTATTATTTTTCCTGCGTGCGAGAAGCGTCCGTTCTGTACACCGCCGCCGTAGAAATATTCCTGTTCGTTGCCCTTGAGTGTGAGCGCAACCTTGTTTTTCTTGAAGAGTGCGGGTGCAACCTCCTCAATGACCACGTTGCCTGTTGCGAGGTCCTTTACCTTGATGCTTCCGCTTGCCTTGCACACCTGTACCTCGATGGCGGGTGTGGTTATTGTGTAGAGCTTGTCGCTCTCTGATACGGCGAGCGAGCCTACGCATTTGCGCGGGGTGTCAACAAGGATTTGTGCGTCGGGGTAGCCGGGTGAGGGCTTGGGGTCGCGTACGATGCCTCCATTGATGTCGCGGAACAGACGGAAGATGTTCTCGCCGTAGAAGTCGAGGGTGATTCTTTGTCCGTCGCTCAACTTGATTTCTGCTGTGGTGGGATTGATTTTCACCACGCTGACAACTGTTGTGCCTTTGTCGGCATTGTCGGGGGCTGCTTGTGCTGGCATCTGCCACATTCCTATGGTAGCTGCTGCCAATAGTGCTGCCAGGCCCTTTAGGGTTTGTCTCTTCATAATGTTGTTTATTTATGGTTGTTTGTATTGCTAAGGTGCACAATTATCCAATCAAAAAGCAAAGATAGTGAAAGGCGGGCGAAGAAAAAACAAGTTTACTCGATTTTTTATTCCGAGCCGCATTCTATCTCATTAAATGATACGAATAAGCGGGCGAGAAATACGAAAATTGTTCCAGTTTTTTTACATTGGGCGCAAAAGTGAGCGCAAAGTTTTTTTGAGTTTCAACTCGAAGACAGACTGCTGTTGACTGTTTGTCCCTATTTCTTGTGAGTATGACAAGTTCGCGATTTGTCATTTTTTCGGGCAAGCCCTCAACAGCACGTTTGAACGTAGAGAAAATAGTTTATGTTCGGTTTCAAGTGCTGTTTTAATAAAAAGATAGGAGTGCTCTATCATAAGGAGTGTTCTAAGGGCTCAGTAGAAAAAAGGTGTGGTAAATTCACATTGAATGACTAATATTTTTCATCTATTGCAACAGGTAAATCCTAGACCAACTGCACGCCGAAAAGAAATTCAGGTTGCGGGTAGGCTGTTTTAAGGAAACAGTGCGAGGTACGTTCAACCGCTAGTTAGACGCGCGTAGCGTGGCTAACTGAGGGCGATCCGCAGCACCCTTAAAACAGCCGTAAGCCGCAATGACAAGCAAGTACCCGACCGAG
>JAFZIA010000104.1 GCA_017554605.1 Bacteroidaceae bacterium
AGTTCCTTACTCGTTATACTTCATTGTTTATTGCTAAACAACAAAGACACGTTGTACTGCTTTGTCTGTATGGAATGTTGTCAAGGATCGTCTGCGTTTCGGCGTCACTGTCGTTCCGTCCCGAAAGCGAGTGCAAAGGTAAAGCAAATTTTTGAATTACCAAAATTTTTCGCAACTTTTTTTTCACATTTTTTTTCGAGAAGAAATTCAACTCAAAAAAAACTGAAAACCGGTCGCCAAAAATCCAAAGAACACTTGCCTGCAGGCACTTGTTTGTGTGCCGAAAGCGTTTGCAAAGTAACGGCAAAAAATTGGAACACGCAAATATTTTAAGAGAAAAAATGCAGAAATTTTCACAAGAAAATCCCTGCATTCTCATTATCAATCATTTACACAAATATCAATTTTCACGAGCAAGCTCTTTCTCCAGCTCTTCACGCGATAATCCGCGTTTAATTTGCCCATTCACAGCAACTGAAATGCCTCCTGTCTCCTCGGACACAACAATAATTATTGCATCACATACCATCGAGGCGCTAATTGCAGAGCGGTGACGGAGTCCCAATTTAAGGGGCACCACCAAATCATCGGACAAGGGAAGCTGGCAGGCCGCAACTGCTATTCGCCCGTTCTGAATGAGCATCGCACCGTCGTGCAAGGGAGAATTCTTGAAAAAAATATTCTCTATAAGTGGTTTGCTTATGCTTGCATCTATCCACACTCCTTTATCGGAGAACATATCCAGGTTTATCGTACGTTCTATCAGAATGAGCGCACCAACCTTTTCGGCTGCCATTTCGACACAAGCGTCAACTACGGGCTTGTACATTTCGGCGCTTTTATCAGCCTTGTCTTTTTTGCCGAAGTACTTTGCAATGCACTTGAAATGCCCTTGCGAACCTACATTCTTGAAGAAGCGCCGCAACTCCTTTTGAAAAATCACCACGAGCGCTATGGCTCCAATGTTCATCAACTGGTCGAGTATGGCGCCCATCATTCTCATCTGGAAGCCCCGGGCAACGATGAGCCACAATATAAAGAACACAAAAATGCCGTAGAATATATTTGTCGAGCCGGTCTCCTTCATTAACCTATAGAGATAATAGGTTATTGAGACCACCAACATTATATCTATCGCGCCGATTATCGCAGAGCCTACACTCAGCCCCTGGAACCAATCGGCCGGCATTATAGAAAAAGCTGAATTCATACCTTATTATATATAATACATATTACTTAATTTCTACCGACGAGCACATCTGCTGATACAGCTTGACAACCTCTACCGCCGCGCGGACATCGTGCACACGCAGAAAATGTGCGCCATTCATAAGCGCAGCCATATTGAGGGCCGTCGTACCGCCGAGTGCCTGGGCCGCATCAATGCGCAGCACCTTTGTTATCATCGATTTTCGGGAAAGCCCCACAAGGACAGGAGCTTCTAATATCGAAAATTCCCGCAGATGGGCGAGCATCGCAAAATTCTGCTCAACGCTTTTACCGAATCCAAAGCCTGGGTCAATAATTACATCGGCTACTCCACGGCCGCGCAATTCCCACAACACTTTAGACAAGGAAAGCATCACCTCGGGCATAAACTCCTTATACTCGGGCAAAGTTCCGGCTGCTCCCACGCTGTGCGTGAGGACATAAGGCAGACGAGCCTCGGCAACCGCATCTATCATAGCGTCGTCCCACCCGCAGGCTGAGACATCGTTTATGATTGCGACATTATGCCGCGACACGCATTCGCGGACCACCGCCGCACGGAAAGTATCCACCGACACTGTCGCCTCGGGAAACTCAGCATCTATGACATCGAGCGCTCGGTGCAACCTTTCGAGTTCCTCCTTTTCGCTGGCAGGAGTGCTGCCGGGACGCGTAGAACAGGCCCCAACGTCAATAATATCGGCCCCCTCATTGAGCATAGCACGCACACGCGACACAATCTCGCCATTCCCCACGCGCGACTCGTCAAAAAAAGAGTCCGGGGTAACATTGAGTATTCCCATCACCTGCGGACGTTCGAGCCTCAACAGCCTACCATTTATATTCAACGAAAAACAGTCTCTCATCATTGCCTTAATACTTTACAGCATATTGGATAAATGCTCCCGAAAAAGCAAATGCAAAAATACATTTTTTTTTGAAACTTGCAGTTTTTTCAGGCTATTTATGCGGAGAAAATTTCAATTATCAACAGTACGTTATCCACCCTCGCTGTGAAAAAAGCGAAACATTATTTCGCTTTTCTCGCTCACATTTTAACAATCTTTGAGCTGAAGCTCGAAGATTTTCGGCACTCGCTGTGAAAAAAGCGAAACATTATTTCGCTTTTCTCGCTCACATTTTAACCATCTTTGAGCTGAAGCTCGAAGATTTTCGGCACTCGCTGTGAAAAATACTGAAACATTATTTCGCTTTTCTCGCCCACATTTTAACCATCTTTGAGCTGAAGCTCGAAGATTTTCGGCACTCGCTGTAAAAAATACTGAAACATTATTTCGCTTTTCTCGCCCACATTTTAACCATCTTTGAGCTGAAGCTCGAAGATTTTCGGCACTCGCTGTGAAAAAAGCGAAACATTATTTCGCTTTTCTCGCTCGTTTGGTGCTATCTTTGCCAAAAGAACAAAAATAAATACAGAAATATGTACACCAACAGTTATACCGTAGCAGGACACACATTCAGGATAAAGCACCAACTGAGCAATATCGACGAACTGCTGCCATCGTACGAAATTTTCAAGGAGAGCGACGAGGACATCACCCCACTCTTCACAATGACCGTAGACGACAGCATTCAACCCTGCTGGCAAGGAGAACGCATAGGATACTTCCCCTGCAACGCCGCAAACTTCGAGGTCTACCGCCAAGGTGAGGAAGCCTACCAGATACTAATACTCAACGAGTATAAAATCCCCTGCGGATTCCTGCAAGGCGACGCAATGATGCGCAACCTCACCATCGCCACCCGCGGCGACAAGGAGATGGTCTCATTCGCCCTCAACAACGCACTTATGCTGATGTACACATACTGCTCGGCCCCACACGGCACACTGCTGATGCACTCGTCGGTTGTAGAAAACAGCGGCAAGGGCTATATGTTCCTGGGCGAGAGCGGACGGGGAAAGAGCACACACAGCGACCTGTGGGTAAAATACATCGACGGCAGCACACTCATAAACGACGATAACCCCGTAGTGAGGATAAGCGCCGACGGCACACCCACCGTCTACGGTTCGCCCTGGAGCGGCAAGCGCCCCGTATACAAGAAAGTGAGTTACCCCATAAACGGGATAACGGCCATAGAACAGAGCAAGCACAACAAGATGCACCGGGAAAGTATCCCCAGCGCATTCGGCATTATGCTAAGCTCCTGCTCTACGATGAAATTCGACAAGCGCATACACGTATTCATATGCGGCACAATAGCCAAGATACTCGAGAAACAACCCGTATACACACTCTCCTGCCGCCCCGATGAGGAAGCGGCAAAGGTATCAAGCAGCACCCTTGGACTATGAGCAAGAAAAAACCGGCAATAGACACCGTAAAGGTAGACAACCACACCTTTGTCACCCAAATTGCACAGATGCTCAGGCAGGAGGGACGAAAAAGCGTCACCTTCACCGTACGCGGATACAGTATGCGCCCGTTCATTGAGAACGGAAGGGACAAGGTAGAAATCACACTGCCACAGGAACCCAGGATAGGACAAGTGGTGCTGGCCGAGATTGCGCCAAGAACATACGCGCTGCACCGCATAATAAAGATAGAGGGCGACACCGTAACTATGCAGGGCGACGGCAACTATCTCTCGCAGACGGAGACATTCACCGCCGACAAGATAATAGGCACGGTCGTATCAATCACAAGAAAAGGCAAGCGAGTGAGCGTAGAGAGCAAGAAATGGAAAACCTATTCCTTCCTGTGGGACAAGCTGAAACCCGTACGCAGAATATTGCTGGCAATACACCGAAGAGTTATAAAATTCATAAACATATAGAAATATGAAAGCAAAAAAAGGATTCGAAATGCAAAATGTATGTGGCGAGTACCTTTTGGTTCCTGCCGGAGTGGAGAACGTAGACTTCAGCAAAATCATAAGCCTCAACGAGACTGCAGCCTACCTGTGGAACTGTGTAGAGAAGCTCGAGTCGTTCGATATTGAGACACTCGCCGAGTTATTGACAAAGGAGTACGAGGTTGAAATGGAAGTTGCCATAGAGGACTGCCGTATGATAGCCGAGCGCTGGATAGAGATAGGCATCGCCGAGGAATAAGAGACAGAAAGAAACCCCACTTACAGAATCACCTGCCGATAGTCGCGACTATCGGCAGGTGATTCTCTTATGCTGCAGGCAACAGCAAGGGAAGCCCCTCACTCGGCTCAACCGCCTCTGCCCGAGGCCTTTATCATTGAGCGCAGGAAAGTATTGAATCCCTCCTCATCGATAAGCTGCTCCATAGTGAGGTGCATACGGTAGCACCACACGTGGTCGCGGTTCGACGGCTCGTTTATACGCTCCTCATTATGGTTCGCCCTGCGCAGACGCTCGTCCATAGCCATAAGGTCCTGCCAAGCAAAAAGAGCAAGCAGTGAGGGCGACTCCAAATGGCTTGAAATTATCTCGGCAGCAATCTCGCCGCTCATCTCCTGGGGAACATCACCATCGTGCTCAAGCACATTGTTATAGAAGTTACGAGTAACCGACATATCCTCGCACCACCAGCCACGCAAAGTGCTCATATCGTGGGTAGAGGGCGTTGCAACCGACAGATAGGGATAATCCTCGGGACGCGCAAAGGCCTCGCCATACACTTTGGGCATACGCTGTATCTCGAGCGACATTATCTGTAAGTTATGCATTACCCATGGCACACAGTCGGGTATCATACCCAGGTCCTCGCCGCAGGCCGTCATTGGAGTGGACAGGAGCACGGGCATCAGCTTGCGCATACCCTCCTCGTACCAGAAATGGGTGTGACGGCGATAATAATACTCCTCGTAGAGGCGGTTATATGCTGCACGTCCACAGTCGGAGAGCAGTTTGTATGCAAGCGTCGAGTAGGCATCGATGCGCGGTGTGAAGCCACGCTCGTCGCAGAAGAAGAGTACCTCGCCGTAGAGCCTTAGCACCTCCTCCTTCAGTTCATACGGCACAGGGCTGTCGGCACTGTAAAGGTCGGCGTGCAGGATATGAGGATTGAGGAATTTCTCCTTGAATGTAAGGTTGCCGTCGGGACATACGTCGAAATACTGCGAGGTTATATACGCGGCAAGATGGCGGAAGATGCCGTTCACCGTTTCCCGTGTCACATAGGCGCGTGTATGGCGCTTGACATCGAAGACGAAGCCCGCAGTCTCCAGCTCCTCGCGGGTAAAGGGACGCGACGGAGAGAACATTCCCGCCAGTCCGCTCTTTGCCCAACGCGGAATTTCCCAGATACGGAAGAAGCCGAGAATATGGTCGATGCGGTAGGCGTCGAAGAAATTCGACATATACTGCAGACGGCTGCGCCACCACTCATAGCCCTCTGTAGCCATAAGTTCCCAATTGTATGTGGGGAAACCCCAGTTCTGTCCATTGGCCGAGAAAGCATCGGGAGGAGCACCCGCCGACACTGTAAGGTTGAACTGCGAGGGGTTGCACCACACATCGGCACCGTTGGGGGCTACTCCGATGGGAATATCGCCCTTTAGCGCCACGCGCTTGGAGTTGGCATAGCTGTGCGCCTCGCTAAGTTGCGAGAAGAGGATATACTGTACGAATGTATTGAAATTGAGCTCGTGTGCAGCATTGCTGTAATCGGCAAGCACGCTGTCGTACACGGCCTCGTCGTAGCGGCTGTATTTTCCCCACTCCGTGATATTGCAGCGCAGATGCGACATAAGGAAACGGTAGAGCGTGTAAGGACGCAGCCAACTGCGCTGCGCACGCGCAAAGGCGCGGCAGGCATTTGAAGAGAGTACCTCATCGCCTATCTGGTCGAAGAGCTCGTGCAGGTAGCTTATCTTGAGGTTGTACACGGCAGCATATTCCACCGTAGACAGGGTATTGAGCTCGCGCGCACGCTTGCGGTAGTATTGCCAACGGTTGTCACTCAGCCTGGGGAGCGACTCAATATCGGCATATATGGGATTGAGTGCAAACACCGACACGCAGTTGTAGGGATAAGAGTCCTCCTTTCCGCCGAAGATAGTAGTATCGTTCACAGGCAGGAGCTGGAGTACATTCTGCCCTGTCAGCACCAGCCAGTCGACCATTTTCTTGAGGTCGCCAAAATCGCCTATTCCCCAACTGCTCTCACTGCGCAACGAGAAGAGCGGGATTACCGTTCCCGCAAGACGCAGCGAGGGCTGCGCCACGCTCAACAGTCCCAACGAGAAATTGTGTGCGGTGGATTTTTCAAGGTCGCCGAGTGCCACTATCCTGTTGTCACCCTCTTCCCAATATATCGTACCGTCGTTGCGGCGCACTATAATCTTGAACTGTATGCAACCGCTCCATATATCCTGCGCATCGAAAGTCACGCTCCACAAGTTGGGAGCCACGCACTGCAGCGGGAGAGCCTCGCCGGCATTCCACGCTCCAAGCACCTGGGCGTCGCCCGCAACAGCAGGCTGCTCACCCTCGGCAAGCCCCAATATATATATAGAAAAGGTAACACTCCTGTTATACCAATTTATGCAGTTCTCATCGGTCAACGGCTCGGCTGGAGCGAACATTCTGAAAAGCCCCGTCTGCATATAGTATCCGGGAGGCGAATCTATCCAGCAATCGTACTGCATATACCGGCGGTTCACACTGTTCAGGCGCACCGAGTGAGGCATTGTGTTCCACTCGCTGCGCACTACCCTGCCGCCACGCACATACTCGTAGCCGTAGCACAGCGTGTCTGCACCCTCGTCAAGGGGAAGGGCACCGCTCCACTCGCCGCGTATCACCTCAACAAGGGGAAGCACCTTAGAGCTACTCTCCTCCTCGTCCCCCAGCCTATAACGCAATTGCAGATGCGCCTCCTCGTTCACCCTGTAAGGAATTGCAAATTCTATTGTCTTTGTTTTTGTATTCATATACTATATTTACTGATTATTAACAAATGCATAAGCGATGCGAATATACATAAAATAAAAATAAATGCAAGAGAAAAGAAAGGAAAGTGTAAAGTAAAAAAACCCGAGAGAAGAGAAGCGCAGGCAAGGCGACGCAAAAAATATACAAATTTCTTTATTTTGCTATCATTTTGCGACACCAATATTTAGTTTTCTAAATAATTGTGTTATTTTTGCAGCCAATGCACATAAAAAAAGCAAATTTGTATTTACACAACAATACCGAAGAATTATGAGTGACAGACTTTTTATATTTGACACAACGCTGCGCGACGGAGAGCAGGTTCCCGGTTGCCAATTGAATACAGTGGAGAAGATACAGGTGGCCAAGCAGCTCGAACTTTTGGGCGTGGACTGCATAGAGGCAGGTTTCCCTATATCAAGCCCCGGCGACTTCAACTCTGTCATAGAGATTTCAAAAGCCGTAACCTGGCCCGCAATATGCGCACTTACCCGTGCGGTAGAAAAGGACATCGACGTTGCAGCCGATGCGCTCCGCTTCGCAAAGCGCAAGCGCATACACACAGGTGTAGGAACATCGGACTCGCACATACAATACAAGTTCCGTTCGACACGCGAGAAGATTATCGAGACAGCCGTAGCGGCAGTAAAATACGCGAAGCGCTACGTCGAGGACGTGGAGTTCTACGCCGAAGATGCGGGCCGCACCGACAACGAGTATCTTGCACGCGTGGTGGAGGCCGTGATTAAGGCCGGTGCAACAGTGGTGAATATCCCCGACACCACAGGCTACTGCCTCCCCTCGGAGTATGGCGAGAAGATAAAATACCTTATGGAGCACGTCGACGGCATCCACAACGCGATAATATCGACCCACTGCCACAACGACCTTGGAATGGCAACCGCAAACACCCTTGCGGGAGTGATGAACGGCGCGCGCCAGGTTGAGGTGACAATCAACGGAATTGGCGAGAGAGCCGGAAACACCTCGCTTGAGGAGATTGTGATGATTACCCGCTGCCACCCTCTCCTGAACATCGACACAAACATAAACACACAGAAGATATACCCCACAAGCCGAATGATCTCGAGCCTAATGAATATGCCCGTGCAGCCCAACAAGGCCATTGTAGGACGCAACGCATTCGCACACTCGTCGGGCATACACCAGGACGGAGTGCTCAAGGACGTAAGCACATACGAGATTATGAACCCCAAGGACGTGGGCATTGACGACAACTCTATCGTGCTCACCGCACGCAGCGGACGCGCAGCGCTCAAGTACCGCCTCTCGGTGCTGGGAGTGACACTCGACGACGACAAGCTGAACGAGGTCTATCAGGAGTTCCTGCGCCTTGCCGACAAGAAGAAGGAGATTAACGACGACGATATACTTGTACTCGCAGGAGCGGAACGCAGCAGCAACAAGGGCATCAAGCTCGACTACCTGCAGGTGACCACAGGACTGAACATACGTTCGGTGGCAAGCATCGGACTGCGCATTGCGGGCGAGCTCTTCGAGAGTGCCGCAACAGGCAACGGCCCTGTGGACGCAGCCATCAACGCACTGCGCAACATCATACGCCGCGATATGACACTGCGCGAGTTTACCATACAGGCTATCAGCAAGGGCAGCGACGATATGGGTAAAGTACATATGCAGGTGGAGTACAACAACCACGTCTACTACGGATTCGGTGCAAACACCGACATTGTGAGCGCATCGGTGGAGGCATACCTCGACTGTATAAACAAATTCCAGGAATAAGGAACAACAATAGACAATGAACACACTTTTTGACAAGATATGGGACGCCCACGTGGTGCAGAAGGTTGACGACGGCCCTACACAGCTCTACATCGACCGCCTCTACTGCCACGAGGTGACATCGCCCCAAGCATTCGACGAGCTTCGCAAGCGCGGCATCGGCTGCCTGCGTCCCGAAAGGATTTTCTGTATGCCCGACCACAATATCCCCACAATGGAGCAGGACAAGCCCATCAAGGAACCCGTGTCGCGCAACCAGGTGGAGACATTAGTGAGGAACGCAGGCGAGTTCGGACTCCCGCTCTTTGGAATGATGCACCCCAAGAACGGCATCATACACGTGGTGGGCCCCGAGCAGGGGCTCACGCTGCCGGGAATGACCATCGTATGCGGCGACTCGCACACCTCGACACACGGAGCAATGGGCGCAGTGGCATTCGGCATCGGAACGAGCGAAGTGGGAATGGTGATGGCATCGCAATGTATCCTGCAACAGAAGCCCAAGGCAATGCGCATAAGCGTCGAGGGCACACTGGGCAAGGGAGTGACAGCCAAGGACGTTGCACTCTACATTATGTCACAGATGACGACAAGCGGTGCAACGGGCTACTTTGTAGAGTATGCCGGCAGCGCCATACGCTCAATGAGTATGGAGAGCCGCCTCACACTGTGCAACCTGTCAATAGAGATGGGCGCACGCGGCGGAATGGTTGCACCCGACGAAACGACGTTCGAATATATCAGAGGACGCGAATATGCCCCCAAGGGCGAGGAGTG
The DNA here is from genome assembly GCA_017554605.1 of Bacteroidaceae bacterium. Taxonomy (GTDB): domain Bacteria; phylum Bacteroidota; class Bacteroidia; order Bacteroidales; family Bacteroidaceae; genus HGM04593. The sequence goes on from JAFZIA010000104.1 coordinate 9,626, forward strand.
GGACAAGGCTGTCGCCTATTGGAAGACCCTCTACAGCGGCGAGGACGCCGTGTTCGACAAGGAGTACACCTTTGCCGCCGAAGATATTGAGCCGCGTATCACCTACGGCACAAACCCAGGAATGGGAATGGGAATAACAGAGAGTATCCCCGGAGTGGACACCGTAGACGAGGCGGGACGCTCCTCATACGAAAAATCGCTCGGATATATGGGTTTCGGGGCAGGAGAGAAACTGCTGGGCAAGCCCGTGGACTATGTGTTCATAGGCTCTTGCACCAACGGCCGCATAGAGGACTTCCGCGCCTTTGCACAAATTGTAAAGGGACGACAGAAAGCCCCCGGAGTAACAGCGTGGATAGTTCCCGGCTCGTGGAGCGTACAACGCCAGATTGTAGCCGAGGGGATAGACAGGATTCTGCAGGAGGCAGGCTTTGAGCTCCGTCAGCCGGGCTGTTCGGCGTGCCTTGCGATGAATGAGGACAAAGTGCCCGAAGGAAAATATTGCGTATCGACAAGCAACCGCAATTTCGAGGGCCGTCAAGGCCCTGGAGCACGCACAATCCTTGCAAGCCCCTACGTAGCAGCAGCAGCAGCAGTAACAGGCTGCATAAGCGACCCCCGAGATTTCCTGTAAAGAAGAGTTTCCAATAACACAAAGATGAAAAAAGAAAAATTCAACATAATAACCGACAGTTGCATTCCCTTGCCGCTTGAGAATGTCGACACCGACCAGATTGTACCCGCACGTTTCCTGAAGGCAACCACCCGCGAGGGCTTCGGCGAGAACCTCTTCCGCGACTGGCGGTTCGACAAGGAGGGCAATATGAACAAGGAGTTTGTACTCAACAATCCCACATACAAGGGACGTATCCTTGTGGCAGGCAAGAATTTCGGTTGCGGCAGCAGCCGCGAGCACGCAGCGTGGGCAATAGCCGACTATGGATTCAGGGTGGTTGTATCGAGCTTTTTTGCCGATATTCACAAGAACAACGAACTCAACAACTTTGTACTGCCCGTTGTTGTGAGCGAGGGCTTTCTCAAGGAGCTGTTCGACAGCATTGCAGCCGACCCCGCCACACAGGTAACCGTAGACCTCCCCGCACAGACAATAACCAACAACGCGACGGGAAAGAGCGAGAGTTTTGAGATTAACGGCTACAAGAAGCATTGCCTTATGAACGGACTCGACGACATCGACTTTTTGCTCAGCAACAAGGACAAGATTGAGGAGTACGAGAGCAAAAGGACCCTGTAAACAATCCCAACACAATAAAGCATAAGTGTCCCGCGCGGGACACTTATGCTTTATTATATATGCTAAAAAAACTTATAGCCACACATTACCGCCCGCAAGATATATAAAAGATGTATTTTTTAACTAACTTTGCACACAAGTAAACCAAATATCGGCAACAATGGCAAACCGCGCAGGACCTCTGTTGCCACAAACAATCACAAACAATCAACAGACAACACTATGAATCTAAATATCGCAGTATTGCCGGGAGACGGCATCGGCCCCGAGATTATAGCACAAGCATTGGAAGTGACAAAAGCAGTATGCAACAAGTTCGGCCACACGCTGAGCTACGGGACAGGACTTGTGGGAGCCTGCGCAATAGACGCCACAGGCAATCCCTACCCCGACGCGACACACGAACTGTGTATGCAGAGCGACGCAGTGCTCTTTGGTGCAGTGGGCGACCTTCGCTACGACAACAACCCGCAGGCCAAGGTACGCCCCGAGCAGGGTCTGCTCGCAATGCGCAAGAAGCTTGGGCTCTATGCCAACATACGTCCCGTAACAACCTTCGAGGCACTTATGCACAAGTCGCCCCTGCGCCCCGATATTGTAGAGGGCACCGACTTTATGTGCATACGAGAACTCACCGGCGGACTCTATTTTGGCCGTCCGCAAGGACGCAGCGAGGACGGCACTACAGCCTACGACACCTGCGTCTACACACGCGAGGAGATTGAGCGCATCGTGAAGCTCGCCTACGAGTATGCAATGAAACGCCGCAAGAAAGTAACAGTAGTGGACAAGGCCAACGTGCTTGCCACCTCGCGTCTGTGGCGCGAAGTAGCAAAAGAGATTGCCCCGCTCTACCCCGAGGTGGAGACCGAATTTATGTTTGTCGACAACGCTGCGATGCGTCTCATACAGTGGCCCTCGTCGTTCGACGTGATGGTGACCGAGAATATGTTCGGCGACATTCTCACCGACGAGGGTTCGGTGATAACCGGTTCATTGGGTCTCCTCCCCTCGGCATCTGTAGGTGTGCACACATCACTCTTTGAGCCCATACACGGCTCTTGGCCCCAGGCGGCAGGCAAGAACATTGCCAACCCCCTTGCCACCATACTCTCGGCAGCAATGATGTTCGAGTATGCCTTCGGACTTATGGAGGAGGGAGCACTCATACGCGAGGCCGTAGAGGCATCGATGAAGGAAAACATACGCACAGCCGACATTCAGTGCGACGGCCAGCCCCCCTACGGTACAAAGGAGGTGGGCGCGTGGATTGTAGATTACATAAACAACAAATAACACCCGCAAGAAAATGGCAAGAGCAATAAGACTCATACTATGCCTTCTATTGCTGTCCGCAGCGGCAGCACCCGAGGTATTCGCACAAAAGAGCAAGCAGTTTGTTCTTGTCATCGACCCCGGGCACGGCGGCCGTCACCCCGGAGCAATAGGCAAGAAAGGCACGCGCGAGAGCGACGTCAACCTCAAGGTATCACTGCTGTTCGGCGAAATGATAAGAAAGAAGTACCCCGAAATAAAGATAGTGTACACACGCACCAATGACACATACCTCTCATTGGGAGCACGTGCCTCCATTGCAAACAAGGCAAAAGCCAACCTCTTCATATCGGTACACTCCAACGCCTCGCCCAGCCGCAGCGCACACGGTTGCCAGACATTCACGCTGGGAGCAGGCAGCGACGCCGAGGCAATAGCCGCTGCAAAATACGAGAACGACGAGGTGTACAAGGAAGAGGGCAGCGGACACAGCTATGCCGCCAACTCGGCCGAGAGTGCCATAATATCGGACATCATACTGGGACACGACATAAAGAAAAGCATCTCCTGTGCCGAGTACGTACAGGCAGGAATGATAAAACACTCAAAGCTATACAACCGCGGAGTGGCGTCGGCGGGCTTCTGGGTGCTCCATCAGACCGAGATGCCCCGCATACTCATTGAGCTCGCATTCATTTCAAACGCAAAGGAGGAGCAATACCTTGCATCGAAGAACGGACAGAAGCAGCTCGCAACAGGCATATTCGAGGGATTCTGCAACTACTACGAGGAGTACAAACGCACACTGTTAGGCAGTTCTCCAAGCAGAGAAACTGCACCCCCCACCGTAGTAGAGGAGACACCTGTGCCCCAAGAGACAGAAACGGAAACAGCCGTTACTACACCCCCGCAACAGAACAAGAAACAAGACAAGAAGCAAAGCAACGGAACACCTGTATTCAAGATACAGATACTCACCTCCTCGACAAAACTTAACCCCAAAGATAAGCGTTTCAAAGGAAAAAAGGTAGAATACTACACCGAGGGTGGCGTGTACAAATACACCTGCGAATCGTCAACCGACTACAACCTCATTGTACGCAAGAGCAAAGAGATAAAGAAACTCTTTCCGGGAGCTTTCATCGTAGCGTTCAGGAACGGCAAGCGCATAGACACCAGAGAGGCCATAAAAGAGTTTAAGGGCAACAAGTGACACAAAATGCAGGGCAAGGCATCTGCGCACGGAGCACCGGACACAAGATTGCCTCACAACCAGGCAAGCAAAATAAAGAAAAAAGAAGAATATGAAGAAAAATAAAATCTTTTCGCGCGAGTTTCTCATAGGAGTACTGGGAATAGCAGCACTCCTGACACTCTATTTCCTCATCAACTTTTTCAAGGGAATAGACCTTTTCAAGATGGGCAACACATACTATGTGACATTCAGCAACATAAGCCAGCTTGCAAGCTCAAGCCCCGTCTATCTGAACGGATTCAAGGCAGGCAACGTGCGCGAGATTCACTACGACTACAGCAACCTGAGTAATATTGTAGTGGAGATTGAGATTGACAAGCGTTTGCAGATACCCTCGGGCAGCACAGCGAAAATAACAACCCACATACTGGGAGGAGCCGACATAAGCATAAACCCGTCGGCAAGCAGCACAAGCATCGCACCCGGCGACACGATAGCAGGCTTCCTCGACAAAGGACTTATGGGCGAGGCAAGCGAGACTGTATTACCCGCAATAAACAGCATAGTGCCCAAAGTAGACTCGGTGCTCACGGCGCTCAACACCCTGCTCACCAACCCCTCGCTCGCAGCATCACTGGGTAATGTGGAGAGCCTCACAGCCGAGCTCGGCACCACCACCCGACAGCTCAACAGCCTGCTTGCCAATGACATACCGCAAATCAGCGGCCGAATGATAGAGATTGAGGACAATCTGCTCGCAACGAGCTCGGAACTCAAGGAGATTGACTATGCACGCCTGTTCGGTTCGCTCGACAGTACACTCACCAATTTGCAACACATCACAGCGGCACTGCGCGAGGGAGAGGGCACAGCCGGACGTCTGCTGAGCGACACCACGCTCTACAACAATCTGAACCGCACAACCGAGGCGGCAACGGCCCTCCTTGAGAACCTGCGCGAGAACCCCAAGCGCTACGTGCACTTCTCGCTCTTTGGGAGAAAAGAGAAATAAACCGCACTACAGCTCCTTCCAGTTGACAAGATAGAGTTTCTCGCTTGCACGCGTAAAGGCAGTGTAGAGCCAGCGGTAATAATCGGCCGACATACTCTCGGCCGGCACAAAACCCTGGTCGACAAACACACGTCGCCACTGGCCTCCCTGCGCCTTGTGGCAAGTGACAGCGTAGGCATATTTCACCTGCAAAGCATTGTAATAAGGATTCTTGCGCATCTCCTCCATACGCTTGCGCTTGGAGCGAATCTCGGGATAATCGTCCCACACGGCAGCAAAAAGGCGCTCATTCTCGTCGCGTGTGAGCGACGGCGACTCGCTCGTGAGCGTGTCGAGCATAATCTTTACGTCCATCTCGCAGTCGTAGTCGATGAACGAGAGCGTGACATCGGCAAAGCGGAAGCCGTACATCTCCTCGCTGCCGCCCACACGCACAATCTGTGCCACGTCGCCATTGGCAATGAAATCAATCTTATCGAGCAGGCTCTTGTCCTCCTTGCCAAGCTCCTCGCGCCAATAGTAGTTGTTCTTCACCACCATAAGAAGGTCGCCGCGGTTAAGCTCGTCCTCGCGGTAGAGTATCCTGCGCCTTATGCCCTCGTTGTAGACATTGGCGCGTTTGTTGGAACGGCACAGGATTATCGTATCGTCTATGCCCGCCTCGCTGTAACACCCCTCTATAGCCTCTATCAGTTCTTCGCCCGAGACACGGCACACATCGGCAAAATTACCGAAGCAGATGGAGGGCGGCAGCCCCACAGCACCGTCGGCAACCATTCCGCGCAGCATCGTGGCGTTGTACAGGATACCCGAAGCATCGGACTGGCGCATCACCTGCGTCATCTCCACGCGCACCACATTGAGCATCATAGAGCGCAGATACTCGGGCTGCAGGGCCGGAGAATGCTCCTCGCCCACTGGAGGCAACTGCGCCGTATCGCCAAGCAGCAGCAGCGAGCACCCCACCCCCGAATATACATATTCCACAAGGTCGTCGAGCAGCGCTCCCGACCCGAAGCCCGACATTCCCCCATTGGCAATCATAGATGCCTCGTCGACAATGAAAAGCGTATTCTTGTGACGGTTCTCGTTGAGCGTGAATACCGCGTTGTTCACAATGGACTTTTGCCTGTATATACACTTGTGGATTGTGTGCGCCGGGCTGCCCGAATATAGCGAGAAGACCTTTGCCGCACGGCCTGTGGGGGCAAGGAGTACCGTGCGCCTCTCCAGTTGCCCGAGCGTCTTCACAAGTGCGGCCACAAGAGTGGTCTTTCCCGTTCCCGCATATCCGCAAAGCATAAACAAGCGCCTGTCGTCGTCGCACAACAGGAAATCGGCAATTTTTTCTATTGTTTTTTCTTGCTGAAGAGTTGGAACAAAAGGAAAATTTGACTTAATTTGCGATGTTAAATATTTATTTATCACTTTTTGACAATAAAAATTGAATATAAAAACGTATTTCCGTTTTTTTATTTTATTTTTGCAAAGTATTTGCTTACACGAAGGTAAACAAATATATTCACAACACGAATAATAAAACAAAAAAAATAACTGAACCTTATGAAGAAATTAGCATTAAACTTGTTGCTCTTGGTAGCAATTGCCGGTTTGGCATACATCAGTGTGCGCAGTATTCTTGACCCCATTGAATTCAGCGAAGAGCGTTCATCACGCGAAAAGGCAATCATTGCACGTCTCATCGACATCCGTACAGCACAGATTGAGTACCGTAACAACACACAGGACCGCAGCTACACCGACAACTTCGACTCACTCATCACATTCATCAAGACAGCTCAGATGCCTATCATTCTCAAGGTTGGAGAGCTCAACGACGACCAGCTTGAGCGCGGTCTTACCGAGCAGAAGGTGCTTGATATGATTGCAAAGGCACAAAAGACAAACAAATGGGACGAGGTTGACAAGGAAGGCTTGCGTGAGTTCCGTCGCGATACATCGTGGATTGCGCTCATCGACACCATCTACGGCAAGAACTTCTGCGCCGACTCACTCAGATACGTTCCTTTCGGCAACGGTGTTGAGTTTGAACTTGCTACACGTTGCGACACAACAAAATCGGGTACAGCCCAGTGGTTGTTCGAGGCACGCACACCCTACGAGACATACCTCACCGGTATCAACGACCAGGAGATGCGCAACCTCATCAGTGCACAGAAGAAGCTCGGCCGTTACTGCGGTCTTAAGGTTGGTGATGTAGAGCAGCCCAACAACAACGCAGGTAACTGGGAATAACACTCTCTAATGAACAGAGTACCCCATAACCCACATACAACATTATCCATTCGTATAAGTACGAATGGATTTTGTTTTTGCAGCTATACGGCAAGCAGCCCCGACACACTCCTCTACCACTACCACGAGGCAGAGAGCAATATGCCCCTTGCGGCAAACTTCGACGCAGCGTGGAGAGCCTGCCCCTTTGCCACAAACAGCTACAACGAGGTGAAGGCAATAATAGTGACAGAGCAGTTCACGGTGATACCCGGAGAGTACGACGAGAAGGAGCATCACAGTACCCTCTACCGCAGTTGCTTCCCCGGCACACCCGCCGACAGCCACATAATAGCCAACACCCTTACGGCACAAGGCTACACGGTGCTCTTCGCAGTCGATAATGCCCTGTACAACAGACTGCTGCAGTTGGGCGAGGCGACGATATATACCCCCGCGAGCATACTCCTCGGCTTCCTCTCGCGCCACAAGCTGAGCGACGGCAACTACATACTGGCCTACTACCACAAAGGAAAATCCCTCATACTCTCGATGAGAGGCGATGCCCTGCAGCTCTCCAACAGCATCACGTCGCAAGAGACACACGACCAGGCCTTCTACCTGCTCAGTATATGGCAGGAGCAGCAACTATCGCAGCACGACGACACACTCTTCCTTTGCGGAGACAAGAGCGTAGAGGAGATAACCCCACTACTGCGACAATTCATTCGCAACACCAGGAGGCTGAACCCCAACGAGCTATTCCGCTCCAACCTCCTGAACAAGATTAACGAAATACCATTCGACCTACAAGCACTACTCCTATGCGAATAATAAGCGGCAAATATAAAGGACGCCATTTCGACGTCCCACGCAACTTCAAGGCACGCCCCACCACCGATTTTGCCAAAGAGAACCTCTTTAACATACTTATGAACAGCATCGACTTTGAGGAGTCGGCGGCACTCGACCTTTTCTCGGGCACTGGCAGCATAAGCCTCGAGCTGCTCTCACGCGGCTGTCCCTCGGTAACATCGGTAGAGATGGACTCATTGCACCACTCACACCTCAAAAAGGTCTCAGCAACGCTCAAGGACGATGCCTGGCGCATTGTCCGCGACGATGCTTTCCGCTTCATACGACGCTGCACAGAGAGCTACGACCTCATCTTTGCCGACCCTCCATACGCACTGAAAGGATTGCCCGAGATTCCCGAGCTTATAATGAGCAGCAATATGCTCAAGAAAGGCGGGCTCCTTGTCTTTGAGCACGGTAAGGACAACAATTTCGAGCAGCACCCCTGCTTTGTGCGACACATTGCCTACGGCAGCGTAAACTTCACGTTCTTTGCACACAAAGAGGACGAGGAGTAAGAGAGCCCGGCAGCACAGGAGCACCGGAAGAACATACAACAAAAAAGGAGACCGCGCGGTCTCCTTTTTTGTTGTATGTAAGCCTTCTAAATGCTTATCCTCCAAAGTTATCGTACATAATAGATTTCTCCTCAACACCAAGGTCAGTAAGCATATTTACAACAGCCTTTGACATCGGGCCAGGACCACACATATAGTACTCGATATCCTCGGGAGCCTCGTGGTTCTTGAGGTATGTCTCATAGATTACCTGATGCACAAATCCCGGAGTATATTTTACGCCTGCTGCATCTGCTGCGGGGTCGGGACGGTCGAGCGCGAGGTGGAATGTGAAGTTGGGGAACTCCTTCTCGAGCTGCAAGAAATCCTCGAGATAGAATACCTCGTTCAATGCACGTGCACCGTAGAAATATGTCATTGTACGGTCGGTAGTCTTGAGAGTCTTGGTCATATGCATAATCTGGGCACGCAAGGGAGCCATACCTGCTCCACCACCTACCCACATCATCTCCTTCTTGGAGTCGAAGATGGGGTGGAAGTCTCCGTAAGGACCGCTCATAATTACCTTGTCACCGGGTTTCAGTGTAAAGATATAAGATGATGCGATACCGCAGGGAACGTCCATAAAGCCCGAACGGTCGGCCTTGAAGGGAGGTGTTGCAATACGCACTGTGAGCATAATGCGGTCACCCTCTGCAGGATAGTTGGCCATTGAGTAGGCACGGATAGTGGGCTCTGTGTTCTTGCACTTGAGACCGAGAAGACCGAACTTCTCCCAAGCGGGAAGATACTCGTCGGTGATAAGGCTCTTGTCGATGTCCTTGTCATAATCCATCTCGTATGCAGGAATCTTAATCTGCGCGTAAGAACCGGGCACAAAGTCCATATGCTCGCCGGGAGGCAATGCCACGATGAACTCCTTGATGAAGGTAGCCACGTTCTTGTTCGAGATAACCTCGCACTCCCACTCCTTGACACCCATAACAGACTCGGGTACCTTGATGGAAACATCGCCCTTGAGCTTTACCTGACAGCCAAGACGCCAGTGGTCCTGCTGCTCCTTACGAGAGAAGTGTCCCTTCTCCGAGGGAAGAATCTCGCCACCGCCCTCGACAACCTGACACTTACACTGTGCACACGAACCCTTACCGCCACAAGCCGAGGGAAGGTAAATACCATTCTCGGCAAGTGTACCGAGGAGTGTTCCACCTGCTGCAACCTCAACGGTATTCTCGCCGTTAATGGTAACCTTTACGTTACCCGAGGGGAGCAGATACTTCTTTGCCACCAATAATATAACCACCAACAAAAGGATGATTACAAGAAAGACGACAATACTTGCAATTATCAAATTAAAATCCATAGTATTCGTTTATTAAGTGGTTAATTACATTTTAATTCCAGAGAAGCACATAAACGCAAGTGCCATAAGTCCCACTGTGATGAATGCGATACCCAATCCGCGCAAAGGCTTGGGAACAATGCAATACTCCATCTTCTCGCGAACTGCTGCAAAAAGCACAATTGCCAAAGCCCAGCCCAATCCCGAGCCAAGTGCAAAAGCCACTGAATCCCAGAAGTTAAGTATTGCCTGTGAGTTGCTTGCCTCCATTGCTATTCTCTGCTGCATAAAGAGTGAACCACCCATAATGGCACAGTTTACAGCGATAAGAGGAAGGAAGATACCCAACGAAGCATACAACGAGGGAGAGAAGCGCTCAACAACCATCTCAACCAACTGCACTATACCTGCGATAACCGCAATAAAGAGGATGAACGCAAGGAAAGATAGGTCTACGCCCTCTACTATGGCATTAGGACCAAGTACTTCTGTCTGCAACAAGTAGTTGACGGGAAGTGTTATTAACTGTACGAATGTAACTGCAATACCAAGGCCAATCGCTGTCTTAACGCTCTTCGATACAGCGAGGTATGAACACATACCAAGGAAGAAGGCGAATATCATATTGTCCACAAAGATTGAGCGGACAAATAAACTAAAGAAATGTTCCATAATTAAATCTCCTTTCTGTTATGTATTCATAAATTAGTTCTCTTGCAAACTCTTGTCCTTTGCTCTCTGTACCCAGATGATGCAAGCTATAAGGAAGAATGCCATCGGAGCCATAAGCATAAGACCGTTGTTTATATATCCCATATCGTAAAGTGCCTGGGGGATAACGGGGTAGTCGAAAAGTGTACCCGAACCGAACAGCTCGCGGAAGAATGCAACGATAATAAGTATCATAGCATAACCCACTCCGTTACCTATACCGTCGAGGAACGATGCCCAAGGACCATTCTGCATTGCAAACGCCTCCAAACGTCCCATAAGGATACAGTTTGTGATGATGAGTCCGATGTACACCGAAAGCTGCACGCTCACATCGTAGGCAAATGCCTTAAGAATCTCACTTACAATTGTCACAAGTGCCGCAACAACAACCAACTGTATGATAATACGGATACGGTTGGGGATTGTGTTACGAATGAGCGAGATAATCACGTTGGCCATAGCCACAATGATGGTAACCGAAAGGCCCATCACCACTGCGGGCGCCAATTTGCTTGTTACGGCAAGTGCCGAACATATACCCAACACCTGCAATGTAACAGGGTTGTTCTTGAGTAGAGGAGTTGTCAACGCCTCTTTGTTTTTCTTTGAAAAAAGCTCTGCCATAGTTTATTCCTCCGTTGCATTAGCCTCTGCCTCGGGACAAGCGCCCTCGCAGCATTCGGTTGTAGGTTCAACATTAGCTTGGGGCTGCTGCTTAGCTGCAAGGAAAGCCTTGTAGTTGCCCAGGCATTTCTTGAGCATAGCATTGACACCGTTACAGGTAATTGTAGCACCCGAGATTGAGTTCACTTGAGTAGCCTCGTTGCTCAAACGGCCCTTTACAGCCTCGAGGGCAACCTCGCCGTTTGCAATGATGTTCTTGCCGTCGAAGCGCGACTTGAACTTGTCGCTTGCAATCTCGGCACCAAGACCGGGAGTCTCGCTCGCGTGTGAGAAGTAGACACCGTAGATGGTGTTGCCGTCGCTATTTACGGCCATATAGCCCCAAATGCCGCCCCACAATCCTTGTCCTGTCATAGGAATTACATATTTCTCTTCGCCGTCAACCTCACATACGTAGATGGGGAGGTTATCCTCGGTTATAGCATCGTTAGCTACATCAAAACCGCCTGCCGCAGCAACCTCGTTGCCAGCTGCGTTTATGATGGCGTCTTTCTTTACAACACTCTCGTACTGAGCCTTGGCGTCCTTTACATCGTTGATGTGGAGCGACGAGAGAATCTGCTTCATCTTGTCGAGGCGAATATTCTCGTCCTGCATAGGCTTGAGTGCCGATGATACACCCGCCAAAAGGAAAGCAACGATAACAACCACGATTGCTGCATAGATAATAGCATACATATCGCTGTTGGTGTTGATACCCTTTTTCTTGGGCGCCTCAGCCTTGCCGCCCTCGGCAGCAGGCTCTGCTACGGGAGCGAACTGGTCGCTACCTGCCTTACACAGAGGACACGTGTCGGGCGCATTGTTGCCCTCGTGAACGTATCCACATATTTTGCATACATATTTATTAGCTGCCATATCCCTTAGTTCTTTTTGGTTAAACGACGTGCACGGGCATTTACGTTAGCCTGTACCACACAATAATCTATAAAGGGTGCTGTAACGTTCATAAGCAATATTGCAAGCATCATACCTTCGGGATAACCGGGGTTAAGCACGCGAATGAGGATTGCCATAGCACCGATGCCGAAGCCGTAGATATACTTACCTGTCTCGGTACGTGCCGATGTCACAGGGTCGGTTGCCATAAACACTGCACCGAAGCAGAAACCGCCAAGAATGAGGTGCTGCCAGAAAGGTACCTGTGCTACGGGATTATCGGACAATGTGTACTCAAAGAGAAGCGACATTGCAATACCGCCTACGAATACGCTGAGCATAACCTTCCAGCTTGCAACACCGCTCCAGAGGAGAAGCACTGCACCAAGAGCAATGGCAATGACACTTGTCTCACCTATCGAACCGGGCATAAGTCCCGAAATCATATCACCTGTTGCAAGGACGCCGCCTGCAGCATTTGTAATCTCTGCACCTTTTTGGGCAGCTAACTGCAATGCTGTAGCGCAGGTGTAACCGTCGGGGAGGTCGCAACCGAGACCGAAGATAGACTCTGTAGCTACCCAGACAGAATCACCAGAGATAACCGAGGGATAGGCAAAGAAGATGAACGCACGTGCAATGAGTGCCACGTTAACGATATTCATACCTGTTCCACCGAATACCTCCTTGGCAAAGATTACCGCAAAAGCTGTTGCAATTGCGATTATCCACAAGGGGCAACCCACGGGAACAATCATAGGGATAAGAAGACCCGACACAAGGAAACCCTCGTGTATCTCCTCTTTCTTCAACTGCGCTGCAATGAACTCGATACCGAGACCAACGCCATAGGAAACGATGATTTTGGGCAACATTACAAGAAGACCGAAGAGGAACATCTCGACGAGTGTACCCTCCTTACCTGCTGCCAAATAATTCTGGAAACCTATGTTGTACATACCTACGAGCAGTGCGGGCAACAGAGCGATTACCACGAACGACATAATACGCTTGCTGTCTATTGCATCGTGTATGTTCGAGCCGCTCTTCGCTGTGTCGTTGGGCACAAAGAGGAATGTCTCCATTCCGTCGAATACCGAGCGCAATGCACTCAGCTTACCGCCCTCTTCGAAGTTAGGCTTAATTTTATTAAGATAATTTCTCAATACTTTCATACGATTATATTTTTTCTTCGTTAGGAATTCCAACAGTCATCAGCACATTTCGGCACGAAGCTTGTCGAGTCCCTCGCGCACGATACGCTGAAGCTCGAGTTTCGAAGAGTCCACGAACTCGCAAAGTGCAAAGTCCTCGGGAGCAACCTCGTATATACCAAGCTCTTCCATCTTGTCGATGTTTCCTGTTATGATTGCTTTTATAAGGTACTCGGGATAGATGTCCATAGGGAATACCTTGTCATACTCGTTCGACATTATCATATGGCGCTCGCCACCCTTGATACGTGCGTCGAATACATACTCGCGATTGGGGAACAACCAACTGAAGTAGCTGCGGCTTGTGCTGAACATTGAGACACGGGGTGCTATCCAACCGAACATCTCGTCGCCGTTCATAATCTCGGGGATTACGGTAACCTCGTTCGAGAATGCGCCCAAGAAGCCGTCGGCTGTTGTCTTTTTGCCAGTGAGTACGTTGCCGTCGATGATACGGAGCTCGTTGGCTGTAGAGAGACGGCCGTCGAGCAGTGTGCTGAGCTGTGCTCCGAGCACCATCTTGCTGTAAGAGGGGTTCTTCACTTCGCTGCCCACAAGCGCTACGGTACGTGTAAAGTCCACTTTGCCCTTGTTGAAGAGACGTCCGATGAAGATTACCTCCTCGGCACCGATTGTCCACACAATCTCGCCCTTGTTCACGGGAGCAACGTGGTTAATCTGTACACCTACGTTTCCTGCGGGGTGAGGTCCCTTGAACACTGTTGTAGCAACGTTCTTTGCCACGTTCAGGGCTGCCGCTGTCTGCGAAGCGCTCACACCGATGTTCACGGGAGCGATGCGCGAGAGGGCATCAAGACCTGCCTGGAAATCGTCCTCGTTACCTTTGAGGGCAATCTCGAAATCTACTGCGAGCGGCTTTGAATCGAATGTCGATACAAAGATTGCTCGGGGTGTATCACTCGGAGAAGCGATTACATCGTAGGGTCTCTGGCGGAAGAAGGCAAAAAGGCCATTCTTGAGAAGGTCGGCCTTTACGTCCTCGCCCGAGAGCGAGAATATATCCTTTGCCTTGCATTCTACCGACTCGAACTTGCCGTCCGACTCTACCACTACACTCAGTACACGTCTTCTCTCACCGCGGTTAACCGCAACAACTTTTCCGCTCACGGGCGAAACAAATTGCAATTCGGGAGCATTCTTGTCTACAAACAAGGCATCACCGGCCTTTACAGCATCTCCGGGCTTTACTACTACCTTGGGAGTAACGCGTGTAAAATCGGCAGGCATCAAAGCATAAAGCTTGGGTGCAGCAACTGATGTAAATTCAGCAACCGGAGCACCTTTCAGTTTGAGATCCAATCCCTTAGAAATTTTTACGACTCTGTGCATATAAATTGAGTTACGTTAATACATTATCCGACGCAAAATTAGGTATTTTTTTTCGTTATTCGGTTATCATTTCGGGTTAAATATACGTGAGCCTAAAAAAAAGTTTTCATTTGTTAAATGTAAGCATCCGACCAAGTACATATAGATAGCAATTAGCCGCTACTAGCAGGTAGTACC
>JAFZIA010000105.1 GCA_017554605.1 Bacteroidaceae bacterium
GAGAGAAAGCTTGTGCAAGCGAATGGGTGAATGCTTGCATTCACACGCAATGAGCGCAGCCAAGCTTGCACGAAGTGAACGTCCAACCGCAGGGCGTTGACAATGCTTGCTCTTCGCAACCCACGCGGTACGAGCTTCGCCCGTACAGCGCGTGACCGATTGCTGCAAGCATTGTCTATTTACAATTCCGCAACACCCTTAAAACAGCCGTTAGCCGCAATGACAAGCAGGTGCCCGACCGAGTGCACGCACTCTTGCGGCACGAGCAAAGGGCACTTGCGACAATTTCTTTTGTGCAATGTTTTTTGTTTCTTTTTTTCGTAAAAAAAGAAAGCAGAAGAAAATATTACAACGAGAGAATAGCCGTAAAATAACACCGAGAAGATGGTTGAAAGAATTATTATCCACAGTAAATTTCTACTGAACCTGTAACCTGTCAGATAAGATAGAGCAGAATCACCACAGCCGGAACAGCAAGGATACAGCTATCCAAGCGGTCGAGTATACCGCCGTGACCGGGAAGGAAATTACCCGAATCCTTAATCTTCATCTCGCGCTTCATACAAGACTCTATGAGGTCGCCGTATGTACCGGCAGCCACAACAACGGCAGCCATAAGCATCCACTGCCAAGTGTTCAGCACATCGAAGTAGAGCGACATTACATATCCCGCAACCACTGCGACAACAGCACCGCCGGCAAATCCCTCCCAGGTCTTTTTGGGCGAGATACGCTCGAACATCTTATGCTTGCCAATGAGACAGCCCACACAGTATGCCCCACTGTCGTTGCACCACAGGAACACGAATACCGACAAGGGAAGCACGTAGCTGTATCCCCCACCGTATGCAGCGAGAATATTCAACAGCGCGAACGGCAAAGCGGCATACACCTGCGAGAGGACAAAGTAGGCGAAATTGTCCAATGCACTGCCCTCCTTGCGGTAAAGCTCACGTACGAACATATACAGCACCAGGAAGATGTAGGGCACAAGCAGCGCCATAGGCTTTCCTATGTCCATAAACGAAAGAGCAAACAGCACAAAGAACAGGTACACGCCACCGAACACTGCAAGCAGCGTGCTGAATGTCGTTTTCTTGTAGCCGTGCACAATGTTGCAGAACTCATTCACCGCGAGTCCGGCAGCTATGGCAAAAAGTACGCCAAACGTAATGTAGTTATAGAGCATTGCTCCAAGCAGAACCGCGACGAATAGTATTCCGCTCGCCGTGCGTATCAAAAAAGACTTCATAGTATATTGTTTTATTGTTGTTCTTCGGTTTCCTGCACCCCGGAGGCTGCCTTATTGTCCTTATTGTCGAAAATCTCCTCGCTACGCGATGTCCAGGGACGTTTACCGAATATTCCCTCCACATCTTCGGCAAGAATAACCTCGCGCTCTATGAGCATATTGGCAAGGCGTGCGTGTCCCTCGCTATGCTCCAGGAGCAGTCTTTTGGCACGCTCATACTGGCCGGCAATAAGGTTCTTCACCTCATTGTCTATGAGGTCGGCTGTATTCTCGCTGTAGGGACGCTGGAACGAGTACTCGCTGTTGTTATAGTAGCACAGGTTAGGCAGCTTGTCGCTCATTCCCACGTATGCCACCATTGCATACGCCTGCTTGGTAACGCGCTCAAGGTCGTTCATCGCACCGGTTGAGATGTGTCCTGTAAACAGTTCCTCGGCAGCACGTCCGCCAAGTATGGCACACATCTCGTCGAGCATCTGCTCCTTTGTGGTTATCTGGCGCTCCTCGGGCATATACCAGGCTGCACCGAGCGCACGTCCGCGGGGCACTATGGTAACCTTTATAAGAGGGTTGGCGTGCTCAAGGAACCACGACAGCGTAGCGTGTCCTGCCTCGTGAATGGCAATAGTCTCCTTCTCCTTGGCAGTCATCACCTTGCTTTTCTTTTCAAGTCCGCCAATTATACGGTCCACCGCATCGAGAAAATCCTGCTTGCCCACAGCGCTCTTCTTCTGTCGCGCAGCAATGAGCGCAGCCTCGTTGCATACATTCGCAATATCGGCCCCCGAGAATCCCGGAGTCTGACGCGCAAGAATGTCAATATCTACCGTAGAATCGAGCTTGAGCGGACGCAGATGCACCTTGAACACCTCCTTACGTTCGTTCAGGTCGGGCAAGTCCACGTGTATCTGCCGGTCGAAACGTCCCGCACGCAGCAAAGCCTTGTCGAGAATATCGGCCCTGTTTGTTGCCGCCATCACAATTATTCCGCTGTTTGTACCAAAGCCGTCCATCTCTGTGAGCAACTGGTTGAGGGTATTCTCGCGCTCGTCGTTTCCACCCATCGAGGGGTTCTTTCCACGCGCACGTCCCACTGCATCTATCTCGTCAATGAATATTATGCAGGGTGCCTTCTCCTTTGCCTGACGGAAAAGATCGCGCACACGCGAAGCACCTACACCCACGAACATCTCCACAAAGTCGGAACCCGAGAGGGAGAAGAAAGGCACATCGGCCTCGCCCGCCACTGCCTTGGCAAGCAGCGTCTTACCCGTTCCCGGAGGACCCACCAGCAACGCACCCTTGGGGATTTTTCCTCCAAGGTCGGTATAACGCTTGGGGTTGCGCAAGAAGTCCACAATCTCCTGCATCTCAAGCTTGGCACCCTCCTGGCCGGCAACGTCCTTGAACGTAATGCGGTTCTTTTCGTCCTTCTCAAAGAGCTTCGCCTGCGATTTTCCCACGTTGAATACTCCACCGCCGCCGGCTCCGCCTCCGCCGCTCATTCGGCGCATAAAGAATATCCATATTCCTATGAAAAACACCAGCGGAAGCACATTCACCAGGAATCCGCTCCAATATTTGGGCGACTCCTTATATCTCACTGTTCCTGTAAATTTCCCGTCGGCGATACACTGGTTCACATAATCCTCGAACTTCTCTATTGAGCCGATACGTGTAGAGACCGTAGGACGCTCGCCCGCCTTCTGCGGCGCTGTCCCGAATATATATTCAGCCGAGTCGGGAAAGACGTAGGCCTCAACCTCGTTATTGTCGAACACGACAAGCTCCGACACGTATCCCTTGGATACATATTCATTCAACTGCGAGTAATTCACCTCCTTGTGGAACGAAGCCCCGTCGCCTCCAAACAGGTAGAAGCCCAGCAGGGCAGCACCTGTCACTATATAGAACCACGTGAAGTTTATTCCCGGGGTTTTTCCTTTTCTATTGTTCTTTTCTGCCATAAAAATTTTTATCTGTTATTTGCCATTTGTCCGCTACATTATCAGCACTCCTTTTCTTTCGCACTGCGGTAAAGGAACATTATATCAGAAGCTGTTTTAATTTATATCGTCAAGTTTTTTATAGGTCAAAAATAGTGCCAACGAGCAAAACGCAAGTTTACTTGCAGTTTTTCGGCGAGTGCAGCCTATTTTGGCGCAATGCAAAATTGGAATGTTTTATTATTTTTTCGAGGGTGCGTAGCGGGCTACGTAACCGAGAGAAAGAAGAAAACGGGCAGTTTTGAACATAAAAAACAACGAAATAACGGCTTCCAA
>JAFZIA010000106.1 GCA_017554605.1 Bacteroidaceae bacterium
GAAGGGTATATGAACTGTTATATGGTCGCATAAAACCCTTTCTCGGACAAATCGGAGATTTTCTAACAAAAAAGAGAAAAAAGAAACAAAAACAAGGTAAAACTGAGACCGGATCAAAAATACTTTTGACCCGGCCTCATTCCTGTTTTATATGCGTACATTCCAAATTACTTTACAAGCTGCTTCTTACCGTTTACTATATATACACCAGGAGCAGTGATTGCATCGATGCGACGGCCTGTAAGGTCATATATAACAGCATTCTCAATATTACCCTTTACGGCAGAAATACCCGATGTAATGTCGCTACCGAACACCACATTGATAACCTGACCGAGCATTGCCGACATATCTATATCAATTGTACAATAGAGCTTGTCGGCTGTCATCTTGCCTTTGAGATCGACGGGAACCTCGCCCAGCATAGGTCCAATCCACGACTGCGATACGTCCTCGCCCTCGGTTATATTGATATTCTGCTTGGTAGAGAAGTTCATTATTCCATTTGCCTCGTCTACAGAGATACCGGTGAGCACAATATTTCCCACTGCAATAGTCTCGAGCATAAAATTATTGAGTGACAGTGTATATTTACCGTCGACGCCCTCGGTTACCGAGATTGTAGTGGGCTGGGGCTCGGCGCTTGCACCGTTTATTGTAACTACAAGATTGTCGGTGTATGCTGCAACCGACTTTATGTCTGTTCCAAAGATAACCACAATAGTCTGTCCGAGCACAGCCGACATATCAATATCAATGCTGCAATAGAGCTTACCCTCGGTCATCTTGCCTTTAAGGTCGACAGGAACCTCGCCCAACATAGGACCAATCCACGACTGCGATGCGTCCTCGCCCTCGGTAATATTGATATTCTGCTTGGTAGAAAACGACTTAATTCCATTTGCCTCGTCTACCGCAATATCAGTGAGAACTATATTGCCCACAGCAATGCCATCGAGCATAAAGTTCTTGAGCGAGAGGTTGTACGTACCGCCCGCAACTTTCTCTACCTGTATTGTGGCATCTTGGGGAGTAGCACCCTGCCCGTTGATGATTACCTGCAACACGTCGGTGTAGGTTTTTGTCTGTGCTATGGCAAATACTGCTGTCAGTGCCATAAACATTGTGAGTAGAAATTTTTTCATAAGCATTATTTTTAGTTTGTCATTAAATTGCCGTTTATTGCGTTCTTAGAACAGATAAGTAAAGCCAAATGTTGCGTAAATGGGATAAAGAGCAAATGTAACCGCGCTGTAATCATCGGGGAATATGCTGTTCACTCCCCACTGTAGGTTGGCAAAGAGCGCAAGATGCGTGTATGCTCTGTATTCGCAGCCGGCCTGCACACCCCACTGCCACCTGTTCATATCGCTGCCAAAGTCATACTCGGCACGTGTGACATCGGCACGCTCGCCAGTGGGATTCTGGTCGCGTATGTAACCGTCGTATGCCTGTCCCGAGAATTCCCCGTCGAGGAGATAAGAGACGTATGGTCCGGCAGAGAGCATCACCCTCTCGCCTATTGAGTATGTGGCAAGAAGCGGGAGTGTAAGGTAGGTGCAGTTGACATCGGTCTTTACCTTTCCGTTCCACGCTCCTACAACCTTCCCCGAGCCGTCGGTATTCCACGCCTCCATATGATAGTTTTTTGTATCGGCATCTGTGGTCATTCCCTTGCGCTCGAACCGTACTCCTACGAGCACTCCCCAGCGCGAATTATTGAAACTCCTTTGCACGCTACCCTCGAGTGAGAGGTTGAGACCGGGATTATAGCTGTTTATGCTGCGTATCTCACGCGGAAGAGGAAGGGGCGATGTTCCGCCTATGTTCACTCCCGCACTCAAGCGTATGTTCCAACCCCTCTGTGCCACCCACATAAGGTTTTTATCGGTGTCGTTAAGGCTTGTGCTCTGCTGCGCAGATGCTGCTACTGCGGTTATTACCGCCAATATTACAAGTATTGTTTTTTTCATTTTTATCAGAAGTTATTCTTGGAGACAAACGGTATTCAAACAGGTATGTTATTCCACGTCGCTCTCCCACTCTATCCTAAGGTTATCTACAAAGAGCGTGCTGCCTACCGCTCCCTCGAAAAAGTCGCCTCCCTTGCTGGAGCTTGCAACAACAGTTATTGCGTATCCATTATTGAGCAGGCGTTCCATTGAGAAGCTCTTGCCGTTGGCATACTCGAAGGGTATTCGGAACGAAGTCCACTCCTCGGGTTCTCCGGGATTGTCGAGCTGGGCAATGAGCACTATGCGCTCGCTCGATTTTACGTTAGAGCCGTCGAGCGTAACCACGCTGTCGGGGTCCACCTCAAAGAGCACCGAGTATATTGCACAGGTGTCGCGACAACCTGGCACCTCCTGGAATTTCTTGTCGGTAAACTTTTCTCCCGCCTTGTATTTATACTCTCCACAAAGATACAAGGGCTTTGCAGGAACAATCTGCAGACCGAAGCGGGTAGCTTCGAGGGGTTTTTTCATAGCATTGGCACTCTGGAACTCGCCGATAAAGATATTACCTGCGGCAATGGGCATTCCCGCAAGCTTTCCGAACGAGCCTGTATCGCGCGTGGTAAGTTTTATGCAGTCGCCCTCCACGCCCGAGGGGTTTGCCGCACTCGGGAAATCCTCGGCTTTCTGTCCTTTTCCGGTAAAGGCAAAGCCCGCGTTGCCGCTTGCCCAGATACCGCGCTGCGTACCGTTGCCGTAGACCTCGTACCACACATTGTAGCGGTTGCTGTTGTCGAGGGTGTAGTTCTCGAACGAGAATACAAAATCCCTAGGAAGCACCGAACGCGGAGTGAAGGACACCTCGTAGGGCTTGCTCCACACACAGTCCTCGGCGTGTGCAGTGTAGTGAATTATTGTTTTCTCACCCTCTATGCTTGTTCCGTTTTTTGTTATTGTTGCACCCGGGGTAAGCACAAATTGGGGCTCAAGGGCGGCGCAGTCCACCCCCTCGGCCACAAGGAACGCCACCGCATAATTGCTAATCTGCGGTGTACCTATTATTATATCCCTGTTTGCCGAGAGCCACGCTGCATCAACCTCCAGAATATCACACTCGGCATTGGGCGCCTCTTCCCTTATACACGACGATAAAAAAGCGGCTGCCGCAACGGACAGCAACATCAGTAGTTTCTTCATTCTTTATCCTATGCTTGAAAAATTTCAGCAAAGTTATAAAAAAAGTAGGCAAAACAATTATTATTATAGTTTTTTAGCACACTTAAGAACAAAGAAGCAGCCGTTTAAGACAATTTACAACAAAATATCATTGATTTGCGCAAAAAGAAAGAATTTCGTCCATACGAATATCGTGTTCCTCGACAGGGAGAGCCTCTACAATCTGCTGTGCGAAACAGACTCCTATCCTATAAGCCCTGAAACCCGCCATAGACATATAGCGGTCATAGTAACCTTTTCCGCGCCCCAATCGGCAGCCCCCGCGTGTGAACGCCACTCCTGGAACAAGCATAACATCTATTGCCGACGGTGCAACAGGCTCGTTGCCTTGCGGTTCATTTATGCCGTATGAGCCGCTACTCATAGAATGGGGCGAATAGGGGTAGAAATCCATCGTGTCTCCGTTTATACGGGGGAGCACCACCGTGCACTTTTCATACAGCGTGCCGATGAGATGCGAAATGTCGGGCTCGTCGGGCAACGGAGCAAACAGCGCAACCACCCTTGCACTCTGCAACAAAGGGTGTTCAAGGGCAGCGCTGCACAGAAGAGCCGCCTGCGACTCCTTATCGCCACTGCCCATAGCCTTTATGGCTGCACGCACCGAGCGCCTTATATCTTTTTTAGTATCGTCTGCCATCATTTTTGCCGGTCATAAATATCGAGTAATTTTGCTGCCGCGGCAAACGAGGTTATCTTGCCCTCGAGCAACAGCCGTTCATACTGGGCGAGCAACGACTCCATTCCCTCGCAGTTATAGAAACGCGAGCGCAGTTGTTCGTTGACAGTCTCATACATCCAGTATTTGGCCTGCTGTTGCCTGCGTATATCGAAAAAGCCGTTTTTCTTTGTCGCCGCAAGATGCGAATAAATCATATCCCACACCTCTTTGATACCCAATGCATAAAAGCCCGAGTATGTGAGCACTTGCGGACGTATTCCGCCCGGGGGCATAGGAAACAACTGCAGAGCATTGCGGTAATGAACCGCCGCCCTGTTGGCCTCGTCAATATTGTTTCCATCGGCCTTGTTTATCACAATGCCGTCGGCCATTTCCATTATGCCGCGCTTTATTCCCTGAAGCTCGTCGCCTGCACCAGCTATCTGTATAAGAAGGAAAAAGTCTACCATCGAATAGACGGCAGTCTCGCTCTGCCCCACTCCCACCGTCTCGACAAAGATTGTATCGTAGCCCGCAGCCTCGCACAAGATGATTGTCTCGCGAGTCTTGCGTGCTACGCCGCCCAACGAACCCGCCGAGGCACTCGGACGTATAAAGGCATCGGGGTGCTGCGCAAGCTGCTCCATACGTGTCTTGTCGCCCAATATGCTGCCCTTGCTGCGCTCGCTGCTGGGGTCGACGGCAAGCACAGCCAGTTTGCCGCCCTTGTGCTTGAGCACGTGTATTCCAAAGGCATCGATTGATGTACTCTTTCCTGCGCCGGGCACACCCGTGATACCTATGCGCAGGGACTTTCCCGAGTATGGCAGACAGCGTTCCACCACCTCCTGTGCAAGCTGTGTGTGACGGGGTGAGGTACTCTCCACAAGTGTCACAGCACGCGAGAGCACAGTGACATCGCCGCGCAATATTCCGTCGACATACTCATCGGCCGAGAGCTGCGCCGCCCTCCGGCGCTTCATTGTCGCGAGGTAAGGATTTATGGAGTCCAGTTTTTCCACTCCACCGTTCACCTTCAGTCCTTTATAAGCATTGTCATTTTCGGGGTGTTCCATAAGGCTTGTTCATTTACAAACAACAATACACTATGTCTGCGCGAATATAGCCACAAACGAGCGAAAAATACCAAGCTTGCTTGAATATTTTTTACAGCGAGTGAAGAATATCTTGGAACTCTAGTTCAAAATTAAACAAATAAACCAAAAACCAGTTAGAAGAGGCTTAAAATTTTAAGCAGTTTCTAATAATCGTCGTCGGGCAAAGCTGGCAGAATATATTGATTATCCTGTACAGTGATGTGCATCACAGGTCTCTCACCCGTATAAAAACGATACTCCAACTGCATATCGCAATCGTCCATAGTACGCTCACGGCACACCTGGGAATAGAACTCCGCGTCAAACTCCTGCAAAAAAGCCTTAAACTGCTGCAAAGAAAAATATCTCCTGTATCCTCCGGCACGTCCCTGCAAAAATTTCCTGTACCCTATTGGGTGGCTCAGCAGCTTAGTAGGCTCGTTCATATAACGCTCGTCCGATGAAAGCCGCAACTCATAGGGTGAATATTCACTAACCTCGGTGCGGTATGTTCCTGGATAGAAGAAGTCGGGGATATGTCGCTTGACAATATGCAGTTGCTTGGCATCGAGAATATAATACTTGCGCGAAGTATGAAACCGTCTGTCCTCCTCGGCCCACGCCTTATCAAAATCCATACTGCCGTCGGGGCGTAGAAAATCTCCAACGCAGTGCTTCATCACACGACGCACCCAACGCCGAGCCACCTTATCGCCATTGAAACAGCCAAGAAACTGCATATACTCTCCTGCACACAGCCCGACACAATAATTATATGAAATGAACCACTCGCAGCACTTGGACATCTTTGCCTTCATTCCGCGCTTTTTGTATTCCATATCCCCACGTGCAAGCCCGTGCTCGTACAACCTTATTTCAATCTTGAAATTACGGTTACTGAACTTCTCGGTTCTTAAATATTTTGCACCTACGTACATACCCCTACCCTTTCT
Source organism: Bacteroidaceae bacterium (assembly GCA_017554605.1). Taxonomy (GTDB): domain Bacteria; phylum Bacteroidota; class Bacteroidia; order Bacteroidales; family Bacteroidaceae; genus HGM04593. The sequence goes on from JAFZIA010000106.1 coordinate 5,903, forward strand.
TTGCCGATATTTTCGCCTCCTCGCCCTCGCTTGTCTCCTCGGGTATATAAAATCCTATGCGCCTCTGGGCATTCGATGGCTTGCAGCACTCGGCAGCCCTGCGCCCAATCAACCGCTCAACATCATCGATACACTCCTGCATCTGCTCAAGATGCTTCACGAAGAGCCGCAGCATCATACGCTCCGATGTAAAATAAAAACCACTAAGGACATCAACACTATTTTTGTATGCACAAACCTTTATATAATGCTCATAACGCCCGTTTACAGCATCTACGATAAACGCCTTTTCGGTTGAAGGCAAAGAGCTGTACTCCTCTTTTTCTATACTGCGCGTAACCAGACACCCGGCACACTCCTCACCATCGACAAAGGAAGCAGCAAACTCCTCGCCCTCATAATTGAAAAGCACAGCACCGTCCTTAACCTCGCATTTCACACCCTCGCCCCTCAGATAATCCATAAGGGCCGAACGCATCTTCTTTACATTCTTCACAAATGAAAAACTGCTCCAAAATCCTCTTACTCTACTCAAAATTGCCATAACCTGAAAATTATAACCTGTTACACATTGTTTCACAAGCAAAAATAACGCAAGCAAATTAGAGCAAAAGGGTAATTTATATACGAAAAACAGCGCAAATAAAAATTGTACCAAAATACAAGGATTTTGGTACAATTTGAAACTTAAGGATATAAAGCCTGCAAAGATTTATCGACTAAACAAGATGAACCATACAAATTCCACCGTTTTATCCTCTATAATCGATAAAACACGATAAATGGGTACAATTCCAAGCTTAACCCCATAAATCCTCTTTATACGGCAGTAATTATAACCTTTATTGCATTATCGTCAAAAATTATATCGGAGAATCGAAGATATTGCAATACGCCTTCTGCACCCTTTATCTTCTTTGGATACACAGTGATGCTCTTGCTGTTGGCATCTACAACCACTGCGTCGGGTAATTTACTGTGCAAGAGTTCAACGACACCGCTGACAATGAGCGACATTGCAGAACCGCAATCATAAGTCAAAGATACAACATCGTTACTCACCTCTTCTACTGTAATATTTACTACAATATCGACAACTAAGAACTGTTTATACTTGACAGACAGTTCTCTGTCCGACTTTCTCTCGATAGTCAGAGGCACTTTGTAGCTGTCCCTTATGTAAGAGACAATTTCGTCAAAACTTACAGATATAAGCATAACTATAAAATTACTTTTTATTAATAATATAGGAATTCAGCACAGTTCCTGCAGTTCAGAACTTGAGCTTGCTCTCGTCGTAGTTGCCAAACCACTCCTTGAGCTTGCTTTTAGCCTGCTGCTTCACACGTTCGTCAATGCAAGAGAGCGCCTTAATCACAAGCAACAATAATCCACCGTCATCTACATATCCTGCAACAGGAATAAAATCGGGGATAAGGTCAAGAGGTAGGATAAAATAGCCCAACGCACCAATAATCTTTGCCTTGTCGGCTACTGTCACGTTTGGCGACTGCAATGCATAGAAGAGCAGCAAAGCATAATAAATCACTTCGAGACCTGCCTTCTTGGCAACCGAGGCAATCTTATCCCACAAGCCGTCCTCGGAATACTCCTTCTCGTACTTCTTCAATTCCACTTTTTTAGGATCAAAATTTTCACTCATAGTAGTTTTGTTTTTAATTGTATATTTATACTTTTATTCTTTGGTCTTTTTTTGGTCGGACCAAATACCTTTATACATAAAATCGCTACCACCTACCAAGCGCGACGGGCGAGTGCGCATACTACCACACTTGGGACACTTTTGCGGAGCTGCTAATACCGTTGCACACCACTCAATATCGGGCGCAATAAAGCGATTGCCACATTCGGTACATTTGAAAAGGGTCATTCCACGTATCATAATATAAAATGTTTATGGGAGGTCCTATAAATCCTATTTACCATTAGCGAGTAGTCAGGACCTCATAAAGACTACCGCTAATGTGATTTAGTTTTCGTAAATTTAGCAAAACTTTTTCTGATTTCGTACAAATAATAGTATAAAAATCAGCATTTACACAGTTATCCACTCATTGTGGTATCTATAAATTTGTGTTAAGCGTTCTATGTTGTAGGTAAGGTTTGTCATTGCGACATTCGCCTTTGCCCTGACAATGCCAATTCCTCTAACACAAGACCGCCCATCGAACACTCAATAAAAACAGGCACATGTTCCACACGACAACGAATCTTTGACTTAGAGCGGTTGTTTTGTTTTTGCTCCTCATTCAACCAATCCACAATGTAATATATACAACACAACGTCCATCTTGCTAAACAAGCCCTTCCCCTCTTGCATAGTCTTTTTATCATCAAAAGCCAATATCTTCAAAAACAGCATCCTCAATATCATCTCCGTACCACTCCTTAAAACGGTGTTTATAGCGGTCTAAAGAGGTTGTGTTCTCAGTCAACACCTCAATATCTTTTCTTCGTTCTTTAACCATTTTTTCCATTTCAAGCAAAGATGGTGCAAAGTTCTTGTAATACTCATTGTCATTATCAAACAATTGGCATACATTCTCAAACAACTGGCTTAAAAGATCCTTAATTGCAACCTTTATCTCACGTAATTTCTTGTTATCCTTATATTTCTTATATAGATTCCAATAATCAACCAGCAAACCTAAAGCGGCAGCTGCAGCACCAACCCCTTTTGCAATTTTAACAGCTCCCCATGGCTTGAACTTGTGCCCTTTGAAGAAAATGTCGCGAGCCTTGAGAACCATTTTCCCATTCACATCACGCATACCCTTCAAGCCTTTTTGTATTATACCATTGAGAAGATCATTCTGCGAAGAAAGGACACGCTCGAATTTGGCAATTTCAACATTTATCTGTGCATTATTTGTTTCGGCGCATTCTGATACAATCTGATTGGTTCTTCTTAAAACAACATCTAAACACACATCCGTTCCATTAATACCGATTTCAGTCTCAAGGAAAGTCCCCATCTCTTCTAATGAACCGATATTGCCAATTGATGCAAACAAGGAGTTCTTGTAATCATATATTCTTTCGGTCATCAAACCTTTGTTTTGGACAATTGACGACTTGAGAATTGAGAGGTCGGTTTCCAAATCATTCAACGATAACCTGAAAGCCTCTATTACATTGTTGAGTTCTGCCACTTTAGAGGATATCGAATTATAAATTCCAGCTACAAGTTCATATATCACGGCCTTGTCTGTGTTTTCTCTCAAAACATCATTGTCACTACAGCCGACAATAGACTCAATATTATCCTGTAACTGTTTGATATGCGAACGTCTGTAGTATTCCTCTTTTTTATTGAACCAATACTCCAACCCCTTAATATTTGGATTGGCCGCAATACAAACAATTTTCAAATTCTTTTCCTCATCTGGCGTAAGATCAATCGTCTGCCTCAATCTGTCAATAAAAGTTTGACGTTTTATTGCAGAAATTTCTGCGTAGTCCTCCTCATCATTGGTATCCGAAACATCATCCATCTTATTTATGACAAATATTGCAGAATTCAATTTGTTATAATCCCTGAGAACTCGCTTTATTATATCCTTATGACTATCTTTCAGTGTGTTCTTAGAATTTGTTACATATATCACTATATGTGCTTCTGAAATATACCTCTCTGTTATTTCAGAGAATCTGACATTCTTGCCATCAACCTCCTTTTCTCTGGTACCAAACAGACCTGGAGTATCAACAATCTCATAATTGTTACCCAAAGATTCAATATGATAGATTGAAAGTTCGTCTGAAGACTCATCTTCATCAATTTTCATATTATCCTCAAGCTTCCCCAAAAGGCCAGCCATAGCAGTTGTCTTACCATCTGAAAAAGATCCGAGCAGTACAATCTTAATGGAATCACTTTCTTTACTCCTGATATATTCTGAAACCTTATTTATGAGTGCTGATAAATCCAAGCCCAACTCCTCACCCTCTTCAAGTAATTGTTTCAATGTACAAAAATCTCTAGTATTTGCCATATTCCGATATGTTAAGTTTTGAATACTCCAATTTCAAAGTTTCCGAAGTTGTTTTTATATAATTACCCAATTTCTCAATATTTGTCTTGTTGACGCTTACTGCAGCAACCACTTTGGCACAATAGGTATCCAATTCATTCTTAATACCATTTATTTCAGAGTCAAGTTCTCCTTTATTTTTGCTTTTCTCTTCACGCAGTTTATTGCGCAACTCTTTCTTCGCATCAGCCTTCCTGTCCCTGCCACCGAATATCACAGGCACAAATGCCAAAGCTCCCAGAATCAAAGCAATCCAACCACCTGGATGCCACCAATTTGCAATAGCAAGCACTGTCAACGCAGTCGAGATGCTCCCCATAACATAATAGGCAACATCTCCAATAGTAGTCTCCAATTTCTTTAGCGCATTGTGAATATCAGAGCCGAAATCTATAAATACATCAGCATTAACACTTTTGATTACTATCTGCTGCTCAAGTTCTTTCTTGCGTTTATCCACATTGTCTTTCAGTCTGTTAATCTCATCAGCAATTCCCTCATTAAGACGCTCTTCAAAAAAACTTAATGCGGCATTTGCAGCACTTTTAAGATAATCTTTTGTTTTCTTATTATCAATTGCATACACACCTTTTGCTTCCAATTCTGCAAACAACCTGTCATACTCTCTTTGAGCAATACTTGACAATCTGTTTTTTGAAGATGTAAAATCACTCTTTATGTTTTTGACAAAAGTTTCTATTTTCCCCAAGAATGCATCAATACTGTCAGACTGTAGTTTGCTCACATTATTTATTTCATTATGCATTGCACGCAAGAGTGTCTTGTGTTTTTCCTTGTTAGCCTCAAGTATTTCCTGCTTGAAATTACGGGCTTTAGCATATACCACATCAATGATTGAATCAAAACCACTGAATTCATATATTGAATCATAATTGCCAAAATAAGACAAAAGTTTATTTTGCGCCTTAACAAGTCTTTTTTTAATAGGTGAGAATTTAGCCTTTGAGCAAAGAGCAAGATATGCCTGCAATGAAATATTCCCGGCATATGTATTTCCTAGTATCTCTTTGAACGTCTCTATTAACTGTGATTCAATTTTCCTGTCACTCTCTGTCAACAAAGAGCATCGTCCATCAGCCTTGACATAATTATCATAAATTCCTTGTACATTATATACAGAATATACCCTAACCCATTCATTCAGGTATTTTTTTATCTTTTCAGCTGTTCCTGCATCGGGTTTCTTTCTCTCTCCTTGAACATAAAAAACATAATGCGCCTTGTTAAGTGCCTCCTTTATTTCATTCTCATACGTAACTTCGTTGCCTTCAATTCCAGGAACATCTATCAATGTAAACGGAACTCCTTGTATGTTCATTTTATATTCTTTGTAAACCTGCGTGTAATCGCTCTGTCCATCACCCACAATCAAGCCATCTACACCTTCTGGGTTTTCTTGCAGACTCCGTACACGCTCTTCCTCACCAAACAGAATTCTAAATGTCTCAATGATTGTGCTTTTGCCCGCATTCGTCTCTCCAAAAAATGCGATAACAAGGTTATCCCAAATAGCACCAGTCTTTACCTCTTCTATCCTTTTCTTTGCTTTTTCCATACAAGAAAGTATAGCATCTGTATATGTTTCGCGAATTTTCTTGAAAGCATTACTGCCACCTGTCAGTTTCTTGATTTCCTTGTGCTGCTTATCCAGAAATGCAATATATTGTATTGCCAACTCCTCGGTTTGAATTTGTTCTTTTGTCATAGAAAATTTTAAGGGAGATTCTATAAATTTGATTTACCATTAGCGAGTAGCCAGAACCTCATAAAGACTACCGCTAATGCAATCTTGTCTTCACAATAATATGGCTACTAATAATTTTCACTTGAACTGTTTATTGTTATTTATCGAAGAAAACGCCTTGCTAGTGCTGAACCTCTCTTTTACTTTTCCCGACTGGTGCAATGCCGCTAAAACCTCCAAATAGGCACAACCCGAGAATAGTGTTACACAATAACCCATTATAGCAGCTGCAATCCAACCACCAATAGGAATAAAATCCAATATAAAATTAAGAATAAATACAACTATTATATTTACAATAAAGCCACCTAATACACTTGTAAAGAAATTTTTCCAAAAAGGCACATTTGCCAATCGACACAATTCGGAATACATACCCCACAATACTATTGCATATAAAAAGACTTCGATTCCCCACAATGGGATAACCATAATTATCGCAGCAACAATAGAACGTGTTTTCACACAACTCGACACTCGCTGAGAAAGGCCAGCATCGGCAAAACCGCTCATTGCACGTGCCAATTTTAAAGAAGATGTTTCTAGACTCATATAATAATAAATTTAATTTATAAACTTCAAGAGTTTCTTATCCTATCCTCACCACATCCAAATACACCGTGCTCAATGCACCAAGGCGCTTCATATCTACGCCATAGATGCGCATAAAGGCATCGGCAACAAGCTGTCCGCCGTTAACGGTCAACGGATTGCTCATCGAATTACTTACTACATCGACAGACATTCCGCGCTCAATGCGTATGCCACTCGATATTTTGGGTTGTTTCACTGTTACTCTGAATAAAGGCATAATAGTTGTTTTATTTTGTTTAAGTTATACGCTGTTTACTACGTTACAATTTTTAAAAATAAAAGGCGCAGGCCCGTTGCTCTCATTCATCGAAATACAGGCATCGCCAAACGCCTAAAGAGAAGATGAAGTAAAGAAACAATAAACCCACGCCGTTTTGGTATATACAGTCAATGCTGGCTGCATTGTGATATACAAAACAGATGAGCGTTGTGTTTCCTCTACCCTTCTCTTATTTTGAAACTGGCGATTTCGTATTTCGGGCTAAGGTTCAAAAAACGCTTTTACAATATGTCTCGGCAATTTGTGCCACAGCGCCACATTTTATTGGCTACAATAAACAAAATCATCTGCTTATTATTGCTGGCTACACATTTTACCGTTGCTTGCAAATATAAATACATTTTTTAACACAACGCTCATCTTACGGGTTATTTTGTTACGCAACATTCCTTTGTTGGGTGGTTCCCGCAAAAAAAACAGGCGCGAATTGTAATATTCGTTGCTTTTATCACTCAAAGGACAGGTACCTGGAAAAACCTCTCAACGACGATAAAAGCGAATACAACCCACCCACGCCATTCTGCGTATGCATACAGCGGTAACAGCCCGCTTTTGTACATAAACAAAACAGGAGCGCCATATTCCTTTGCTCGTTGCAGATTCGAAATTTTCCAGGTTTCGTCCTTGGGACAAAGTATAATGCGTTCAAATGTATTCCTGCCATTTCTCCGGCAGATGCTCTGCGCCTGCACAACGAAGGACGGGGAGTAAAAATAAATTTCACATTGTACCGCTTCATTTGCCGCGCATTGCACAAATGTACACATTAAATTCGAATATGGCGCTCTGCGTGGGAGTATTTTCTCAAATACGCACCTAAAAATACAGCAGAGAAACAAAAAGCAACAACATTTTAAGCGCCACAAAATGCGGGAACTGAAAATTGTACCAAAAACAGCCTTCCGTGGTACAATTCCCGGGATACACAGACATCACTTGAACTTATTTTAGTATATTCGCGCCGTATGCACTACTTTTATGCACACACAAAAAAAACACAGCAATATGGATATACGCCAAGAGGTTCTGCAGACACTTTTTGAGAACAACATATTCACGCACAATATGAGCGAGCTTTCACGCACATTGGGCTACCCTTCAGGAAGCCGCAGTACGGTAGGGAGAGCAAAGAGCGGCAAGAGACCGCTGAGCGCCAACAAGCTCAATGTGCTCTATGAAAAACTCGCCGAGGTCTATTTCTATCCCGAAGAGGAGCTCAAGGAGATTGCCGCAAGCATCGAGTATGCAAAAAATCTCTTTGCCTGTATGCGCGAGCTCTACGGCACGGGCAAGGAATGGCACAACGCCGTATTCGGCGCTCTACTGAGGGAGGATTACTCGGCACTGCCCAAGAGTCAAGAGGAATATTTCCGCGAGCTCAAGGAGACAAAGCTCCTGGAACCCGAAAGGTACTACGGAATGCTTGCATATTTTTATATACAGTGCAAGGATATTTTCCCGTACGGGAAACAAAATCTCAAGAAACTGCCGCTGCAACTGGACGAGTTCAACAGCGTGCTGCACGAATGCTTCCCAAGCGACAACCGTTCGTACGAAGCGACACAAAAAACGATAGAGATACTTCTTTACGACGAGGAGCAGTCTATCCTCAAACTCATATACAATTTCAGGCATATAATAAGAGGATATGTGGACGACAGTTATTTCGAGAATTTCCTTCGCGAGATGGGACATCTCCTGGACGTGGGCGAAGACTCATTCTGGATAGAGCCCGAGGGGACTTTTTGCGAGGGGTGCGTGCTGTGGTACTTCAGCGTGGTACCCACAAAGTCGATGCATCGCGGCTTGTATATAGCTATGCGCCTGCGCGCCACAGGCAATGCAACAGACTCGTTCGAGCTTACCGATTCGTACAACATTATGTTCCTGGCAGATGAAAATAACGACAATGACCGCGCTATGCAAATATACGATATAAAGAGCGGGGAAATAGAATATGCACAGTTCCGGTACGACGAGGAGGAAAGGCTGCTGCACATAAGTTATTACGACGACGGGGAGAGAACACCGAAACTCCCCAAGCTGATGCGCTGCATTGACAAGGCTTCGCCAAAAGACGTGGGGGAAAAAGTGTGGTTGAACATTACAGAAAGGCTGCTCGACGAGAAGTGCCACAAATACCTGCTTACAGCGGTAAACTCATCGCAGAGCTGCAATATTGAGTACATTGCCGACTATGACGTGACAAATGTCTGCATAGACCGCAAGAGCGTTACCGTGACTTTTGAAAATGAAAAAGGCACAGAGAAGAAGAGCTATTCTATCGCCATTGGTGCATATCCTTTCTTTGAGCAGCTTACCCCATTGGAATTTGTATCGGTTGTGCGATACAAGGACAGCGGCGAGCTGGCCTTTACGTGGAACGACCTTGGACAAACAATACCGCTGAGCGAGTTTGAGGAGAATTGCCACTAAACGACTCTGGAGTGCGGGAAATATGCGAATTTGTCTTTTTAAGGCTCACACCCATCGGGTACAATGCCGCACCTACGGCGCTAATTAAGGCTCAGTAGAAAAAAGGTGTGGGTAATTTGCTTATAATAATGGAACGCCATATAATTTTATCTGTTTAAGCAGCTAATTTTCGGACCAACTGCACGCCGAAAAGAAATTTTGGACGCGGGTAGGCGGTTTTAATTTGAACATAAAAAAACAACGGAACAACGGCTTCAAATATAGTAAAAACTTTTAGCAACAATATAGCAGTTGACCCAAATATCATTTGTCAGACTGAGCAAAGCGAACCAACGGTCGCCGCCCGAAGGGGCCAAAGGCAATGTATCTCTTTTTTACGTGATTTTGAGATCCTTCACTTCCGTTCAGGATGACAAGTCCGCGAAGAAAGCGAACTGCGGGTCAACATCTATATTATTACCAAACTTTTTTTAGAAATTTAAACAGCTTCTTAAATAGCTTCGAAATATTATGAGTAATTTTGCAGCGGAAAAGAAAGAGTCACACAATGAAATACATTTCGCAATTTGCAATTATCATAGCAATCTCACTTGTCGGGGAGCTGCTCAACCGCTTCATTCCTCTGCCCATTCCCGCAAGCATATATGGAATGACAATACTCTTTACTCTGCTTGCAAGCGGTGCAATGAAGCTCTCGGCCGTAAAGGAGACGGGAAAGTTCCTCATATATCTTCTGCCAATAATGTTTGTGCCGCCCACCGTGGGGCTCATTGAGTCGTGGGGCGTGATGCAGGATTTTCTTGTTGCAATAATTGTAATATCGCTGCTCTCTACGGTGGTGGTTCTTGCCGTAACGGGCAGAGTGACACAATTCATCATTAAGCAAAAGGAGAAAGGAGGAGCGAAGAAATGATTGAGGCAGTTGGCAGTTCGATATTTTTTGGAATAGGGCTCACATTGGGAGGTTTCCTATTGGGTACAGCCCTAAAAAAAAGGTTCAACCTGTTCCTGTTCAACCCGCTGCTTGTGGCAATAGCAGTATGTATCTCCACCCTTCTCCTGCTCGGCATAGATTATGAGAGCTACAGCAAGGGTGCGGGCCACATAAGTATGCTGCTGACACCCGCAACGGTGTGTCTTGCCATTCCACTCTATGAGCAGTTGCAGCTATTGAAGAAAAACGCCACGGCAATACTCGTAGGCATTGCATCGGGGGTTGTGGTGAGCGGCGGTGCAATCCTCGCAATGGCAATCCTCTTTGGACTCACACACACGCAGTATGTGACACTGCTCCCGAAATCAATCACCACGGCCATAGGGATAGGACTCTCGGCCGAGCTTGACGGATACATTGCAATAACCGTCGCTGCAATCATCATCACGGGACTAACGGGCAACATTGTGGGCGACAAGCTGTGCAATATCTTCGGCATTGAGCACCCTGTTGCAAAAGGGGTGGCCATAGGCACATCGACACACGTAATGGGAACATCCAAGGCTATGGAGCTTGGCGAGGTTGAGGGTGCAATGAGCAGCCTCTCGGTTGCCGTTGCTGGACTTATGACCGTTGCAGCAGCACTGGTATTCGAAAATTTCCTGTAATTACCTCTTCCCTATCCAAGTGAGCTTGTGCCACAAGGACTCGAGCGGCCCCTGCCCGTGTCTTTTCAGCCACCATATACAGAATGCCAACTGCGCCGCAAAGACAGCAAAAGCAATTACGGTGCTGACTGTGTATCCGCAATAGGGAGCAAGGTTCAAGGCTACGGGAAAATAGATTACTGCGCCAATGAGCGACTGCGACACATAATTCGTGAGACTCATTCGACCATAATATCTTAGCGGAGCAACAAACGCACGTACCTTCCGGCTCTGATACATCAGTACAAACGATGATACAAGAACAAAAGTAAAGGAGAGCTTTTGCCACATATCAAGAACAACACCCACGGTATTTGCAGCAATGCCATTGTCCTTAACGACAAGAGCGTGCAGCGAGTGAAGCGGCGCAAATGCAACGGCACTCGCAACAAGCACCTTAAGCCACAAAGAGCACTTTTTGCTGTCGACCACAAACAGTTCCTTGCGTCCGATATAATAACCTGTCAGAAAGAGCCCCGCCGTCTGCAACAGTCGTCCTGCGCCAACCGCCCACATAAAGCTCGCCTTCTGTCCCAGAGTCACATTGCAGCGGACAAATTCCCAAAGACTGCCCGACGCGGTTGCTGCTGAAACTTCGGCATACATCTGCCCCACTCCATAATCGGGCAACTGATACGATGCGTCGGCAAGATGTCTAATATAATGATACCACTCTATCGGCTGAAGAGCAAAGAAAACGGCAAGCGCCAGCACCCATCTGTCGCTCCAACGGCGGACAACGAACAGCACAACACCCACCACGGCAAACAGCAGCAGCACATCGCCGCCAGGGAAGAAAGCCGCATTCAACGTAGCAAAGATAAGCAACAGCACCAAGCGCCAAAGGAAGCGCCAGCCAAAATCCTCGCCCTTGACCTCCCTGTTCTTGCTTTGAATGTAAAAAGTAAAGCCGAAAAGCAAGGCAAAGATAGCGTATGCCTTTCCCGCAAAGAGCGAGAAGACCACGTCGCACACACAGGCATCGAGCGCCGAGAGCCAGGCGGGAGCGTCCTGCGGGTAAACGGGATAGATGAAATGTTCAATATTATGTACAAGAAGGATTGCCAACACGGCAAAGCCACGCAGAGCATCGACCATCTCGATGCGGGGAGATTTGTTCACAGTCATAATTTATTGTCTTTAGGAAGGTTCTTAAATTACTGATTAATGTCCAAAGTATAGTCTTCACCTGTTTCGGTCTCTTTTTATTTTATTATGGCATATTCTTCATTCTTATTCAGGGCTCAGTAGAAATTTACTGTGGATAACAATTCTTTCAACCACCTTCCCGGTGTTATTTTTCGGCTATTCTCTCGTTGTAGTATTTTCTTCTGCTTTCTTTTTTTGCGAAAAAAAGAAACAAAAAACCTTGCACAAAAGAA
>JAFZIA010000107.1 GCA_017554605.1 Bacteroidaceae bacterium
ATCGCCCTCAGTTAGCCACGCTACGCGCGTCTAACTAGCGGTTGAACGTACCTCGCACTGTTTCCTTAAAACAGCCTACCCGCAATTGAATTTCTTTTCGGCGTGCAGTTGGTCTAAGATTTACCTGTTGCAATAGATGAAAAATATTAGTCATTCAATGTGAATTTCCCACACCTTTTTTCTACTAAGCCCTTTTTATCAATCACTGAAATATACTCTTTTTATTCTTGTCGAAACAGAAGTAAGAATCTCGTACGGAATGGTATCTATCCACCCGGCAAGTTCCGTAACGTGCAGATTATCACCAAAAATCTCCACCTCGTCACCCTCCTTGCAGTCAATATCCGTCACATCAATCATACACACGTCCATACATATATTACCCACGTAAGGCGCTTTTTTCCCACCCACAATGCAATATCCGTTGCCGTTACCGAACTTGCGGTTAAGCCCGTCGGCATACCCAATCGGCAGGGCGGCGATGCGTGAGGGGCGCACAAGCACTCCCCTACGGCTGTAGCCCACTGTCTCGTCGGCAGGCACGTCGTGTATCTGCAGGATTATAGTCTTGAGCGTAGATATCGGGTGAAGAGTAGCGTCGGGCGCTATGGGCGATACTCCGTAAAGACCGATACCCAGACGCACCATATCATACTGCACGTCGAGGAAGCGTTCTGCTCCCGCGCTGTTGCATATATGACGCAGTATGCGGTGAGGAAAAGCATTCTGCAATTGCGCCGAAGCCTGTTCGAAGCGCTCAATCTGCACCCGCGAGAAAGAGTCGAACACATTGCTGTCACTGCCCGCGAAGTGCGAGAATACCGAGCGAGGCGTGAGAGCGTCCTGCTGCTTGAGTTCCTCTATCAGTTGCGGCATTTCGCCGGGCAAGAAGCCCAGGCGGTGCATACCCGTGTCAATCTTTATGTGCACCGGATAGTCGGTTATTCCCTCGCGCACGGCAGCCTGCATCAGTTGATGCAACATATTGAAGCTGTAGACCTCGGGCTCCAGTTTATTCGAGAAAAGCGTGCGGAAAGAGCTCGGCTCGGGGTTCATCACTATTATACCTGTTGTTATTCCCTTGCTGCGCAGCTCGGCCCCCTCGTCGGCCACCGCCACCGCAAGATAATCGACGTTGCTCTCCTGAAGCGTACGCGCAACCTCCTGTGCGCCAGCTCCGTAGGCCGAAGCCTTGACCATACACACCACCTTCGTATCTTTTGACAGACGGCTGCGGTAACGGTTGAGATTCTCGCGCAGGGCGGTGAGGTTCACCTCGAGCACTGTCTGATGCACCTTCTCTTCGAGTGCCTCGGCTATCTCCTCAAAATGCAAGGAGCGCGAGCCCTTTATGAGCACCACCTCGTTGCTCATCGAGGGGATTACCGATGAACGCATAAACGCAGCCGTATCGGGGAAGAAACGGCACTCGATGCCCAGTTTGTAGAAGCGGTCGCACTCACTGCATATATCCCCTCCTATACCTATGAGACGGTCGACGCTACGCCGGCCGATGTACTGTGCCACAATGCGATAGAGCGAGCGCAACGACTGCCCCGTCTGCTTTATGTCGCCCAGGATGAGCGTGCGCTTGTGCTGCGGCAGCGTACGGCCGCGGCGCTCCATAAAATCGAGGGCAATGTCGAGTGAGGCTGTGTCCGAATTATAGCTGTCGTTTATTATCATACAGTTGTTGCGTCCGCTCTTCACCTCGAGGCGCATCGCCACACGCTCGAGCTGCGACATTCTCTCGGCTATCACCTCGGGCGGTACCATAAGATAGAGAGCCGCCGCAAGGCAATTTATAGAGTCCTCAATCGAGGCATCGTCGAGGAAAGGTATCCTGTAGCTGTTGTCGAACGAGAGGTAGCGGTAGTTCACCGTCGTTCCCTCATCGTCCTTTTCTATCGAGCGTATGAAAAGCGGACGTTCGGGGTCGATGCGCGACCAGGCAATCTCGCGCGTGCCGAACATTGCATTGTTCACGCAGTTGGCGAGCATTGGATTGTCGCCGTTGTAAATTATTATGTCGCAGTTCTTGAAGAGCAACAGCTTATCGTTGCACTTCTCCTGCATAGTAGTAAAATTCTCCTGATGCGCCCCGCTTATGTTCGTGAGAATGCCTATCGTAGGACGGATTATCGCCTGCAGGCGCTCCATCTCGTGAGGCAACGAAATTCCCGCCTCGAATATTCCCAGCGTACTCTCCTCGTTGAGCATCCACACCGATAGCGGCACACCAATCTGCGAGTTGTAGCTCCGGGGCGAGCGGGTCACGTTGTATTTGCCCGCAGTAAGATGGTAGAGCCACTCTTTTACTATTGTCTTTCCGTCGCTACCCGTCACGCCCACAATGGGAATATCGAACCTCATTCTGTGACGCGCAGCAAGGCTCTGAAGCGCCACGACCGTGTCGGGCACCACCACAAAATTGGCGTCGGGCATATCGCCGCAGCAGGCAACGTCGCTCACCACAAAATTACGCACTCCACGGCTGTAGAGGTTGCCTATGTAACGGTGACCGTCGCCCATCTTTGTCACAATGGCAAAGAAAAGCGTCTCCTCGGGGAAGCTCAGCGAACGGCTGTCGGTGAGCAGACGCGTCACACGGCTCGCGGGCTTGCTGCCCTGCAGGGGTGCCTTTAGTATATCGGCTATTTCTCCAATAGTATATTGCATTGCTGTATCTCCTTTTCAAAGTCAAGAACGGGATTTTCCTTTTTCAGCGCCACCATCTTTTCGACCGTCTTTTGCAGAAAGGCCTTGTGGCGCTCCGAGGCCGCATCGGCAGGACGATGGGCAAGCGCACGCATAATGCCGTCCACCGCATCGTTGAGCCTCTTGGTCCCTGTATCGAAATAACACTCTGCGAAGCACTCCCACAGATACTCCACCGCCACCGTCGAGGGGTGCACCATATCATCGGCAAAAAAGCGGTAGTCGCGCAGTTCGTCGAGCACAATCTCGTACGACGGGAAATAGAAAGTATTGCCGGGGAAACGCCTGCGCAGCTCCTCAACGGCAAGCAGCAGCGTGGCCTTGCTTATCTGGTTGTCGTGCGCACCGTCGCGCAAGTGGCGAATGGGGCTCACGGTAAGAAGAATTTTCAACGTGGGGCGCGCGGCAAGCATCTGCCCAATGACAGTGCTCATCTCGCCCACAATGGCATCTACCGTAAGCAGTTCACGCACAAACATCTTCTGCGGAAGCTTGTGGCAATTTCCCACCACCGAGCCGTCGGCAGCCGAGCGATAGACATACGCTGTACCGAACGTGAGCATAAGCACATCGAGCTCCCCGAAGCGCCTGTGCGCCGCCAGCAGACGGCCGTTTGCAGCCTCAACCGCCTCCTCCCTGCTGCCGCGCGAAAAAGCACTGTGGTGCATCATACTGTGCCAGCAGCCGTTGTACTCGAAGAACTCGGGCGAAGAGCTGCCGTAAGGCTCACCTGACACAATCCTCCTCAACGCCGCAGCAATGGAAAAAGGGTTGTAGAGCACACCAAAGGGATTGACGTCGACACTGAGCTTGCACCCCTGCATACGCTCGCCGATATTCTGCACAAAGCACGAACCCAACAGCATTATTTGCGTTGAGTGAGTAATGTGTATCGTATCAGTGGGCAACTGCACCCGGGTGGTAAAGCGCATAACTATTTTCCGACAAAAAAGAATTTGTTTGCAAAAATAAGCATACTGTTCAATTTATTATTGTATCTTCGCAAAAATTAAGATATTTTTTTAGTATATTCAGAAGTTTTATACGTTTCAGTTTCCAACACAACGAATTGCACCCTAACAACTTCTGAGCAGATACTGTAACAGACAATATGGAACAACTATTGAACAAAATACAATTCCCGTCCGATTTGCGCAAGTTCAAAGAGCAGCAACTCCCACAAGTGTGCAAGGAGCTCAGGGAATTCATAATAGAATCACTATCTAAGAACCCGGGGCATTTTGCATCGAGCCTGTGCAGCGTGGAGCTGACCGTGGCCCTGCACTATGTATTCGACACCCCCAACGACAAGATTGTATGGGACGTAGGCCACCAGGCATACGGACACAAGATACTCACCGGACGCCGCGAACGTTTCCACACAAACCGCAAGCTGGGCGGCATCAAGCCTTTCCCCTCGCCCGACGAGAGCGAGTATGACGCATTTGCAGCCGGACACGCCTCGAACTCAATCTCGGCAGCGCTGGGACTGGCCGTTGCAGCCGAGACACACGGAAGCAAGGAGCAGGTGGTGGCAGTAATCGGTGACGGCTCAATGAGCGGCGGACTTGCATTCGAGGGACTCAACAACGTATCCTCTACGCCCAACAACCTGCTCATCATACTCAACGACAACAATATGTCTATCGACAAGAGCGTGGGAGGAATGAGCCAACTGCTCATTTCGATGCACTCGTCGCGCCTGTACAACAAGATCAGGCACACTATTGCCCGCGGACTCACAAAGATAGGCCTCCTGAACAGGGAGAGGGCCAACAGCCTCACCCGATTCAACAACGGGCTCAAGGCAATGCTCTACCGCCAGAAGAACATCTTCGAGGGAATGTGCACACGCTATTTCGGCCCCATTGACGGACACGACGTGCTGGAGCTTGTGAGAGTGCTCAGGCTCATAAAGGATATGAAAGGGCCCAAGATGCTGCACATTCACACCGTAAAGGGACGCGGCTACGAACCCGCCGAGAAGAACGCCACAGTGTGGCACCAGCCGGGAATCTTCGACCCCGAGACAGGCGAGCGCATAGTTTCGGACGACGGTATCCCCCGCTTCCAGGACGTCTTCGGCGAGACACTCCTTGAACTTGCACGCACCAACCCCAATATAGACGGAGTAACCCCCGCAATGCCCACAGGCTGCTCGATGAATATCCTGGGCAAGGAGATGCCCGAGCGTTTCTTTGACGTAGGCATAGCCGAGGGGCACGCCGTAACATTCTCGGCAGGACTCGCCAAAGGCGGCCGCACACCCTTCTGCAACATATACTCATCGTTTATGCAACGTGCATACGACAACCTCATTCACGACGCAGCCCTGCAACGCATAAATATGGTACTGTGCCTCGACCGCGCAGGAATAGTGGGAGAGGACGGACCTACCCACCACGGCGCATTCGACCTTGCCTTCCTGCGCCCTATCCCCAACATCACCATAGCCTCGCCCTACGACGAGTGCGAGCTCCGTCGCCTTATGTACACAGCACAGTTGCCCGACAAAGGCACATTCGTTATACGTTACCCGCGCGGCAAGGGCAAGCTCAAGGACTGGCGCTGCCCGCTCGAAGCAGTCGAGGTGGGCACAGGACGCTGCTTAAAGGAGGGAACAGACGTTGCCCTCATCACGCTGGGCCCCATTGGAAAGACCCTGGAAAAAGCGGTTGGGAAAGCAGCAGCGGACGGCATAAGCGTAGCACACTACGACCTACGTTTCCTCAAGCCGCTCGACAGCAATATGCTACACTCCATCGGCCAGAAGTTCGGCAAGATAATAACCGTAGAGGACGGAGTGACAGCAGGAGGAATGGGGTCGGCCATAATGGAATTTATGGCAGCCAACCGATATACGCCAACAATAAGGACAATAGGCATACCCGACAAGTTCATTGAGCACGGCACAGTGAGCGAGCTCTACGAAATGTGCGGAATGGACAGCAACGCTGTTTACGAAGCCATTCGGGACATACAGGGCAAGTGCTGACAACAAACAACCATACACACCTATGAAGATAGTAATTGCCGGTGCCGGCGCAGTGGGCACACACCTTGCCAAGATGCTCTCCGAGGAGAACGAGAATGTGGTACTTATGGACGAGCACGAAGAGCGCCTGGGAAAAATGGAATCGATGTTCGACCTCAAGGCAATGGTGGGACTGCCCACACGCATAAGCGACCTTGAGGCAGCGGGCGTAGACAGCGCCGACCTGTTCGTGGCCGTTACCCCCGACGAGAGTTCCAATATAACAG
The DNA here is from genome assembly GCA_017554605.1 of Bacteroidaceae bacterium. Lineage (GTDB taxonomy): Bacteria > Bacteroidota > Bacteroidia > Bacteroidales > Bacteroidaceae > HGM04593. Next base: position 5,980 of record JAFZIA010000107.1, read on the forward strand.
CCTGTATCCTGGCACACTATCTGGGAGCAAAAAAGACAATAGCCCGAATAGACAACTACGAGTACCTCCAGCCAAAGAACAAAGCCTACTTTGAGTCGCTCGGAGTAAACTCGCTCATATACCCCGAACAGCTCGCAGCCGAAGAGATTGCAACAGGCATAAAGTACAGTTGGATGCGCCAGATGCTGGAGTTCGGCGACGGCGCCCTTGTGATGATAGGTGTAAAGGTAAGGGAAAATTCGGGCATACTGAACATACCGTTCAAGGAGCTCGCACGCGACATTCCCTATCACATAGTGGCGATACAGCGTGGCGACACAACGATAATACCGCGCGGAAACGACGTGATAGAAGCCGACGACCTCGTCTGCTTTATGACCACAAAGGACCAGATTCCCTACATTCGCAGCATCTGCGGAAAAGAAAAGTACACAGAGGTACAGAGCATCATAATGATGGGCGGCGGACGCATCGCAGTGCGCACAGCCAACCTCATATCCAAGAAAGTGAGCGTAAAGATTATCGAGAGCGATATGAAAAGATGCCGCCGTCTGGTTGAGCTCGTCGACGACAGCATAATGATAATAAACGGAGACGCACGCGACCCCGAGCTGCTTGCAAGCGAGGGAATACACGAGACCGACGCATTCATAGCCCTGGGCGACAGCTCCGAGACAAATATCCTCGCCTGCCTCTCGGCCAAACGCGCTGGTGTACACCGTACCGTAGCCGAGATAGAGAACATCGACTATATCTCAATGGCCGAGAGTATGGACATAGGCTCTGTCATAAACAAGAAGAAGCTGGCAGCAAGCAACATATTCCAGATGATGCTCAAGACCGACGTATCGAGTGTGAAATGCCTCACATTCATCGAAGCAGTCGTTGCCGAGTTCCCCGTGCGCGAGGGAGCGGCAATAACCCGCAAGCCCGTAAAGGACCTGGGACTGCCCCGGGGCGCCAACATCGGAGGCCTGGTGCGCAACGGCGAGGGACTGCGCGTGAGCGGCAACACAATGATACAGGCCGACGACCACGTGATAATATTCTGCCTTGAGCACGTACTTAAGAAACTCGAAAAATACTTCAACTGATGTTCCACCCTAAAGTCATTCTGCGCATAATAGGACTGCTGTTGCAGTTGGAGGCGGTGTTCCTTGCACTGTGCATAGGAATATCCGTATATTACGGCGAGAATATGATGCCCGCCTATCTGTACACGATAGCCGCACTTGTGGGAACAGGACTCCTGCTCACATACATAGGCTACAACAAGGAACGCAACATATCGCGCAAGGACGGATACATAGTAGTCACACTCTGTTGGATTGTGTATTCACTGTTCGGCGCAATGCCTTATTATATAAGCGGTTATATCCCGTCAATAACAGATGCCTTCTTCGAGACTATGGCAGGATTCACCACCACGGGAGCATCGGTGGTGAGCGACCTCGACGCATTACCGCGCAGCCTTGTCTTTTGGCGTATTATGACACAGTGGATAGGAGGACTGGGAATCGTATTCTTTACGGTAGCAGTGCTCCCCATCTTCGGACTCGGCGACCTTCACCTGTTTGCAGCCGAGACAATAGGCATTGCGCGTGCCAAGCTGCACCCGCGAATATCGGTCACCGCACGCTGGATTATGACCATATATGTATGCCTCACAATCATAGAGACCATCTGCCTGAAACTGGCGGGAATGGGATATTTCGACGCCTTGTGCCACGCAATGTCAACAATGTCGACAGGAGGAATATCCACTAAGGCAGGAGGAATTGCCGCATTCAACTCACCCCTCATAGAGTATATAATAATAGCCTTTATGCTGATGGGCGGAACAAGTTTCTCGTTGCTCTACCTTGCGATATTCAAGCTGCGGCCGGGCGACCTTTTCCGCGACCAGGAATTCAAGTCCTACCTGAAAATGGTTGCCATCTTCACCGTAGTGATAGGCATTGGACTATATATAACCGAGAATATGAGCGCCGAGGGCACAGTGCGCACCGCACTCTTCCAGGTTGTATCGGTAATAACAACGACAGGCTTCTCAACCGTCAACTACTCACAGTGGACTCCCGTACTGTGGCTTCTGCTCAGTGCCGCAATGTTCGTGGGTGCCTGCTCGGGCTCAACTACGGGAGCAATGAAGAGTATCCGCGTTGCCATACTGGGACGCGTAATGCAGAATGAGTTCAAGCGCATCATTCACCCCAACGCCGTTATCCCCGTGCGAATGGGCCGCAGCATCATCAGCGAACAGATTCAGTCGGCCATAATGGCATTCACACTACTCTATGTGGGAATGGTTATCGTGGGAATTTTTGTAAATATGTGCTTCGGGCTCAACCTTGTCGATGCCTACGGTCTGTCGCTGTCGAGTGTGAGCAACGTGGGTCCTGGCCTTGGCAACTACTCGTCGGCAAATGCGATGGTTACGCTCCCCACCCCACTCAAATGGTTCTACTGCTTCCAGATGCTTGTAGGACGTCTGGAATTCTTTGCCGTGCTGCTGCTCTTCACCCCTGTATTCTGGAAAAGAAGATAAATGGTTGATACAAAAAGCAAGCGCCCCTTCTAAAGGGCGCTTTGTTTTGCACATTCAATTATATACATTTATTTCCTCACCGTAAGACGCGCCACATAGTCATAATGTTCGCCGTCGGCACAACGCTCACACTCGAAGCCCGCCTCGTTGGCATAGAGCGAGAGTGTCTCAAAATCGATATACAGCCAATCGAACGAAGCGCCTTTCACACCCTTGTAACGCATCTCAAAATCCACCTCGCCATAATATCCCGCTGCAAGGTCTACGGTAAACGAGCCGTCCTCCTCCTCGAAGAGATAGCGCAAGTCCGAGGAGTCGAGCAGCAACTGCCCGTCGGGAGCGAGCAGGCGCTTTGCGCTGCGGAAGAATTCCGGCAGACGCTCAACCTTACCCACAATTCCTATTCCGTTCATTGCCATAAGAATTGTATCGAATTTCTCAACAAAAGTCTCGTCAAAGAAATTGACAAGCCCGGCATCTACGCCACGCTCACGCATCACCTGCACCGACAGCTCCGAAATGTCTATTGCCTTCACGCTCAGTCCGCGCTCCATAAGCACCAGCGAGTGGCAGCCCGAGCCAGCACCGACGTCGAGCACACGTCCGCGGGAAAGGGCAATCATCTGCTGCTCAAGCGGAGGCATCTCCCCGAAAGTGCGGAAGAGCGTTGAAACGGGTATCTCGTCTTCGTAGAACATCGAAGAGAGCACACGCAGTTTGGCCGCCTTACCCGTAGAATGATAATCGGCAATGGCACGTCCCATAGGGTCGCGTTTGGGTTCAATTGTTCTATTTTCCATCTGTCCTTATTATAAGAAGCTGTTATTTCGTTGTTTGTTATATTCAAGAACATCTGCTCCTCCTTCGGTTACGCAGATAAAATAAGGTGGAAAAAGCCGTTCAGCACGTTCCACCTCAGAAGTTTACTGATATTCTCAGCTATCCAGCCGGGCCATTATCCTGTCGACAATATGCTGCGGCTGTATATCCATACAGCGGTAATCACCGAATTTGCAAGGCTTGTCGCCAAAAATGGAACAGGGCCGGCAATCGAGCGGCAATTGTATGCAGTCCTGCTCTTTCTGTCCCCAACCAAGGAAGCCCGCGAGCGGCGATGTCGCACCCCACACCGAGAGCACAGGGGTATTCACAAGCGACGCCACGTGCATATTTGCCGAGTCCATCGAGAGCATCAGGTCGAGGTTGCTTATCAGACGGAGTTCACCTGCAAAATTGCTCTTGCCGATGAAGGAAACCACATTCCTGAAGTCGCGGCACCAGCCGTCGACAACCTGTGCCTCCTGCTCGCCGTTTCCGAAGCATATCACCTTGATACCCTGTTGCGAGAGCTTCTCCACCACCTTGCGCATAAGCTCAATGGGGTATATCTTGCCCCTGTGACGGGCAAAAGGAGCAATTCCCACCCATCTGTCGGAACCCTTCTCCGGAAGCACCGACGAAAAATCGTCAATGGAAGCCTTGCCGCTGAAGAGCGAAGTAAAATCGGGGATAAAGGGAAGTCCCAGACGCACGAACACATCGACGTAGCGGCTGAACGTAGTATCGAGCTGTTCCTTGCTTTTCCCTTTTGTCAGACGCCACTTTTGCACGCGTCCTTTCATTATACGCTCGGCACGTAGCCCGTCGAGCGCAAAGAAGACACGCAGAATCTTGGTGCGCAGCACATCGTGGAGGTCGGCAAAGAGCTGCGGGCTGTACTCCTCGCGAAGCTCACAGTAGAGCCTGCGCAGGCCCACCACCCCTTTATAGTCGTCGGGGTTGACGCCCTTGAACAACAGGTTCTCGGGCCTGTCTACCAACAGTTGCCCGAAGCGCACACGGCTCACAAACACAAAGCGGTACTGCGGGTAGCACCTTGCAACAGAATAGAGCACAGGAACAGTCATTGCCACGTCTCCCACAGCCGAGAAACGCGTTACAAGGACCGTCGGCCTGCTGCTGTCATTTTTTTCCACCGCCATACAATACAGGGTTCAACGAGGGGTCGTTGTACATTTTCATCTGTCGGTACACCTTCATATATTTGCGTCCGGCAGCAATATCGTCGAGCAACTGGCCGATAGAGGTTGTCATATCCTTATACTGCTCATTTAGAATGTCGAGCTTCTGCTGGCACTTTGCACGGTGCTCCTCGCTCACGTCGGTGCGCTCCACCTCCTCTTTCATATGATATATCTTGAGCGAGAGGATAGAATAACGGTCGACAGCCCAAGCGGGGCTCTCGGTGTTTATTGTAGCACCCTCAAGAGGAGCAACCCCCTTGTAGAGGTCGAGGAAATAGCTGTCAATGAGCTCGACAAGGTCGGTACGGTCCTGGTTCGACTTGTCGATGCGGCGCTTGAGGACAAGAGCCTCAACAGGGTCAATCTGCGGGTCGCGGATAATATCCTCGAAATGCCACTGTACAGTATCAATCCAGCATTTGAGATAGAGATAATACTCGATACTCTTTACCGGATAAGGATTGTTGATGGGAGTATCCACATTGTCGGTCTTATGGTAATCGGCTATCGCTTCGTTGAAGATAGGCCAGCTTATTTCTGTAAATTTCTTCATCTGTCTATTAATATAATTAGGTATTAATACATATTTTCCGCAAAACTAACTAAACTTTGCGATATTGGCAAAGGATTACATAAAAAGTGACTATATTTACATCGTTTTTAATGAAAACCCGCCACACAATGAGAATTGTAATAGACGAAAAGATACCTTATCTGCGCGACGCCCTTGAGCAGATGGGACACAGCGTGACTGCAATGCCCGGACAGGCCATAGACAACAGCGACCTTGCCGTGGCCGACGCACTCTTTGTGCGCACACGCACACACTGCAACGCCGCCCTCCTGGACAACACCCCTGTACGCTTCATAGGCACGGCAACCATAGGCCACGACCATATCGACAAGGAGTACTGCCGCCAGAGAGGCATTGTGTGGACAAACGCCCCCGGCTGCAACGCCGACGCCGTGCTCCAGTATGTACAGTCGTGCATATACTGCTGGGCAAGGAGCAACAGCATAGACAAGCTACAGGGACTCACACTGGGAATTGTGGGAGTGGGACAGATTGGCTCACGCGTCGAACGATGGGCACGCGAGGCCGGACTCACCGTGCTGCTCAACGACCCTCCGCGCGCTGAGCGTGGCGAGGGGGACTTTGTGCCCCTGAGCCTCATTGCGCAGGAGTGCGACATAATAACCTTCCACACCACACTCAGCAAGAGCGGCATCCACCCGAGCTACCACCTTGCCGATGCCGCATTCCTCGACAGCCTGCAGCGGTGCCGCCTGCTGATAAACGCCTCGCGCGGCCCTGTCGTAGACAACAGCGCCCTGCTGAATGCGATAGACAACAAGCGCATAGCAGCAGTAGCACTCGACGTTTGGGAGAACGAGCCACAGCTCAACCACGGACTACTGGAAAAAGCATTCATTGCCACCCCGCATATAGCAGGCTACTCGGCCGAAGGCAAGATAAACGCCAGCCGTATGATGGTAGAGGCATTCGCACAATTCAGCCGGTACACTGAACCGCTCCCCGCAATGAGCCTGCCCGCACCGGCACAGCCCAAAATGAGCGCCGCCACCCTGCCCGACGCCCTCCTCTACATCTACAACCCGCTGGACGACACAACCCTGCTCAAGTCATCGCCCGACCGATTCGAGGAGCTGCGCAACAACTACAACCTTAGGCGCGAGCCCAAAGCATACACAATAGAGATTAAAAAACGGTAAAAGCAGTACACAAGAACCCGTTTTTGCACAAATCAAACAAAATGTGCAAAGAAAAAACGTATTTTTCGCCTAAATTCTTTGCAGTTTCTAATTTTTATAATATTTTTGCCGCAGAAAACAATTTATAATTCTTAAACTATACAACTATGTCAGAAATTGAAGCAAGAGTAAAGCAGATTATCGTTGAGAAGTTCGCAGTTATGGAGTCACAGGTTACTCCCGAGGCAAGTTTCACAAACGACCTTAGCGCAGACTCACTTGATAGAGTAGAGCTTATAATGGAGATCGAGGACGAGTTCGGTATCTCAATCCCCGAGGATCAGGCAGAGAACATCGCAACAGTAGGCGATGCCATTAAGTTCGTAGAGAAAGCTGTAGCTGAGAAGTAATCAGCTCTCTCATATAACAAATCTAACTATTCTAACTTGATGAAATCCAGAAGAGTAGTTGTAACAGGTCTTGGTGCTATATGTCCGATAGGCAACGATATCCAAACAATTTGGAACAACGCTGCCAACGGAATAAGTGGAGCAGGACCTATTACTTATTTTGACACAACCCTTTTCAAGACCAAATTTGCTTGCGAGGTAAAGAACTTCGACTCCAAGGTGAATATGGGCCGCGATGCACGCAAATTCGACTCGGACACACACTACGGAATAGACTCGGCCATACAGGCCATTAACGACAGCAAGCTCGACTTTGAAAAGGAGGACTGCAACCGCATAGGTGTAGTATTCGGCGAGGGAATAGGCGGCATACGCTCACTCGAAGAGGAGCTTGGCACATATTTCCGCAACTTCGAGAAAGGCCCCCGTTTCTCTCCGTTCCTCATCACAAAGATGATTTCGGATATGACAACAGGTGAGATTTCCATACGTTATGGACTCAAGGGCCCCAACTACGTCACAACATCGGCCTGTGCCTCATCGTCGAATGCGATTATCGACGCATACGACCAGATACGCCTCAACAGAGCCGACATTATGATTGCAGGAGGTTCAGAGGCTGCAGTATGCTCGTCGTGTGTAGGCGGCTTCAATGCGATGCACGCACTCTCGACACGCAACGACAGCCCCGAGACAGCATCGCGCCCCTTCAGCAAGAGCCGCGACGGCTTTGTCATTGGCGAGGGAGCAGCCTGCCTCATACTCGAGGAATATGAGCACGCAGTGGCACGCGGCGCAAAAATCTACGCCGAGATAGCCGGTGCAGGACTGACAGCCGACGCACACCATATGACATCGCCCCACCCCGAAGGAGAGGGAGCTATGCGCGTGATGCAGAATGCAATAGAGGAGTCGGGACTCACCCCCGAGGATGTAGACTACATCAACGTACACGGAACATCGACCTACGCAGGCGACATTGCCGAGACAAAGGCAATAAAGAGACTCTTCGGCGAGCACGCCTACAAGCTGAACATAAGCTCGACAAAGTCAATGACAGGACACCTGCTTGGAGCAGCCGGAGCGCTGGAAGCTGTAATAACAGTCCTTTCAATAGAACACAGCACAGTACCTCCGACAATAAACTTCACCGAAGGCGACGAAGACCCAGATATTGACTACAAACTCAATTTCACCTTCAACAAAGCACAAAAGAGGGACGTCAGAGTGGCATTGTCCAACACATTCGGCTTTGGCGGACACAACACGTGCATAATGTTCAAAAAGATTGAAGACTAAGAAAAAAGTAAAGAAACTGATAGATAGAGTAAGGCTACTGTTCTACAAGGACAGAGAGTCTTACTCTATGCTGTATAACCTTTTGGGATTCATACCCCGCTCTCTTGCCCCCTACCGCACAGCATTCACACACAGCTCGCAGACGGCAGGAAGCAAAAAGAAACTGAGCTGCAACGAGAGGCTCGAGTTCCTGGGCGACGCGGTACTGAGCTCAGTCACCGCCGACTACCTGTACAGCCGTTTCCACAATGAACGCGAAGGATTCCTCTCAAAGTCGCGCAGCCGCCTCGTGTGCCGCGAGAGCCTCAACAACATAGCCGTAAACATTGGCATCGACAAGCTCGTCCCGCCGTCGGCCATAGGCACTCAGCACAACAGCCACATATACGGGAACACATTCGAGGCACTCATTGGCGCAATATACACCGACAGGGGCTACTCGCACTGCCGCCAGTTCCTCCTGGAGAGAGTCTTCCCCAAAGTGCCCGACATAGACAACATTATAAAGGCCGACAACAACTACAAGAGCCGCCTGATAGAGTGGTCGCAGAAGGAGCACCGCACGGTGGAGTTCAACCTCGTCAGCGAGGAGAACCGCACCGAAGGCAGCCACTTCAGGAGCGAAGTGACGATAGACGGAGTATTATACGGCAAGGGCGAAGGATTCTCCAAGCGCGAAAGCCAGCAACAGGCAGCCCTCGAAGCGCTCAACGCCATAAAAGCCGAGAAGAAGCAGCAGGCAGTATGACACAAAAAAAATATGCAGACAACACCAGTCTGCATATTTTTTATAGCAATATAGATATTGGCCCAAGCTTGCCGTCACTCCCCTGCCAAACCTTCAACAAGAGGTCCGAGCAGGAGCGGAGCAATCAATGCCACACACCGTGGTCACCATCAACCTTCCATCGGCCATCAATACGCAAGAGCTTCACAGTGATGCGCACCCTATTTCCCAAAGGCCCTATACCCGTCAGGATAACCTCGGCATTGTCGCCATCGACAACCTCCTTTGCGACCTCGTACGAGGGCGTAAAATCCTTTGTATTGCGTTTATACTGCTCCGACTTTACTGCTATGTCAATGGCACTGTTGAACACCTCACGCTGGATTGTATCCGATATATATATATTATCCTTTACAAACTCATTATCGCCCGAAGTAATAGCCGAGAAAAGCTCCACGGCAACCAACCCGGGAGACTTTCCTTCCCCTACACCTCCACACGCCGCAAACAGAAGCAGCACAAACAAGTAGAATATCTTTTTCATAGTACAAAAGTATATAAAGTAATACAACTACACAACTTTTATAATGGCATTTTTCCAACATTGTGAATTCATAAGTAAATTTGGCTCAGCAGAAAAAAGGTGTGGATAATTTGCTTATATTAATGGAGCACCATATAATTTTATCTGTTTAAGCAGGTAATTTTCAGACCAATTGCACGCCGAAAAGAAATTTTGGCTGCGGGTAGGCTGTTTTAAGGAAACAGTGCGAGAGAAAGTTTGTGCAAGCGAATGGGTAAATGCTTGCATTCACACGCAATGAGCGCAGCCAAGCTTGCACGAAATGAATTTACAATTACGCAACACCCTTAAAACTGCCGTTAGCCCCCTCGTGGGGCGTTTTATGTATGTAACCTCTTTCGCTTATCAAATATCATTTTAGTAGTATAGGTAAAAACAGTTTCCCATTTTGGTGCAAAAATATTTTTCAAGAAAAGTTACTTACTATTTACTCTTTTTCTACTTATGCTACTATTTATCGTAAACGATGAATATTTACTGCACTCGCTTTGAAATATTAAAGCAAGCTTTATATCTCGCTCGTTTGTGAAATATTTATATATAAACAATATTACTTATGAAAAGACAATTTAGAGAACTAAATGCAGATACCAAACAGCGTATCAGTCAAGCCCTCAAAGGGCGTGGTTTGACAGACAACCACAAGCAAGCCATCAGCGATGGTATGAGAGCATATTGGGCAACAATCCCCAATAAGCCAAACGATGGAACTAATGAGATTAAAAACAGTATTAACAATGAAAATCAGTGCTGACAAAGTAAAACTATGCTACACACTCTATGAAGACTCTCTATTATATCAACTAATGGAAACACCCCTCGAAATCTACGAACTCCCACATTGGGATTTTCGCCTCGAAAGGACAGAGGGCAAATATTACGATAACATCTACAAAATCATCTATCTTGAACGAACAAGCAACAACCCCAACAGCGAGTACGATATGCAATGCTTTGGCACATTGCGTTGGGGATTGAAATCAGACAAAGGCTGGCTGTTTTTGAGTCATAATTGATAAGATGAGTTTATCATTTGTTATTACCGTTTATAAAATTCATTCGCCCATTTCAGCCCCAACTAGGATTTAAGAGTTACAAGCTTCAATAAATTATGGTAATGATATCGGAATTGC
>JAFZIA010000108.1 GCA_017554605.1 Bacteroidaceae bacterium
ACTATTATCAGGAAGGTGAAAGCAGAAGCACCTTGTGTCAGTATTCCGGTGACGGGAAAAAGCTGCAGGAGATTTCTCTGAATTTCGGTGAGAATATCCATATTGCGCAGGTGTTCCTGGACAGTGCGGGTAATATCTATACCACGGATTACAGCCAGATCTATCTGCTGGATCCTGCCGGAACCCTGGTTGCTACCCTGACCACGGACGATGGCTGGGCAGATCTGGTGCAGATCGGTGCCGATGAGATCGGTGTTGTGAAGTACAATGAGGAAGGAAAGGCCTATTTACGTCTGATTGATCCCAAAACCAAGGATTTTGGAGAAGAGCTGCCTTTGTACGGCAATGTCTACGGCGCTATGCCTGGTTTTGGAGATTACCATTATCTCTACAGGGACAGTGACAATGTCTACGGTGTGCCCTATGACGCAGAGACAGGGGAGAAGCTGTTCTCCTGGCTGGACTGCGATGTTAGGCGAATATAGCCACAAACGAGCGAAAAATATCAAGCTTGCTTGGATATTTTTTACAGCGAGTGCAAGACTATATCTGCCGTCAGGCAAATATACAAAAAAGCTCGGCACTTCATTGATGTGCCGAGCTTTTTTAGGTTATAATAGACTAATTGTTATTTCTGTGCATAGTCGCCCATTACCATCTGACGTGCCATAGCTACACCTGCCTCGTCGAGAGTAACATTCATAGTCTCGCCGTTGAGCATATAAAGCTGTGCGTTGTCGCCGTCGATTGAGATGAGTTTGTTTACAGTATTGTTGTACTCTACGCTCCAACTGTTGTCAGCCTCGTCGAAGATAAAGTTCATTGCTGTCTCACCGTTAGAAACATTGTAGCCGTTCTCGTTGGCAACGATTGTCACCTCTTCGCCCTTAGAGTTCTTAACAACCTTTACATCGCCGCTCTTTGCAACAGGATTGTCACCTGTCCAGAATTCAACTGAATTAAGAACAACACCATCGACAAAAAGAGTAATGCTGTAAATGGGGATAATGTTCAATGCAACGAATACAATCTCGTTAACCCACTTGTCACCAACAGTTTCGTTCCAGTCATAAACCTTCTTTGTAAGTCCGAAAGACCCCATACAAGATGACATCACGATGCAAGCTGATAACAGAGCAGCTACCATTTTAAAACTCTTCTTCATAATAATAAGATTTTAGATTATAATAAAATTGTTAGTTAGTATCCACCTGCCCTTGAACTGCCTCTTATATTTACGATATTGCAATTGCAGGAGCAGATAGACGGTCGCAAATATACATAAAAATTACAAACAGCAATAAAAATTCCATAATTTTTGAAAATTATATTTCAAGTTGTCTTTTTCGCTCCTACATAGCGCAGAAAAGCACTAATCACGGGCTGCACGGTTAACCCCAAGAGCCGTCAGACACAATACAGTATATATACCAACGAACCGACACTTATGACAGCCCACAGCAACGCAGCCATCAGCAAGGGCTTTATTCCAACAGCCTTCAGCACATCGCGGGAGAGAGAAGCACCGATAAAGAACATAGTAACAACAAGGCCTTTACGCGCCAACCCCGATACAAACTCACCCACCTGCGGTACAGTGTCGAGCAAGTAAGTATTGACAAGCATTGCCACTATAAACCAAAGAATAAAATAAGGAACGGAGACCTTCTTTCCGTTGTTCCTGTATATAAAGGAGGTGACCAATGCCAATGGGATAATCCACAATGCACGCGTGAGCTTGATTGTAACGGCCACCCTGAGCGCCTCCTCGCCATAGGCAACTCCAGCACCTACTACCGAACTTGTATCGTGAATGGCAATTGCAGCCCAAGTACCGAACTGCTGTTCGTCGAGCCCCATACAACGTCCCAACAATGGAAAGGCGAAAAGAGCAATGGCGTTCAGAATGAATATCGTTGCCAGCGAGACAGACATATCGCTGTCCCTGGATTTCATAACAGGGCCTACTGCCGCAATTGCACTACCCCCGCATATTGCAGTACCCGAGCTTATCAGATATGCCGTATCACGGTTAATCCTGAACACCCTTGTACCGATGAACATACCTATAACCATTGTGGCAACTACCGAAATTACCGTAAAGAGCATTCCCTCCTTACCCGACGCCAAGGAGGCTTGCAGATTCATACCGAATCCCAATCCCACGACAGAGTATTGCAGAAGGAGCTTTGACGCACGCTTATTGAAAGTAGGACAAGGCTGGCCACAGCACAGGGCAAATGCCAGTCCAAGAAAAAGGACGACAGGAGGAGTAACCCACGACGACACATTTTCCAGCCCCGGTACATACCCCGACAGCAACAAAACAACTATCAGGCTCAAAGCCACTACATATACAAACTTACCTTTTCTCCTCAAAAAATCCATCACTCAAAATATTTTATAGAAGCTGTTTAAATTTATATCGTTAGGTTTTTATAGGTCAAAAATAGTGCCAACGAGCAAAACGCAAGTTTACTTGCTGTTTTTCGGCGAGTGCAGCCTATTTTGGCGCAATGCAAAAGTGGAATGTTTTATTATTTTTCGAGGGCGCGTAGCGGGCTACGTAACCGAGA
>JAFZIA010000015.1 GCA_017554605.1 Bacteroidaceae bacterium
GAAAGTCTCGCACTGTTACTGCATCAAGAAAACCCTTGGATTCAATCTTGTGGCCTTGGCGTTCATCTGGAAGGTTGTCAAACTCATCAAGTGAAATCTCGACATCGCTCTCATTGCTGGTGATACCTATTATCTTGAAATTTTCAACAAAACCTGATGGCAATATCAAACGGGCTAATTCCAGTAGTATTTTTTCGTCCTGCATAGTTCTTTGTTTTAACTATGCGAAGATAATATTTTTATATCATCCCCCCAACTTTTGCAGGTGAGCCCTTTTTTCTACTGAGTGGTTTTGCTCTGATTGCGCATTGCAAGAAGAATGAACTTAATAAAAAAGAGAACCGCTGTTGCGGTTCTCTTCGGTGGGCCATCTAGGGCTTGAACCTAGGACCTCCAGATTATGAGTCTGTTGCTCTAACCAACTGAGCTAAAAGCCCGAGTATCTCTCTCGAAATACGCTGCAAAGGTAGTGCAATAAAATTTACTATGCAAATTTTTTGGGCATAAAATTTGTCAAAATGTCAAATAAACCTTTCCTGCGGGTTAGTATTTGTATCGTGTCCAGCGCCACAATTCCTTGAGTGAGGGCTTCTTGCCGTGCATAAGTATGCCCACGCGGTAGATTTTTGCGGCTCCCCACACAGTTGCGGCAAATGTGGCATAAAGTATGATGAGCGACACGGCTATCTCCCATAATGGAACCTCATAGGGGATACGTGCCATCATTACGATGGGCGAGGTGAGGGGTATGAACGAGAACCAATAGGCAAGGCTCGATGTGGGGTCGTTTATGACGGACATCATTATAAAGAGGCTCAGTATGATGGGCAGCATTATTGGTGTCTGTAGTTGCTGGGCGTCCTGCGGGCTGTCTACGGCCGAGCCGACTGCTGCGAACATTGCGGCGTACATCAGGAATCCGCCCATCACAAAGAGCAGGAGCGACGCGAAGATTCGTGCAAGATAGCCTATGTCGGTGAGGGTTATTATAGCCTGCAGCAGTCCAATGTCGGTGCTCTCCTGCATTGTCTCTATTGCTGCGCCCTGTTTTATCATTGCAACGGCGGCTGCAAGCTCGTCGGGCAGCATTGTCGTTACAACCACATATCCCACCACCGCTACGAGTACAATCCATATTACAATCTGCAGCACTGCAACCGATGCAACACCCAGTATCTTTCCCATCATCATATCAAAGGGGCGCACCGAGGAAACCATCACTTCGAGCACGCGGTTGTTCTTCTCCTCTATCACCGACTGCATCACCATTGCCCCGTATATGAGCAGGAACATATACAGCATAAAGCTGAGGGCGTATGCCAACACTGTGGCCACTGCCGAGGACGACGATACGGCCTCCTCGTCGCTCTCCGATACCTGGTTCTTGAACGATTGCAGGGTGACGTCGGTCTCTATGCTTGAGAGTATCTGCGGCAGGTTCTCTATGTTGTACGCCTTCAGTTTTTCACTCTCTATGATGCTCTCAATCTGGTTGGCGATGTGTGTCTCAATGTTTATCGATGAAGCCTCGTTTGTGTATAGTCGTGCGTCGGAGGGGTTGGTCATAATCTCCTTGCCTATGTGCAGTATGGCAAAGTGTGTGTCGAAGGCGCTGCGTGCTGCCTCCACCGTTACGGGCATTGGCTCAAATATCATCTCGCCGTCGTTTTGCAGGGCGGGGGCAATTATTCCGCTCTCGTCAACTACCACTATGCGTTTCTCCTTGCCCTCGGAGTACTCCATTATGAGCACCGGTGCCACCATAAGGGCTATCATCAGCAGGGGGGTGAGCAGCGTGGTTAGTATGAACGATTTCTTGCGTACGCGCTCGTTGAACTCGCGTCCTATGATTATTGCTGTCTTGTTCATTGTTGTACGGGTGTTTTTTGGGGGTTACAGATTGCCGTTCACGGCTCTAATGAAAATGTCGTTCATCGAGGGGATTATCTCGCTGAATGAACGCAGCTCCACGCACTCGTTGGCGGTGGCAATCACTCCGCGCACCTCGCTGTCCGATGCGATGTGTAGCTTTATGCGGTTGATGCCTGTGGGCGAGGGCTTCGACTCGAGTATCTCGCACCGTTTGTCGAGCGCGGCGAGCAGTGCTGCCTCGTTGCCGCGGTACACTGCCTCGAATATGTTGCTGCCGTGCTTGTGGCGTATCTCCTCGACATTGCCCGAGAGAATGTTGCGCGACTTGTTGATGAGTGTGATGTGGTCGCATATCTCCTCGACCGACGACATATTGTGTGTGGAGAATATTATTGTTGCGCCCTTGTCGCGCAGCTCCAGTATCTCGCTTTTGAGTAGGTTGGCGTTGATGGGGTCGAATCCCGAGAATGGCTCGTCGAATATGAGCAGCTTCGGGTTGTGCATCACTGTCACTATGAACTGCATCTTCTGTGCCATTCCTTTGGAGAGCTCGCCCACCTCCTTGTTCCACCATTCGTTGATGCCGAACTTGTCGAACCACTCGCGCAGCTTGCTTGTCGCTTCGCTCTTTGACATTCCTTTCAGGCGGGCAAAGAATATTGCCTGTTCGCCCACTTTCATCTTCTTGTATAGTCCTCGTTCCTCGGGCAGGTAGCCTATGCTGTAGACATCTTCGGGGGTGATGTCGTGCCCGTCGAACAGCACGCGCCCTTTGTCGGGAGCGGTGATGCGGTTTATGATTCTGAGCAGGGTGGTCTTTCCAGCTCCGTTGGGGCCCAGGAGACCGTATATCGAGCCTTGCGGTATTGTGAGTGACACGTCGTCGAGAGCTGTGTGCTTGGCAAAGCTCTTCGATACATTCTCAATTGTAAGTAAATTCATATAATTGTATTCTATTAGGCGGTAAAGTTATGTAAATTCCCGAAAAAATGAGTATTTTCGCAACTCAAAAGCTGAATTTTATGTATAGCGATAAGAAAATTGTAATTTTGGACCTCGGAGGGGTGGTGCTGGACATCAATGTCAACCTCTCGTTCGGGGCGCTTGTGGCGTTGGGGCTCGATGCGCGTATGCTTACCGAGGAGAATTGTCTTGTAAATGAGACTATACTCAAGTTCGACCGCGGCGAAATCTCTGCTGATGAGTTCTATTCGTATATAGAGGGCTGGCTGCCCGAACAGGTGCGCTTGCTGCCGGCCGAAGATTTGCGCGAGCGTGTGGCCGACATCTGGAATATGATGCTCGGAAGCTATGCGCCCGCAAAGATTGAACGCATAAGGGAACTGCGCAGACAGGGCAGGCGCGTGGTACTGCTCAGCAATACCAACGATGGCCATTGGGGCGAGATTGAGCGCCGTCTGTACTACGCGGCGGGTTGCCGTATGGACGAGCTGTTCGATGAGCTTTACCTGTCGTACAGAATGCGTATGCGCAAGCCCGAGCCCAAAATTTTCCAGGAGCTGCTGCGCTGCGAGGGTGCAGAGCCGCAGGATTGTATCTTCTTCGACGATTCGCAGGAGAATTGCGATGCTGCGCGCAGTGTGGGAATAGATGCTGTAAAGGTGGAGCGCAATGCTGCGTGGGACAATATTCCGCTGTTAGGATAATGGAAGTTTTTACAAGTCTGGATAATTTGAGGGGAGGGCCGGTGGCTGTTACCATAGGCTCGTTCGACGGGGTGCATCGTGGTCACAGGGCTATGATTGCCCAGGCGCGTGCGCTTGCCGATGAGCGCGGGCTGCCGTTGACGGTGGTTACCTTTGCGCGTCACCCGCGCCTGCTCTTCTCCGAGGGGTGTCCGCCTTTCCTGCTCACAGATACCGACGAGAAGCTCTCGCTGCTCGCCTCGACGGGGGTGGAGCGTTGTCTGCTGCTGCCTTTCGACCGGCAGATGGCATCACTCTCGGCACGTGAGTTTATGCAGCAGGTGCTCAAGGAAAAGATGAATGTGGCAATGCTTGCAGTGGGCTACGACCACCGCTTCGGTTCGCCTTCCTCGGGCGAGGGCTTTGGGCAGTATGTGGAATATGGCAAGGAACTGTCGATGGAGGTGGTGCAGATGCAGCCGTACGCTCCCGACGGCGATGCTGTGAGCTCGTCAAAGATACGCGGGGCGCTCACCGCGGGCGATATGCAGCGTGTGGAGCAGTTGCTCGGTCGCACCTACTCCTTTGCAGGCAGTGTGGTGCAAGGCGCGGCTCTTGGACGGCGTCTGGGCTTTCCCACTGCGAATATCTCGCTTGCCGAGCCGCTCAAGATGCTTCCCCTCGATGGTGTGTACGAGTGCAGGATTGATGTACGCACGCAGTCGTACCGTGGAGTGATGAATATAGGCTGCAAGCCTACTCTCGACAATAAAGAGCGTACAATCGAGGTTTTTATAATAGATTTTGAAGGCGATATTTATGGCGAGAGGGTGAGAGTGGAGGTGCTGCGCCGCCTGCGTGGCGAGAGGCGCTTTGCGGGGCTCGACGAACTGCGTGCGCAGATAGAACTCGATGTCCGTGCGATAACAGGGAACGAGAAATAGCTTTTTAATGATAATGGTAATTTAAGAATATATGGGTAAAGAAGTGAAAGAATCGGTAATACGCATAGTAAAGTTACTCATCTACTATGTAATCTATCAGGTGTTGTTTACATACCTTGCTATGGCGGTATGTGGAGTGTATTATCTGTCGACAAACGGGTTTTCTCCCGATGCTGTTGACGGTTTTATAAAAGCAGTCACAGGTTCCGATGGTACAATGTTTGCTTGGGCTGTCTCTTTGGGACTGTTGTGTTCCAGTGCAATGTGTTTGTGGCATCTTGTGCATTTCGGCTATTTCAAATTCGGAAAAGAACCGTTTAAGCAGGTGCAAGGCAATGTGATGCTCCTCTCTGTAGTGTTCATATTCTGTTCGATGGCGGTATTCAATTATATGGCCAAGGTTGTTGAACTGCCCGACAATCTCGAGGTTCAGATGACGCAGATGGCAAGGAATATTTGCGGTGTGTTAGCAATAGCCGTGCTTGGCCCAATTTTGGAGGAGGTGCTCTTCCGTGGTGCAATACAGGGCTATCTTATGCGTAAGTTCAGTAATCCCTGGGTGGGAATAGTCGTTGCTTCGGCAATATTTGGTATTGTGCATTTGAATCCCGTTCAGGTATTCTACGCGTTCTTCCTGGGACTGGTGTTCGGTTGGCTCTACTACCGTACAGGCAGCCTTATGCCCTGTATTGTAGGTCACGTGCTCAATAACTCGTTGGCTGCATTTACAATGTATTTTGGTATAGAAGAGGTTGATGTTGTCGAGGAAATGGGAATTGTGTCCGAGGTGATGTCTGTTGCTCTCCTGGCAGTCATAGCTGCTTGTATGGTATATCTTATAAACTCCAAGCAGCAGCCAGTGCCTGACCCTTGGCGCGGAGCTGGCGATGATGAGGATGAGCTCGTGAAGGTTGCAACGGTGTTCAGGGCCGATGAATAAGACGTTATCTTGTTGTTCGGTAGAAATTTACTGTGGATAGCTTTTTCAACCACCTTCTCAGTGTTATTCTTCGGCTATTTTTCTGCTGAACCGATTCTATACGGGTACAACAAAAAAGGAAGCACTCTGAATGCTTCCTTTTTTGTTGTATGTTAATTATCCTTTGTCTATTTTATCTCCCAGGTCTCGTTTGTCTCAAGAAGCTCGGCAAAGGTGTGGTAGTTCTTCTTGCCTTTTACCTCCTCAATCTGTGCGTGTACGCTGTCGTTGTATGTGGGTGCTTCCACGTCGCGTATGATGCCGAGCGCAATGGGAAAGTCGGGGCCCTCCATAAGCGCCAGCTTCAGGTGCAGGGTGGGGTCGGTACAGTGTGCATCGTGTACAAGAATGTCCTTCTCGGTGATGCCGTTCTCTCCGAGCTTTACAACCTTGAGTCCAAAACCCTCTTGTGCAAGGCCATACTCGCGGTTCTCGCCGAAAATCATAGGCTTGCCGTGCTCAAGATAGATGGCGTTCTTTGCGCGTCCCTCTTTGGTATATACGCTCTCGTGTGTACCGTTGTTGAAGATGACGCAGTTCTGCAACACCTCGGTAACCGATGCTCCCTTGTGCTGCGCTGCTGCCTTGAGGCACTCTACTGCTGCGCCCAAGTCGGTGGCCACGCAGCGTGCGAAGAAGTTTCCGCGTGCACCGAAGCAGAGCTCTGCGGGACGGAAGGGGTCTTCCACTGTGCCGTATGGCGATGATTTGCTCACAAAGCCGCGTACCGAGGTGGGGGAGTATTGTCCCTTTGTGAGTCCGTAGATGCGGTTGTTGAGCAGTATCATATTGAGGTCGATGTTGCGGCGTACTGCGTGTATGAAGTGGTTGCCGCCGATGGCAAGGCCGTCGCCGTCGCCCGATACCTGCCATACGGTGAGGTTGGGGTTGGCCACCTTTGCACCTGTGGCAATGGCTGCCGCACGGCCGTGTATAGTGTGGAAGCCGTAGGTGTTCATATAGTAGGGCAGGCGCGAGGAGCAGCCGATACCCGAAATTACTGCTGTTTCGTGTGGTGCAACGCCTATCTCGCTCATTGCTTTGTGCAGGGCGCTCAGGAACGAGTGGTCGCCACAGCCGGGACACCAACGGGGTTGTCCGAATTTGTAGTCTTGTGCTTTATATTCGCTCATTGCTTATTCCTCCATCATTTTAGTGAATTGTTCTACCAATGTGGCAACGCTGAAGGGTTGTCCTTTTACTTCGTTATATTGCTGTATGTTCGTTGCACCGGTCTTCATACGCAGGAATCCTGCCAACTGGCCCATATTCTGCTCGGCAACAACAACTTTCTTGTAGCGTGCGAGTGTCTCCTGTGTGCCGCGGGGCAGCGGGTTGACAATGTTGAGGTGTGCGTGTGCCACCTTCTTGCCTTCGCTCTGCATCTGCTGCATTGCCTCGTGCAGGTGACCGTATGTTCCGCCAAAGCCTACAATGAGGAGCTCGGCGTCCTCGTCGCCCTCTACGTTGAGCGGGGGCAGCGTGTCGGCTATGCGCTCCACTTTCTGTGCGCGCTGCTCCACCATCAGGTGGTGGTTGTCGGGGTCGTTGCTTATGGCGCCTGTAGCGTTGCTCTTCTCAAGGCCGCCTATGCGGTGCATAAAGCCGGGTGTTCCGGGTACAGCCCAGTAGCGCACCAGTGTCTCGGGATTGCGCTTGTAGGGGCTCCAGCCCTCCTGCATATCTGCTGTAACGTAGTTGGGTGTGATGGCGGGGTAGTCGTCGAGGTTGGGGAGCTTCCACGCTGCCGAACCGTTGGCGATGAATGCGTCGGTGAGCAGAATGACGGGTGTCATATGCTCTACGGCAATCTTTGCAGCAAGGAATGCCGACTCGAAACAGTTGGTGGGCGATGTTGCTGCAATTACGGGAATAGGGCTCTCGCCGTTGCGTCCGTAGAGTGCCTGCAGCAGGTCGGTCTGCTCCGATTTTGTAGGGAGTCCGGTCGACGGGCCACCGCGCTGTACGTCTATTATCACAAGGGGAAGCTCGGTTATCACAGCAAGGTTGATGGCCTCGCTCTTAAGGCAGATACCGGGGCCCGATGTTGATGTACAGGCCAGCGCACCTGCGTATGCAGCACCCACTGCCGATGCACAGCCTGCAATCTCGTCCTCGGCTTGCATTGTCACTACGCCCATCGACTTGTGCTTGGCAAGCTCGTGCAGAATGTCGGTTGCGGGGGTGATGGGGTAAGAGCCCAGGAAGAGACGCATACCAGCCTTCTCGGCTGCGGCAATGAGTCCGTAGGCTGTTGCCTTGTTGCCGTTTATATCCATATATTTGCCCTTGGCCTTGGGAGTCTCCTGCGTACTGCATACGTGCGATACCGATGCGTGGGTATTGTGGCCCATATCGTATCCTGCGCGCAGTACCTTGATGTTTGCCTCGGCCACTTCGGGCTTCTTAGCGAATTTTGCACGCAGCATATTCTCGGCCATAGCAAGGTCGCGGTCAAAGAGCCAGCATACAAGACCCAGTGCGAGCATATTCTTGCAGCGGACGATGCTCTTGTTGTCGAGCCCGCTATCCTTTAGTGTCTCCTGGCACATTGAGGTGATGGGGCAGGGCACTACTTCGCAGGTTATTCCAAGCTCGGCGATGGGGTCGTCGGTCTTGAACTCGGCCTTTTCGAGGTCTTTTGCCGTGAATGAGTCGCTGTCTATGATTATTGCTCCGGTGGGCTTGCAATACTTGTGCTGTGTCTTGAGTGCGGCGGGGTTCATTGCAATGAGCACGTCGCATTTGTCGCCTGGTGTGTAGACTTTGTCTGCTCCTACGTGTACTTGGAAGCCCGAAACGCCGGTGAGCACTCCTTGCGGAGCGCGGATGTCGGCAGGATAGTCGGGGAATGTGCAGATGTCGTTGCCTGCTGTTGCCGAAATGGTAGAGAAGATTGTTCCTGCCAATTGCATTCCGTCGCCCGAGTCGCCCGAGAAGCGTACAATTACTTGGTCGATTGTCTGTTCTTTCTGTTGTTCTGCCATAGTATGGTCTAAAAAATGTGTTTGTAATTGTGTGGCAAAGATGGTGCAGACGGGCGGTTGTTTGCTGCTGTTGTGTAGTTACCGGGCGGGTGCCTATCTTCGCTCGGCTGCAAATGTCGCAAACATTTATGAATTTAAAAAGCTTTTTAATGAAAAAAATCACCGTAGAGAATTCTCTGCGGTGATTTTTTACGTTTATCGGAGTGTGTATTACATCATTCCTCCTTCGTCGTAACCCTCTTCGTCCATTCCGTTCATCTGTTGCTGCTGGTTGGGCTTGCGTGTGGGGCGCTTGGCCTTCATATTTCCAAAACTGTATGTGAGGGTGAAGCCGAAGCGGCGGCCGCCGTGACGGTTCTCGGCATCGCGGTGGAAGAATTTGTCGCTTGTGACGGTGTGCCAGCCTCTGCTGTCCAAAAGGTCGCGTACATTGACGCTGAGGCTCCAGTGCTGGTTGAAGCTCTTGCGCAGTCCAAGGTCGATGGAGTAGTTGGGCTCGCGGTATCCCTGTGCCACGATGCGCTTTGCGTTGTAGCGTCCTGTTGCCTGGAAGGTAATGCCCCAGGGGAGCATTGTGCTTGCTGTCATACGGGCGTTCCACGAGAAATTCTCGTCGGCCTCGCCTGTTATCTGCTGGCTGTTGATAATGTAGCTGAAGGCGTCGAGCTTGTAGTAGAAGAGGTTGAGCGTGGTTGTGAGGTCGAGTATCTTGAAGAGGCGGTTCTTGCCTATAATCTCGAGTCCTGCCGAACTCTCGCTCGCCACATTCTCGAATGTGGTGTACATTATGTTGCCACGGTTGTAGCTGATGCGCTGTATGACGTCCTCTGTGGTGCGGAAATATCCCGACACCGAGAGTGTGTGGTCCTTCCAGTTCTTTATGTAGTTGAGCTCGTATGCGTTGGAGTACTCGGGGGTGAGGTCGGGGTTGCCGAACGAGATACTCGTCGAGTCGCTGATGTTGCTGAAATTGTTCAGCTGGCCACCCCAGGGACGGCGCAGACGGCGTGTGTAATTAAGCTGGAACTCGTGTCCTCCCTCGAGCGAGTAGCTGAGGAATGCGCTGGGGAAGAGGCTGAAGAAATCTTTGTCGGTGTAGGGGCTGCGTGTCTCGGGGTTGTATTCTTGCTCCCAATTGAACGAGCGGGTCTTTACGCGCCAGTATTCTCCGCGCAGACCGAGCTGGTATCCCAGCTTGCCCATTCGTCCCGAGTATGTGGTATACAGGGCGTGTGTATCTTGGTTATAGAAGAAGCGGTTGAAGAGGTTCTTGTCCTCCTGTGTGCGCTCTTCGTTGTTGTATGTGACGGTGGGGTTCTCCTCGCGTGAGAGCGTTCCGTTATATCCTGCCTCAATGCGTGAGTTCTCGCTTATTTTGTTCTCGTAGTCGAGCTTGATGTTTGTGGTGCGGTTGTCGCTCTCGTTTGCCTGGTACTGGTAGCTGTTAGCTGTGGCGCCGCTGTTGTGCCACTCGGTGCGCTGGCGGTAGATGGCGCTGTTCTCCATCTGCCATATATTGTAGCCTACGGAGAGGTCGAGGAAGTGGCCCTCTGCAAAGGTGTGGCGGTAGCCGCCCTCTACGTTGAACATCGAGGGACGCATTGTCTGCTCGGTTGTTCTTGTGCGTGTGTCGGTGGGGGCTGACATTCCTCCTCCCAGTGTAATGAGGTCGCCCGATTGTGTTGTGGTGCGGTTGTTGTGCTCGCCGCGTGTCTTCATACCCATAAGATTGGTGTAGAACTCGTCCTTTTCGGTGGGACGCCAGGTGAAGCCTGCACGTGCAAAGAAGTTATCGGGCTCGCGCGAACTTGTATTGAACTGCTTTTGGTAGCGGTTCTGCGAGAAATACCGTGTGAACGATTCTCCCTCGCCCTCGTGGTTCATATGGCGGTAGTTAAGTCCTGCGTATGCATCGAACTTGCCACTGCTGTAGTTGATGTTACCTCCTGCGTTGTATCCGCCCTGTGAGTCGGCGCCTGCCTGTACGCTGCCGTAGTATCCGGCCTTGCGGTCGCGTTTGAGGACTATGTTTATGATACCAGCAGTTCCCTCGGGCGAGTGCTTTGCCGAGGGGTTGGTGATAACCTCTATCTTCTCGATGCTGCCGGCGGGCATCTGTTGCAGAATGTCGCCCTGGTTGTCCGATGTGAGTCCCTGGGGTTTGCCGTTAATCCACACTGTGACACTCTCGCTGCCGCGCAGCGATACTTTGCCTTCGTTGTCAACCTCAACCGAGGGTATATCCTCGAGTACCTCCGATGCGCTACCACCTGTTGCTGCTATATTTTGGTCAATGGTAAAGACGCGGCGGTCTATCTCAAAACTCATCTGGCTGCGCTGCTCGGTTACTACAACTTCCTTGAGCAGCTTGTTATCGGGCTTGAGGCGTAACGTGCCCATATCAACGCGCTGTCCTTTGGCTACTGTCACCTTCTGAATGTCGTCGTGGTATCCTACGAATGATATTTTTAGGGTGTATGTGCCGGGCTTTATCTGTGTAATCTCGAATACACCGTCCTCGGCTGTGCTGCAGCCGTTAGTGGGGGCTGTGCTGCCCTGTGGTATAAGCGCCACTGTTACAAACTCCACCGGCTCTTTTGTCTTTGAATCGATAACCTTGCCGGCGATAATGCCGTTTGCTGTCTGTGCCAGTATGAAAAGCGGCATAAACAATGCAAGCAACGCAACTGTTCTCTTCTGCATAGTTTTTTCTTTATTTCAGTATTCAATCATTATTTTTTTGACTCCGTATTGCGCGTTTAGTTTAAATAAAATATGCGCTCTTTTGGACAAATGTACAATTTTGGGCCTGCAAAGTTACTGTTTTTCTTTGTGCGGCTCAATTATTCGCGCTAATAATTGCATATTTTTTTGCTTTTTGCTATCTTCGCGGCGAATTTAGTGAAACAGGAAATTATAAACTACTAAAATATACGAATATGATTAATGCACAGGACATTAAAATTGGTACAGCAATCCGTATGGATGGCAAGTTGTATTTCTGCATCGACTTTTTGCACGTTAAGCCCGGTAAAGGCAACACCTTTATGCGTACAAAGCTTAAGGACGTTGTAAACGGTTATGTGCTTGAGCGTCGTTTCAACATCGGTGAGAAGCTCGAGGATGTACGCGTTGAGCGCCGTCCTTTCCAGTATCTCTATCAGGAGGGCAGCGACTATATCTTTATGAATCAGGAGACATACGAGCAGATTCCTATCCCCTCTTATCAGATTAACGGTGTTGACTATATGAAGGAGGGTGCAATCCTTGAGGTTGTTACCGATGCTTCTACCGAGACTGTGCTCTTTGCCGATATGCCCGTAAAGGTTGTTCTTGCAGTTACATACACTGAGCCCGGTTTGAAGGGTGATACTGCTACCAATACAACAAAGCCCGCTACTCTTGAGACAGGTGCCGAGATACGCGTTCCTCTCTTTATTAACGAGGGTGAGCTTGTAGAGGTTGACACACGCGACGGTTCATACGTTGGTCGTGTTAAGGCATAATTGTAGGTAATATTGTAGAATATCTGGCAACTGCCCCGTAATTCGGCTGAATGGGCGGACGGCAGTCTGCCGCTTACTAAAAAAACAGAAATTTTGTTATACTCTATAATAGTTCCGGTATATAACAGGCCCGGCGAGGTTCAGGAACTTCTCGAGAGTCTGGCGGCTCAGACGGTAAAGCCTTTTGAGTTACTTATTATAGAAGATGGTTCAAAGGAACGGTGCGATCATTTGCTTGACCGCTACCGTTCTTCTTTTACTATCCACTATTATTATAAGCCCAATTCGGGCAGGAGCGACACGCGCAACTACGGAATGGAACGTGCAACAGGCGATTATCAGCTCTTCTTCGACTCCGATGTTATTTTACCCCCTTTCTACTTCGAGAGATTGCAAGAGGCTATGGAAAAGGAGTATTGCGACTGCTTCGGCGGTCCCGATGCTGCCGATGCTTCGTTCTCGGATATACAAAAGGCTGTGAACCACTCAATGACAGGCTTCTGGACCACTGGCGGAATACGTGGCGGAAAGGTTGTTACAGAGAAATTCTGTCCCCGTACATTCAATATGGGCCTTTCGAAAAAGGTATACGAGACGGTAGGAGGGTTCGAGGATATGATGGGCGAGGATATTGACCTGAGCATACGCATACGCAAGGCGGGATTTAAGACACGCCTCATACGCGAGGTATTTGTCTACCACAAGCGCCGTGTCGACCTGGGTCGTTTCTTTAAGCAGGTCAATAACTTCGGTCAGGCACGTATATGGTTGCAGATAAAGCACCCAGGTTCGCTTAAGGCTGTGCACACGCTTCCCGCGTTGATGCTTGTAGGCGGTGCGCTGTTGCTTGTCGCATCGCTCTTCTGCCCCTTGCTGCTGCTGTTACCGTTGGCCTATCTGCTGCTTATCTTCTTCGATTCGCTTGTGAAGAACAGGAGCCTCAAGGTTGCGGCATTGTCGGTGGCCACGGCTGCGGTGCAGATAAGCGGATACGGAACGGGCTTCCTTAAGGCACTGTGGTTCAAGATGATTCTCAAACAGCCGCTCGAGACAAAGAAGAATCTTACAAAGATATACAACAGAGGCTGATGGCACAGGACAATCAAAAGGCAAGCATTAAGGAGTGGCCCGAGGACGAGCGTCCGCGCGAGAAGGCATTCAAGCACGGGATTGCGTCGCTCAGCAAGTCGGAGCTGCTGGCCATACTCATAGGCTCGGGTACTGTCGAGGAGTCGGCGGTGGGGCTTATGAAAAGGGTTCTTGCCTCGTGCGGCGACAGCATTGCACGCCTTGCCAGGATGTCGGTCGACGACCTTTGCCGCTTCAAGGGAATAGGACCAGCAAAGGCTATAACCATAGTGGCAGCCTGTGAGCTGTGGAAGAGACGTCAGGGTGATGAGCAGGAACGTGTGCAACGCATACAGTCCTCGCAGGCCATATACGATTATTTCTACCCCATAATGTGCGACCTCAACGTCGAGGAGTGTCACGTGATGCTGCTCAATAATATGCACAGGGTGATAGACTGTGTACGCATAGGCAGCGGAGGATTCACGGCTACGCTTGTCGACATTCGCATCGTGATGCGCGAGGCACTGCTCAAACGGGCAACCTCCATAGCACTGTGCCACAACCACCCCTCGGGCAATCCCCGACCAAGCGCCGAGGACGATAAAATAACACGCAGCTTGCAAGATGCCTGCAAAATAATGAACATACGCCTTGTCGACCACATTGTATTTGCAGCAGGCAACTATTACAGTTACTTCGACGAGGGACGATTATAAAAACATAGCCATAATGGAAAAATTTGAGTTGGAACAGAGAATTGTTGAGATGATAAAGACGGTGTACGACCCCGAGATACCCGTCAATATATATGACTTGGGACTGATTTACCGCATTGAGGTAAAAGATGACAACAGCGTCGAGGTTGATATGACGCTCACAGCTCCCAACTGTCCGGCAGCCGACTTTATGATGGAGGACGTAAGGCAAAAGATTGAGGGCATACAGGGCATTGGTCAGGTGACGCTGAACCTGGTCTTTGAGCCCGAGTGGAGCCAGGACCTTATGACCGAGGAGGCAAAGCTGGAGCTTGGACTGCTGTAAATTGTAGCATCACGGCTCTTATACCCGAATAACCCCTGACAGTACTATGAAAAAGGTCTATTTCATTACCGATGCGCATCTTGGAGCGTGGGCACTTGAACACCGCCGCACGCACGAGCGCCGTCTGGTGTCGTTCCTCGACAAGATAAAGGACGATGCAGCAGCAGTGTATATGCTTGGCGATATGTTCGACTTCTGGTACGAGTACAAATATGCCGTGCCAAAAGGTTTCACCCGTTTCCTCGGCAAGGTGTCGGAACTTACGGACAAGGGTGTCGAGGTGCATTTCTTTATGGGCAACCACGACCAGTGGTGTACCGATTATTTTGAGAAGGAGTGCGGAATGAAAGTGCATTGCGAGCCTTTCCTCACCGAGATTATGGGTAAGGTATTCTTCCTTGCCCACGGCGATGAGTTCTCCCGCGACTGGAAGTACAGAATCCTGCGCTCAATGTTCCGCAGCCGCCTGTTGCGTGCGCTTTTCTCCACCGTCCACCCCTGCATCAGCCTGTGGCTGGGCAACAGTTGGGCGCGGCACAGTATGGTGCAGCACAAGATAAAGGGCGATACTCCTTTCAAGGGAAAAGAGTATGAGGATTGCATAAAGTTTGCCGAGAAATACATCGGGAACCACACAGTAGACTGCTTTATCTTCGGGCACCGTCACGTCGACGAGGATATGATGCTCGACGACAAGGTGCGCTGCATACTGCTCGGTGACTGGATAAACATCTTTGCCTACGTAGTGTGGGACGGAAAGACAATCTCGCACGAGCGGTACGTCGAGGGCGATGCGGTGCAGATTGTATCGCAGAGCGAATAACATATAGTTAAATATATTAAGCAGAAGAGGTTGACGACGTCAACCTCTTCTGCTTTTTACCCACTCCTCGAAGCTCTGTGTCCACTCGTACCAGTTGGGAATGTACAGCGTGGCAACAACGGTGTTCAGGAACATTCCAAAGACTACGGCTGTGCCCAGCGACAGACGCGCGGCAGCACCGGCGCCACTTGCGAAGAGCAGCGGCATTACTCCAAGTACAAAGGCAAACGAGGTCATCAGAATCGGGCGCAGGCGCACGTGTCCCGCCTCGGCTGCACTGTGGCGTATGTCGTTGCCCGCAGCACGGTAGTCGCGTGCAAACTCCACAATAAGAATACCGTTCTTAACACTCAAGGCAACAAGCAGTATGATGCCAATCTGTGTGTAGATACTCACTGGGACACCCATAATGGAGCAGCCTATGATTGCGCCCAAAAGGGCTATGGGGACGCCTGTCACCGCTGCTACGGGGCTTGTCCAGCTCTCGTACTGCGCGGCAAGGACAAGATAGGCAACCAGTAGGGCAAGGGCGAATATTATGACTGTGCTGCTTCCGGCATTCTCCTCCTGATAGGCAACACCCGTCCACTCGTATCCGAACTCATCGCCCAGCGTCTTTCCGAATAGCAGCTTTATATCTTCTATCAGCTCGCCCGAGCTCCTTCCGGCTGCAGTGTTGCAGGTTATCGCCGCACTGTTGTACATATTGTAGCGTCCTAATTGGTCGATACCCAGTATCTCCTCGATGCTTATGAAGCTGCCAAGAGGCACCATCTCGCCCTTGTCGTTGGCAAGGCTCAGCGCAAGCACATCTTCTATGCTCTTCTGGCTGCGCTCTGCTGCCGACATCTTCACCTGCCATATTCGTCCCAGCATAGTAAAGTCGTTTACATACACAGCGCCCATATAATAGCTCAGTGTGGAGAGCGCATCGCCTATGTCCACACCCATACTCATTGCCTTGTCGCGGTTGATGTTGATGAAATACTGCGGTACATCGGCCTCGAACGAGCTTGTCATTCCTGCTATTGCCGCATACTCCCTGTAATTCTCAAGCAGACGTTCCACGGCCTTCTGCATCTCCATTGTGCCAAGCGCCTTGCGGTCCTCCAACTGGAGCTGCAGTCCGCCCACGTTGCCTATTCCCGGTATTGCGGGCGGCACTATCGCAAAGCATTGTGCTTCCTCAATCTCGGCATACGCCTGACGGTTGAAGCGCTCTGTTACTGCCGCCGCGCTGTGTGCCTTGCCCTTGCGCTCCTTCCAGTCTTTGAGCACCACAAAGATACTCGCCGCGTTGCTCTGCTCGCCGTTGTTCATTATGCTGAATCCGCTGACGGCAATATCGGTCTCAACCTCGGGGTACGATGCAAGGATTTTCTCTACCTTTGCCGTCACTGCCTCGGTGCGTGAGAGCGAGGCTGCTGCGGGTAGCTGTACGGCAACGATAATGTAGCCGTCGTCCTCCTCGGGTATGAATGTGGTGGGCCATTTTACAAACAGCACAAAGGCCATTGCCGAGAGTATAAGGAAACTCACTGCCGATACTATAGGCTTGCGCAGCAGCCACCCCACGCTGCGGTCGTACAGGTGCTGCGTGCCTGCAAAGGCTGTGTCGAACCAACGGAACAGTGTCCCTTTCCTTCTGCCGTCGGGGGTGGGGCGCAGTATCATTGCACACAGTGCGGGGGTGAGCGTGAGCGAGATGAAACCGCTCAGCAGGGTCGAGGCAGCGATGGTCAGTGCAAACTGCTTGTATAGCTGTCCCGATATTCCGCCAATCATTGTGGTGGGCACAAAGACCGCCATCATCACAAGCACCACGCCTATGATGGGGCTGGTAATCTCGCCCATTGCCTTCTCGGTTGCCTCGCGTGCGGGCAGGTGCTCCTCGTCAATTATGCGGGTGACATTCTCCACCACAATAATTGCATCGTCCACCACAATTGCAATGGCAAGGATAAGCCCGAAGAGCGTGAGCGTGTTTATGGAGAATCCCAACAGTTGCATCACGGCGAGCGTTCCTATCAGCGAGACGGGGATAGTGAGGCAGGGGATAAGCGTTGCCCTCCAGTTCTGCAAAAAGAGGAATATCACCAATATTACAAGCGCTGTGGTCTCCAGCAAGGTGTAAAGCACCTCCTCGATGGAGCTGCGCACTACGTCTGTAGTGTCGAGTGTGACGTTGTATTCCAAATTGGGAGGAAAGCCCGTTGATAGCTCCTGCATACGCTCCCGTACGGCCTTCGATACGGCCAGCGAGCTTGAGCCGGGCAACTGGTAGACGGCAAGCGCCGCGGTGGGCTTCCCGCTGAGGCTCGACGAGGAGCTGTAGCTCTCGCTGCCCACCTCAATCCTTGCAATGTCGCGCAGACGCAGCATCTCCACTCCGTCGTTGCGCACCACAATGTCGGCAAACTCCTCGGCTGTGCGCAGCCGTCCCTGCACGTTGAGCGTATATTGGAAGGCATTGTCGGCTCCCTTGCCCAGTGTCTGTCCCACGTATCCTGCCGACACTGCAATATTCTGCTTGGAGATTGCCGCGTACACCTCGGCGGGCGATATTCCGCGTATGCGCATAGCCTCTGGGTCGAGCCACACGCGCATAGAGTATTTTCCTGCGCCCATCACATTTACAGCGCCCACCCCCGGGGTGCGTGTCAACTGGTCGACAAGCTGCAGTTGCGCATAGTTCGACAGGTAGAGCTGGTCGTAGATGGAATCGCCCGTGAGTGTGATGAACAGCACTATGTTCGACGACTGCTTCTGTACTGTCACTCCCTGCTGTACAACCTCGCTCGGCAGGCTGTTCATTGCAATGTTCACCCTGTTCTGCACCAGCACGGCTGCCATATCAATGTCTGTCCCCACCTCAAAGGTCACGGTCAACTGGTAGCTGCCCGACGAGGAGGAGGTTGAGCTCATATATATCATATTGTCCACTCCGTTCACCTGCTGCTCTATGGGTATTCCCACCGTCTGTGCAATTGTCTCGGCATTGGCACCGGGATAAACGGCGTTTACCTGTATCGTGGGCGGGGTTATCGAGGGGTATTGGTCTATGGGGAGCACAAAGAGTGCAACGCCGCCTGCAACAAGCATCAGCAATGAGAGTACTGTGGCAAAGATAGGACGGTGTATGAAGAAATTTACGAAGTTCATAGAATGTGGGCTGTTATATGTGGTTATACATTGGCTGTGGCACTGCCACGGCTGTATCCTATTCGCCGACAGGGGTGACTCTCATTCCGTTGTGTACCTTGAGCAGCGCTTTCTTCACGTAGCGCTCGCCTGGGGTTATTCCGCTGCGCACCAGGCGCAGTGTGTCGTCTACCGTTGTTCCTGTCTCAATGTGTCGGTACTCCACTATGTTGTCGCTGTTTACAACGTATATGTAGCTGCCGAGCTGGTCGGTTCCTATCGAGGCGTCGTCGATGAGTGTTCCCCGCTCAATCTTTTCGTAGGGAAGCACTATGCTTATGTAGCTGCCGGGCTTGAGGAACTTGTCGCTGTTGTCGAGGCGGGCACGCACGCGCAGTGTTCCTGTGCCCGTGTTCACGTTGGGGGCAAGATAGTCCATACGGGCTTTGTGTGTGAAATATCTATCCTCGCCCAGTGTAAAGGTTATCTGCTCCTCTTTTCCCACCTCGTCTATGCGGCGTTGCTGCCTCAGCCACTGGTTGTCGGTAACGTCAAAATAGGCATACATCATATCGTCTTTGTAGAGCGTTGCCAACTGCACCGGCGAGGCAGCGCCTGCAATGTAGCTGCCTGTGGAGTAGGAGGCAAGGGTTATTGTTCCGCTGTGCGGCGCTTTTATGTAGCAGTAGCCCAGATTGGTGCGCGCTGTTGCGAGCTGCGCCTCGGCACTCTTCAGTTGCGCCTCGGCTGTAGCGACGCTTGTCGCTGCCTGTGCAACGTCAATCTCGCTCACCGCATCGCTTGTTGCGGCAGCCTGTATGCGCGTGTAGTTGTTGAGGGCATAGTCGAGCGAGGCTTCGGCGGTGCTCATTGCTGCCTCGGCCTGTTTCACTGCATTTATGTAGAGGGTGGGCTCTATGGTAAAGAGAAGCTCACCTTTTTTCACTCTATCGCCCGGGGTGTAGTTGTGGCTTGTGAGTGTGCCGTTTACCCGGCCCACTATTGCCACTGTTGCATCGGCTTGCAGATTACCTGGGTACTCGCGCGTGAGGGTTACTTCGCGCACAATGGGTGTGGATACCTCTACGGGCAAGGGGTGTGCGGCCTGCTCGCTCTCCTTATGGCTGCAGGCTGCCACAGCAATGGCTGCTATGAGTATTGTCCTTTTCATATTGTTGATGATTGTTGTTCGCAAAGAGAATGGTTACCAGCCGCCGCCCAAGGCTGTGTATAGCTGTATGAGTGAGAGAATGGAGGCGCCCTGTGCTTGTACAAGGCTGTTGCGGTAGCTCAAGAGGGTGCGCTGTGCATCGAGCACATTCTGAAATGTGGTGAGTCCCTGTTTATACAGGTCTATCGAGAGGCGCAGCGTCTCCTCGTTCTGGTTTACAGTCTGCCGTAGCGCTACAATCTGTTTTATGCTGTTGCGGTAGCCCCATATTGCATTCTCCACCTCCTGCATTGCTTTAAGGACAGTGGCGTTGAATTGTGCTATGCTTTGGTCGAGTGTGGCACGTGCCTCGCGTGTGGCGTTGCTGCTTTTCCCTCCGTCGAATATGTTCCAGGTGAGCGAGGGGGCTATCTGCCACGTCATACTCCTCTCGCGCGGCAGCTTCTCTATCTGTGTCGATGAGAATCCTATTGAGCCGTTAAGGTAGAATGAGGGCAGCCAGTCGCGCTTCGATGCTCCCAGCAGCAGGGCGTTTGCCTCCACCTGCCGTTCGGCTGCGCGAATGTCGGGGCGGCGGCGCAGCAGCATTGCGGGCACTCCTACTGCAATGGGGTCGATAATCTGCGGCAGGGCAACTGTGCCGTCCTGAAAACCGTAGAACTCCTGCGGGTAGCTTCCCAAGAGCACGGCGAGCGAATAGCGGTACTGCTGCACCGAGCCTTCGACCGAGGGGATTGAGGAGAGGGTGCTGTAGTACACCGAGCGTGCCTGTGCAAGGTCGAGTTTTGAGGCGAGCCCGCTGTTGTACCGCGCCTCCACAATGTTCATTATCTCGCACTGCGAGGCTGCGCTCTCCTCCAGCACTTGTAACTGTGCCTGCGATTGTAGCAACGAGAAGTAGCCTGTTGCTACATTGGCATACAGCGATACGAGTACAGCGCGGTACTCCTCGCGGCTTGCGTTGTAAAGCTCCTTCTGTGCCTTGGAGCGTTTGAGCAGTGCTCCGAATATATCTACCTGCCAACTGACGTCGGCCGCAGCGTCGAAATAGCCGCTGTACACACTCCTGTCGCCCGTAGCGTTTATATTGCCGCTTGTACGGCTGCGCTGCCACCCGCTGTTAATGTCAACAGAAGGGAGCATAAGAGCCTGCGCCTGTCGCCACTGGGCCTTTGCTATGCGTATATTCTCAATGGCTGCCGTTACCGTAAAGTTTCTCTTGCCAGCCTCGTCGATGAGTGAGTCGAGCCGCTCGTCGCCAAAGATGTGCCACCAGGCATTGTCGTCGGGTGCTGTAGAGTCGAAATAGTCCTCGGCGCTCCACTCCTCGGGGAGTTCTTCGGCAAGATATTTTTCTTGTGCGGTGGTTGCTGCTGCGAGCAGCACTGCGCAAAGTAGTGTGTAAGCTCTCTTTTTCATTCTCCTGTCTTAATGGTAGAATATTAACAAAGGAGCAATGGAATATGTTTAGGAGGATACCGATGCTTACAGAATCAGAGAGTGCAGAGCAAACAGTGCAAGTTGCTCTGCACTCTCTATGTTTTTTCAAATAATTTGTACAGCCTTTTGCCTGTATGCTGTATCCTCTTTTAATCCCAAAATATCTGAATGTAGTAATCGGTTCCACTCCACACGGTACCGTCGCTTGCCTCATCATCCTCTACCTCGTTCTCAAAAGAGATGCTCTCGCCTCTGTGCAGCGGGCAAGATCCAATAAGCAACTCGTCTTCTTTAATCTCATATACCTTAATGTAGCGGAAGCCTTCAATGTCGATGCTCTCTCCCAATCGTGGAGTGAAAGTACCTTCACGGGTGGTTTTATCCGACTTTCCACCGATGCTCCACTCGTCGCTTCTCCATTTATAGCGGAGCGTAATATTGCACTGCTCATCCTTAATTTTGCCATTCTCCCACACTCTCTCCTCGTGTATGTCGCTGCCCTCTACCGAATATACAACAACGCCATTGCAGCGGCCATTGGCAAACTCACCCTCGTAGTGGCGTCCGTCGTAAAAGGTCAGCACGCCTTTGCCGTGGGGTAATCCGTCGACTGTATCACCGCTGTACTCGCCTCCTTTGCTGTATCTTATGTATGTGCTCCACGTTTCTGCCTGGCAGCAATCGTAGGGGTGGACAGGGTTGGGCAACTCTTTCTTTACCATTGCAGTCTCGTCCCATTTCTCCTCGTAGGCATAGTTGAGATTATATCCTTCGTACTTTTCCGAACGGCATTTGCCGTTTGCAAAATGCATTGTACCCCAACCCTCGTATGGCTTCAGATTGCAGATGTTATAGTTGATGCTGGAGAAGGAATTACCGTCGGGATAATATATGCGGCCTTCGAGGTGAGTTTCAAAATAGTATCTGTCATATTTATTCTTGTTAAGTCTGCCGCCCGTCATTCTTACCGATATGCCATTCGACAGTGACACATTCAGTATGCACCTGTCCTCATCAACTCTTTCGAGCGAATAATCGTTCACTCCGTACCGTTGCACCTCTTTTCCATTATGCCATTCGATAGCCTCGGCAGGGTCGCTTGCCAACAGCTCAATGCCGTGCTTGTTGATGTAGAACGGGGTGATGCTCCTCGCACTGCCATCGGCATTCTTTACTTCGTAGACACCCTTAAGACCAAATTTTGACAAATCTTTCGAAGTGTTTATCCAAGCGTGGTCAATGTATGAGCCGTCGGCAAAGGTATATTTACCGCACGCTGCATAGCAGGGTCCGCTTATACAGGCAAAGCTGAGGTGAAAGACACCCTCGAAACTGTCGCCATTGGGGAATTCTACACGTCCGTTGCCTATAGGACCAGTGAGTTTCTCGAGGATTACGCTGCCCTCTTGCCACTCACCATAATATTTTACCTCATTTTCCATAATAAAAGTATTTAGTGGTTGAGTTTTGTGCTAATATATAAAGAAACGAGCAAAAAATATCAAATATAATTAAGAAGTTGCATATATTTCTAAGAAATTTATTTCTTATAGAAGCCGTATCTTTCTCCATTTTTTTATATTAAAATAATTTTGTGTCCCATTTGTTTGCACAGAGTCTTGCGATTGTTAAAATACGTCAAAAAGGAAGAGGAAGATTAAAAGAAATATTGACAAACACTATTATAAATTCTATTTTTGAATAGAAGAAAACAAAAGTGTCAACTTTACAACAACACCGGGCAAGCTACACTATAATTTTGCATTACTATTAACCATAAAATGCAAATTATATGAACAACAATTTTAGAAGACCCACTATTTTTGAGATTGCAACAGCTTATGAGGAC
Organism: Bacteroidaceae bacterium; assembly: GCA_017554605.1. Lineage (GTDB taxonomy): Bacteria > Bacteroidota > Bacteroidia > Bacteroidales > Bacteroidaceae > HGM04593. Next base: position 22,471 of record JAFZIA010000015.1, read on the forward strand.
GGGAAGAATGGATACATAGAACAAAAGCCAAAAACAAATGTTGTTATTAACACTAATAGACTATGGTACGGAAAAGACAGTACGGTCAGTGCTTTTCTTGCGACAGCATACGATGAGCTAGGCAATAAAATTGATTCTATGGAGGGGTATTTTCTTGAACCTGCAACCGATTATGATAAAGCGAAAACGGAGGGTAGCGATACTGCTATAATGAGTGGAACATACGAGGTCATACCACAAAACGAAATGAAAAAAAGGATAGCCAAGAGAAAGAATGTAAAAGAAGAAAGCATAACACTAAAATATGATTGGTATATAGATAATCCCCCAGGACGTAGCGGTATAGCAATTCACGGAGGGAAATCCGGGGAAAACACAACAGGTTGCTTTATACCTGGTAAGTCTTTCGAGTTTAACGGACAAGAACAGGATTATCGAATAAACAACGTAGAAAAGAAAAGAGAACTATTCGAGTTTATTGAGAATTACGGTGGAAACGGAATAAAAATAAATGTAGGTCCACATTTTGAATATTTATATAAATAGTCACAATTATGAAGCGTACAATTTTAACAGCATTTCTCATTGCGGTATTCTTAGCTACCGCCACTGCTCAATACTTTCCTATTGATACAGCAAGGCTTAACAAGGCATACAAAACTTTAGAACAGGGGAAGCGCACGGTCGAGACCGAGATGGAGTTTTTGGAAGCATTCCCCACAACGTGGCTGGAATTTTATATGACATATTGTTATAGATATAATGAATTTAACAATATGAGTCAGATGTGTAGCACGCATACTACCGAATTGTTTAATTTAACACACATAAACGACACTGTTCTTTGCAAGAAAATAGTAAATGTAACTATTGGAATGAAAGAAATAGGGGAAAGTACATGCTGGTATCAGAATTTCTTAGTAGGATACATTCTAAACAATGAACATCTTGTACTCAACTACCTCTCGACATTGTACAAAGGCTACCAAATGGAATTCTGGCAATTTTGTTGGTCTACTGTAACAGAATGTAATAGGGAAGAAGATTTTGAGGAGTTTTATAACCGCAACAAAGAAAAATATCCCAAAGAAATGGAAATTTCCCGTGTGGCTTTCGAACATTTCTACAATGGCATAAACTACCCCATTCTGCTACCCCATGAATATGACAAATATCAACATAGACAGGGTTACAGGAATTACAAAGTAAAATTCGACGATTATATAGAAAAATAACCACGCATAAAAATGGCTCAGTAGAAAAAAGGTGTGGGTAATTTGCTTTTATCAATGGAACACCATATAATTTTATCTGTTTAAGCAGGTAATTTTCAGACCAACTGCACGCCGAAAAGAAATTCAATTGCGGGTAGGCGGTTTTAAGGGAATAGTGTGAGGACCGTCCAACCGCTAGTTAGACGCGCAC
>JAFZIA010000109.1 GCA_017554605.1 Bacteroidaceae bacterium
TGTGCAAGGTTTTTTGTTTCTTTTTTTCGCAAAAAAAGAAAGCAGAAGAAAATACTACAACGAGAGAATAGCCGTAAAATAACACCGGGAAGGTGGTTGAAAGAATTGTTATCCACAGTAAATTTCTACTGAGCCATTTTTAAGGGTGCAGGGCTGTTTGTATATATAAAAAAGTACGGGTGGCCGTTGTTGCGGCCACCCGTGGTGTTATAACAGTATGTTGTCCTGTCGTTTCTTATTGCTCGTTGCGGGGACGACGGGGCTCACGCTCGCGGCGGGGGCGGCGCTCGCGCTCCTCGTAACCCTCGGGCTTCTCAAGGAGAACCTTGCGAGAGAGCTTGAACTTGCCGGTCTTGGGATCGATGTCGAGCAACTTGATTGTAATCTTGTCGCCCTCCTTGATGCCTGTCTCTTCCATTGTCTCGAAACGCTTCCAGTCAATCTCGGAGATGTGCAGAAGGCCGTCCTTGCCGGGCATAAACTCTACGAATGCACCGTAGGGCATTACGCTGCGTACTGTACCCTCGTAAACCTCTCCGGCCTCGGGGATAGCAACGATGGCTCTGATCTTTGCAATGGCGTCGTTGATTGACTTGCCGTTGTTTGCTGCAATCTCGATGATACCCTCGCCGTCAACCTCTTCGATAGAGATTGTTGCGCCGGTCTCCTCCTGCATACCCTGGATAATCTTTCCGCCCGGGCCAATGACAGCGCCGATGAACTCCTTGGGAATGCGCATTGTCTCGATGCGGGGAGCGTGGGGCTTGAGCTCTTCGCGGGGCTCTGCGATGCACTCGGTAATCTTGCCGAGAATGTGCATACGGCCCTCGCGTGCCTGGTTGAGTGCCTTCTCCAGAATCTCGAATGAGAGTCCGTCTACCTTGATGTCCATCTGTGTAGCGGTGATGCCGTCTACAGTTCCGGTTACCTTGAAGTCCATATCTCCCAAGTGGTCCTCATCGCCAAGAATGTCGCTCAATACGGCGTATTTGTCCTCGCCTGCATTCTTGATAAGGCCCATTGCGATACCCGATACGGGTTTCTTTATCTTTACACCGGCGTCCATAAGTGCGAGTGTACCTGCGCACACGGTTGCCATTGATGATGAGCCGTTAGACTCCAGGATGTCCGATACTACGCGTACGCAGTAGGGGTAGTCGGCGGGAACCATATTCTTGAGTGCACGGCAGGCAAGGTTACCGTGGCCAATCTCACGACGGCCTACACCACGCTGTGCGCGTGCCTCGCCTGTTGAGAAGGGAGGGAAGTTGTAGTGAAGCAGGAAGCGGTCGGTTCCCTGGTTCATCACGTCGTCTATAATCTTCTCGTCGCGCTTTGTTCCGAGTGTCACGGTTGTGAGCGACTGTGTCTCGCCACGTGTGAACACTGCCGAGCCGTGAGGGCCGGGAAGGTAGCCTACCTCGCACCAGATGGGGCGGATCTCGGTTGTCTTACGTCCGTCGAGGCGCTTGCCTTCGTCGAGGATGCAACGGCGCATAGCCTCTTTCTCTACATCGTGGTAGTAACGGTCGATGAGGGCGCCTTTCTCCTCAAGTTCCTCCTCGGTGAAGCGTGTCTTGAACTCCTCGCGGATAGCCTCGAACGCCTCGCCGCGGCCGTGCTTGTCGTTGTTGCCGCTTGCAGCAACAGCGTAAGCCTTGTCGTAGCAAGCCTCGTGTACAAGGGCGCGGAGCTCCTCGTCGTTAACCTCGTGGCAGTACTCGCGCTTAACGGTTGAGCCAACCTCTTCCATAAGCTCCATCTGAGCCTTGCAGTGTACCTTGATGGCCTCGTGGGCAACTTTCATAGCCTCCAGAAGGTCGCTCTCCGATACTTCCTTCATCTCGCCCTCGACCATCATAATGTTGTCGTATGTAGCGGCAACCATAATGTCCATATCGGCGCTCTCCATCTGCTCGAATGTGGGGTTAACCACGAACTCGCCGTTCACGCGCGCTACGCGTACCTCAGAGATAGGTCCGCCAAAGGGTATATCCGATACTGCAAGGGCTGCCGATGCTGCAAGTCCTGCAAGTGCGTCGGGCATATCTACGCCGTCTGCCGAGAAGAGGATAATGTTTACATATACCTCGGCGTGGTAGTTGTCGGGGAAGAGGGGACGCAATGCACGGTCTACCAAGCGGCAGGTGAGGATCTCGTAGTCCGAAGCCTTGCCTTCGCGTCTTGTGAAACCGCCGGGGAAACGGCCGAATGCCGCATATTTCTCTTTGTACTCAACCTGTAAGGGCATAAAGTCGGTGCCGGGAACTGCATCTTTTGCAGCGCACACTGTAGCCAACAGCATTGTGTTGCCCAAACGCAACATCACAGAGCCGTCGGCTTGCTTTGCGAGCTTGCCTGTTTCGAGTGTGATTACTCGTCCGTCGGGCAAAGCTACATTCTTTGTTACAACGTTCATCTTGATTTTCTTTTATGTAATTTCTGTATATGTGTGCAAGTTAATTCTTGCAAAGATACATCTTTTTCCATATTTTTACTATCTTTGCGCGATTATTTTAAGCAAATTGGACAGTTGCGTGCAAAAACAGGGCCTGCGGTTGCCGATATTGGCTGTTTGTGATTGGCGTAGCGCAAAAAAAGACAATATAAAAATGAGAATAAAAGGAGTAATGAAAAGAGTGATGCTTGCTGTCGCTTTTGTGGCGGCATTGGCAGGTTGTTCCAAGGAGGAGGGGTTTGTTATCGAAGGCTCTGTCGAGGGTGCAAAGAATAGAATGCTGTATATTACCCGTGTCGACATTTCGGGCAACGGCTACGCCGATTCGGTTAAGCTCGATTCGGAGGGGTGCTTCAAATTCTCGGGCCCCCGTCCCGAGTGCTTCGACTTCTACCGCTTGCAGCTCGACGGCAAGGGCCGTAAGGTGACAATCGCCATAGACTCTTGCGAGAGGGTGAAGGTGAGCACTGTTGCCGCTCATTTTGCCGATAGCTGCAGGATTGAGGGTTCCGAGGAGAGCGTGAGGATTGCCCGGTTGTCGGCTCTCGAGGCTGCGTTGCAGAGCCAGGTGGACCATCTTGTGAAAAACAGCTCGCCGGCAGTGGGCGAGACCCGTCGCACGATAGATGCGCTGCTCGATGAGTTCAAGCAGAATATATGCAAGGAGTACATTGCACCGGCTCCCGGAACGCCAAGCGCCTACTATGCGCTGTTTATACGCGTGGGCAACGGCTTTTTGTTCGATCCTATGCACGTGCGCTTCGACAGCCGTTGCTTCTCGGCTGTTGCCACAAACCTTAATATGACGCATCCGCACGCGGCGCGCAGCCAGCATCTTTACAATCTTGCGGTAAAGGCGATACGTGCCACTCAGCCTGTGAGTCGCGATACAATATATGTTGAGACTGGCGGTGAAAGCAATATAGGACTTTTCGACATCAAGTTGCCCAATATCGACGGTGACAGCATCTCGCTCTCGTCGCTCAAGGGAAAAGTGGTGATGCTCGACTTTACGGCATACGGCGATGCGAGGATAAGCGCGCGCAACCTTGAGCTGCGCGATATGTACGAAAAATACAAGGAGCGCGGCTTTGAGATTTATCAAATATCGTACGACCGCGACGAGCATTTCTGGAAAACCTCGGCCGAGAATCTTCCCTGGAAGTGCGTGCGCGATGCCGACGGGGTAAATTCCTACAATATTACCCTCTACAGGGTGGAGCGTATCCCCACATACTTCCTCATAAACAGGGCCAATGAGGTGGTGCTCCGCGATGTCCAGACAGACGACGTGAACAAAAGCATCGAAAAATTGTTGAACGAAAAGTGATAGCCGCAAACAGCCTGCGGCAAGGTATCCTTTGTGTAGAATTTTTCTTTGAGAAAATAGCTGCAAGGTGGCTTTCTTACGGTTGGCGAGGTGTCAGTTTTTTATGTGCCGTGAGGCCTAAAATATTGATTCTGAAAACCCAATGCGCGAGAAAAGTTTTATAAATATTTCCTTGTTTAATTTGCTTTTTAATTAAAAAGGGGTTACCTTTGCCGAGTACATAAGTGGAATGACGGGTTCCGGCACACGTGCCGGAATCCTTTATTATACTGTTTTTTAAAATTACCAAACTTAAAATAATTTAGAAATGGCTTATATGTCCCAAGATGGCTACAATAAGTTGTTGGCCGATTTAAGAGAGTTGGAAGGCAAGCGCCCCGATATTATCCGCGCTATTGCCGAGGCACGCGACAAGGGTGACTTGTCGGAGAATGCCGAGTATGATGCAGCAAAGGAGGCTCAGGGTCTTTTGGAGATGAAGATAAACGAGCTCAAGATGATTATTGCCGAAGCTAAGATAATTGATACATCTAAACTTTCTGCCGACAGTGTTCAGGTGCTCACAAAAGTGGGTCTCAAGAATACCAAGACAGGTGCTGTGATGCAGTACACTATTGTTCCCGAGAGTGAGGCTAACTTGCGCGAGGCAAAGATTTCAATCAACACGCCCATTGCAAAGGGCCTTTTGGGCAAGAAGGTGGGCGACGTTGCCGAGATTACCGTTCCCCAGGGCAAGATAACACTCGAGATAACCAGCATTTCAATCTGATAGACCGATGGCTACGATTTTCAGCAGGATAGTTGCAGGTGAGATTCCCAGCTACAAGGTAGCCGAGAATGAGGAGTTCTACGCTTTCCTTGACATTAATCCTCTTGCCAAAGGCCACACGCTTGTAATACCCAAGCGCGAGGTGGACTATTTCTTCGACCTCGAGGATAGTGAGATTGCTGCGATGCAGGTGTTTGCAAAAAAAGTGGCGACAGCCATAAAAAAGGCTTTTCCTTGTGTGAAGGTGGGACAGGCGGTGCTTGGTCTCGAAGTTCCTCACGCACATATCCATCTTGTGCCTATGCAGAGTGAGAAGGATATGCTTTTTACCAATCCCAAGTTGCAGTTGACTCCCGAGGATTTCAAGGAGATTGCAGCTAAGATAAGCGCGCAGCTTGCTTGAGAATAGAACGGAGCTTGTATATTTGTTAAAGACACCCGCTTTTGTGAAGGTGTCTTTTTTTTTTGTTGCTGTTATGTTGTAGCCAGTAAAAAAGGCAGGGCGGACAAAAAGTAGGATAAAACCTTTGTAATTATTTGATTTACATATCTTTGTAAAGATTATTATTGATATGCTAAAAAAAATGCTTTTATTGTAGGTCTTCCAATGTGGTCAAGAATGGTCTGAGAGGGCGAA
>JAFZIA010000016.1 GCA_017554605.1 Bacteroidaceae bacterium
AACATTCACTTCGTGCAAGCTTGGCTGCGCTCATTGCGTGTGAATGCAAGCATTCACCCATTCGCTTGCACAAGCTTTCTCTCGCACTGTTTCCTTAAAACAGCCTACCCGCAATTAAATTTCTTTTCGGCGTGCAGTTGGTCTAGGATTTACCTGTTGCAATAGATGAAAAATATTAGTCATTCAATGTGAATTGCCCACACCTTTTTTCTACTGAGCATAGACTATACTATGGACATTAATCAGTAATTTATAGGACCTCCCTTAATATTAATAGAGTGGCAACCCCGAGGGGTTGCCACTCTATTGTTTATCAGCTCTTTGTCAATTGAAAAGCTCGTCGCGCTGTATGTAGGCTATAATGTCGCCACGGTTAACGTGTGCTCCCTGCTTTGCACATACTTCTACAACCTTTCCGCCCAAGCCTGTTGCAACGGGTTGCAGCTCGCCCCACGCGGTGATGATTGTACAGAACTCCTCGTCGGCAGCAAAATGCTTGCCAATTGAGGGAGGTATCGATTGTCCGTCGAGCGCCACCTCCCATAACAGTTGTCCCTTTACGGGTGCTACTATCGGGTCGGCCTTTGCGTGCTTTATTGCAAGTATCTCCTCGGCGCTTATGCCCTGGCTTGCCATCTGCGCCTCCTTGGCCTTTTCAATATCGGCAAGAAAACGCTCCTTTGCCACTCCGCTCTTATAGTCGCGGTACTGACGGTCGTGCATAGCAAACTCGAACAGCTCCTCGTCGTCCTCGCCACGCTCCCAGCCAAGCTCTTCCATCTCCTTTATATATTTGTCGAGCGTGTCGGGGTAGAAGCTCTGCGGGTCGGCAGTGGTAAATTCGTAACCCTTTTCTTTTGCAAGCTCAACTATTTCGGGTGCAAGCTCACCTGGCAGCTTTCCGCTCTTGCCGAGTATCATTCCCCACATACTGTCGTCCATTCGGCTGAAACGCGGCTCGTCCTGTGCATTGCTGAGCAAATTCATAAGGGCGATGTTCTTTACATACTGACTGAAAGGAGTGACGAGTGGGGGATAGCCTACGCGCGGCCACACGTATGCAACCTCGTTGAATAGCTCAACCATAAGCTCGTCGAGGGTATATGTGGGCTTGCCTTTACTTGCGAGTATTCCGTTGATGCCCTTGTGTACGCCTGCAAGGTCGGACATCATTGAACCCATCATACCACCGGGCAGTCCGCTTGTGAGCAGTAAGGAACTCATCAACTTATTGTTACTGTCCATAAAATATCCAAGCCAGTCGTCTATGAATTCCTGTGTCATACTGCGGGCTTTCATATAAGCGTTCATATTGATTTCCGGCACTTTGAAGCCTGCATCCTTAAGCATTGCTTGAACGCTGATAATATCGGGGTGAACCTTACCCCAAGAGAGCGGCTCGATGGCTGTATCGATTATATCGCAACCGTTCTTGCACACCTCGAGGATAGACGCCATTGAAAGTCCAGGACCGCTATGACCGTGATACTGTATAATGACATCGGGGTGTTTGTCCTTTATGCTCTTTGTGAGCAAACCCAGGAAGTGGGGGCGACCGATTCCAGCCATATCCTTCAAGCAAATCTCCTTTGCACCCGCCTCTATAAGTTTGTCTGCTATACTGCTATAATATTCCACAGTGTGCACTGGCGACGATGTAATACAGAGGGTTGCCTGAGGTATCATTCCTGCCTCGAGTGCATATTTTATCGAAGGTATAATGTTGCGCACATCGTTCAATCCGCAGAATATACGGGTAATATCAGTTCCTTGAGCCTTTTTTACCTTATACATTAGGCGTCTCACATCGGCAGGAACGGGGAACATACGCAGAGCGTTGAGCGCCCTGTCGAGCATATGTGTCTGAATACCTGCTTCATTGAATGCCTTTGTGAAACTGCGTACAGCTTTATTGGGGTTCTCGCCTGCCATAAGGTTGACCTGCTCAAACGCTCCACCGTTTGTCTCTACACGAGCAAAGCAACCCATTTCCACAATCACAGGAGCTATTTTGGCCAATTGCTCGGCCAGCGGCTGGAATTTTCCCGACGATTGGTACATATCACGATAGACCAAACTGAATTTAATTTCTCTTTCCATAATTCCTTGTTGTTTAGTAAGAGTTTTCTTTTTTGTTGCCCACTTCCCAATGAACGGTCTTGAGCAACGCATATCGCAAAGATACATTCTTTATTTAATATTCCTAACAATTACCTTTTTTTTCTACAAAAAGATTTCCGGCAGCCAAATAGCACCATTTTCCCCGAAGCTTGGCGAGTCCGATAATTTTTGTAGTACTTTGCAAAAAATGCCATTTCATCGCTTGTTTTTGTAAATTCAATCAACTAATTTCGCCACTGAATAGCAAATTTCGCCACGTATTTAATATTTTTACCACTACAGGCGGCTATATATCGCTAAAAATGGTTTCTTTGAAAAGTATGTTGCATTTTTGCAGCGGAAACAGAACGACAGACAATTGCATACGCCCGTTCCGTATGCAGGATTTAACAACTGCAAATACCTTTATTTTATGTTAGTACATTATTTGACACACATCGACGAAGCCATCAAGAACAACTGGAACAAACCTGCCATAACAAATTATGGCGGAAAGACATACGCTTTCAGCGAAATTTCACAAGGTATTGAGCAGTGGCATCTGTTGTTCGAGCAGTGCGGCATAGAAAAAGGCGACAAGATTGCCCTAAGTGCCAAAAATTCGGCAGAATGGTGTATCGCATTCCTTGCAATAGTTACTTACGACGCTGTTGCAGTGCCTCTGCTTGCCGATTTCCACCCTCAGAACCTTGCCGAACTTGTAAATGTCTCGGACAGCCGTATATTGCTGTTAGATAAGAGCGTGCTTGGTGGCTTGAAGCGTACCGAAGCACTCGAAAAGATAAAGGAGTACGAAAAATTCTGCGGTGTGGTGAACCTCGTGGACAAAAAGGTTGAGCTCGATTGCAGCGGAACATTGGAGAATAATATGATTGCAGCAAATGAAACTTTTGCAACACGTTTCCCAAATGGAGTGACTCCCGATGCCGTAGACTACAAAAGAGGCGAACACCAATTGGACGACCTTAACGTAATCAGTTATACATCAGGCACAAGCAGCGCACCGAAAGGAGTAATGCTTCACGCAAAATCACTGTCGGGAAACATACGTTTTGCGCGCGATTATGTGCCCACAGTTCCTGGAGGAAACACATTCTCCATTCTCCCCCTTGCGCACATCTTCGGTCTGTCGCTCGATTTTCTGTTTATGTTCTCAAAGGGTTGTCACATACACATTTTCAGCGCAAAGCCCGTTCCCGCATTGCTGCTCAAGGCATTGGCCGAGGTAAAGCCTTTCCTTTTCCTCACCGTTCCTCTTTTGATAGAGAAGATTTTCCGTGCAAAAGTTATCCCCGTGCTGCACAAGCCCGTAATGCGTGTACTCACCGCTATTCCCGGTGTTCGTAGCTTGATATACAAGAAGATAAGAAAAACAGTACTCGACGCATTCGGTGGCAATCTTCACATTGCAGGCTTCTTCATAGGTGGCGCGGCAATAAGCAAGGATGTAGACAAGATTATGCGCAAAATAAAGTTACCCTACGCAGTTGGCTACGGAATGACAGAGTGCGGACCGCTCATCAGCTATAAGGGTTGGAATCACCCTGCGCTCAAGAACGACGCAGGTATCATACGCCCCGACATTGAAGTAAGAATAGATTCGAGCAACCCTGCGCGCATTCCTGGCGAGATTCAGGTACGAGGCAACCACGTGACGAGCGGATATTACAAGAACCCCGAGGCTACAGCAGCGTCGCTCACCGAAGACGGCTGGTTCAAGACCGGAGATATGGGCACAATGGAGGGCGATTATGTTATTATACGCGGACGTTGCAAGAATATGATTCTCACTGCAAACGGACAGAACATCTACCCCGAGGAGATTGAGGAGCTCATAAACCGCCAGCCAATGGTAACAGAGTCCATCGTCGTTGGCAGGAAACACGGACTCGTAGCACTGATAGTTGTTGACGCCGAAGCTGCAAAAGCAGCAGGACTAAGCGGCGAAGAAATGGTAAAAGCAGTAGAAGCAAGCATATTCGCACTGAATGAGCGCCTGCCGATATACAGCCGCATTGCAAAATGCGAGCTACGCGAAACACCCTTCGAAAAAACTCCAAAGTTAAGCATCAAACGATTTATGTACCAATAATTTATAATAAGGTTTTTTGCGATGAAACATTTTCTCACATACATAGACGAGTCTATAAAAAAGCACTGGAATCACCCGGCGCTCACCAATTACGGCGCAAATACGTACACATACGGCGATGTTGCATCTTGTATTGAGAAATTCCACATACTGTTCAAGAAGTGCGGCATAGCAAAAGGCGAGAAAATAGCACTTTGCGCACGAAGCTCGGCCGAGTGGTGCATAGCCTATTTTGCAATAGTCACATACGACGCAGTGGCCGTACCTCTGCTTGCCGATTTTCTGCCGCAGAATGTAGCCGACCTCACACGACTGTCGGACAGCAGGCTTCTCCTTGTCGACTCTCACATAATGCAGGGACTCAGGCACGACGGCATTGTACCTCAATTTGCCAAGTTAAATGATTTTTGCGCGGTAGTGAACATAAAAGGACTCCTGGTAGAGGACGACAGTTGCGGAAAGTTCGCAAACATAACAAAGGAGGTAGAAAAGCGTTTCTCGGAAAAATACCCTAATGGTGTAACACCCGAAAAGCTCGATTATAGCAAAAACGACCTCGATGCAGTGGCAGTGATAAGCTACACCTCGGGCACAAGCAGCTCGCCCAAAGGAGTAATCCTCCCCGCTCGTGCAATATCGGCAAACCTCGAGTATGCACGTATGAAGATGAGTGCCGAACCAGGCTACACAATACTGTCGATACTGCCGTTGGCACATATTTTCGGCCAGGCATTCGACTTTATTTTCCCGTTCTCAAAGGGCTGCCACATTTACATATACACCGAGAAGCCCGTACCTGCGCGCCTGCTTAAAGCATTGGGCGAAGTAAAACCGTTTATGTTCCTGACTGTACCGCTTTTAGTAGAGAAGATTTTCCGTCTGAAAGTGATGCCCGAATTGCAGAAACCCCTTGTGCGCACACTGCTTACATTGCCCCTGCTGAGGAACATTGTGATAAACAAGGTACGCACCTCGCTCATAAGCGTCTTTGGCGGTAATGTAGAGAAAGGAGGACTGCTCATTGGCGGTGCTGCAATAAACCAGGAGGTAGAGGACGCAATGCACAAGGTGAGGTTCCCCTACGTCATTGGCTACGGAATGACAGAGTGCGCCCCTCTTGTGAGCTACACACGCTGGCAGGATTTTACCCCGCACACCTGCGGAGCAGTTGCCCACCCATACGTCGACGTGCGCATAGACTCCGAGGACGAAGCTAATATCCCTGGCGAGATTCTGCTCAAGGGCGATGCAGTAACGACAGGATACTACAAGAACCCCGAAGCAACGGCCGCCGCATACACAAAAGACGGCTGGTTCAGAACGGGAGATATGGGCACAATGGACAAAAAAGAGAACATTGTGATACGCGGACGCTGCAAGAATATGATTCTCACAGCCAACGGACAGAATGTCTACCCCGAGGAGATTGAAGAGCTCGTCAACCAGTTGCCCTTAGTGGCCGAGTCGCTCATCGTGGGACGCAAGCACGGTCTTGTAGCGCTCATTGTCCCAAACGAAGATGCAGCCAAGGAGAGAGGGCTCGACAGCAATGCAGTGAGCCAAGAGGTAGAAAAGAGTGTAAAAGGCCTTAACACCAAACTACCCGCATACAGCAAGATTACGGCTTGCGAGATAATGGCCGAGCCTTTTGCAAAGACACCCAAACTGAGCATAAAAAGATTTTTATACAAGTAAAGGGGGTTTCTGTAAAGAACCCGCCTGAAGTTTTTTGTAGATTGTTAGACCCCGATGCGCTTGGCAAGACCAAACGCGAGCCAGGCGCATCATTTTTTGTTAAGGACGACAACAGGGGAACACGTCACAATTTTATGTAAAATTTGCTTAATTCAGAGATTAAAAAATCGCTCAATTGTTCAAAAACAACACCGCGATATGTTAATTTACGAACATTATAGCCGATAAAAGAAATTTAATTCGGATATTTGCACAAACTAATAAAATAAATAATTAAAATTGCATTGTAGTGCAGGAGAAAAGAGCGCCGCTTACGGGAATCTCAATTCCAGCCTGTATTAAAATTTAAAAAACGACACTATGCAGCACTATTTGACTTACATCAACGATTCGATTAAAAAGCACTGGAGCCTTCCCGCTTTCAGTAACTTTGGTGGTGAAACATACACATACGGACAAGTGGCCGAGGGTGTAGAGAAATACCACATTCTTTTTGATGCTTGCGGAATAAAGAAAGGCGATAAAATAGCATTGTATGCACGTAACTCGGCCGAGTGGGGCATTGCCTACCTTGCCGTTGTAGCCTACGACGCAGTGATTGTACCCTTCCTCCCCGACTTCCTGGCAAGCGCAGTCGTAGACTTGAGCCGCTTCTCGGAGTGCCGTATGATGATATGCGACAATGTAGCATTTGACGCACTCAAGAACGGCAACAATCTCATAGAACAGTTGAACGGGATTGAGGGCTTCAGTTGCTGTGTCAACGTAAAGAATATCTCTATCTATTCAGCGGCAACAAAGGATATTGAGACAGCCGTTGCCGACGTAGACAAGAAATTTGCCGATAAATTCCCCAATGGTGTAAGACCCGAGCTCATTGACTACAGCAAGACAGATATGGAGTCCATTGCTGTCATCAGCTTCACATCGGGTACAACAAGCGCAACATCAAAGGGCGTTGTATTGCCTTCGCGCAGCCTCTCGGCCAATCTTGAGTTTGCACGTCGCGAGATTCCTATGCAGGAGGGCAACACAATATTCTCGGTGCTTCCTATGGCACATATGTTCGGACAGACATTCGACTACCTGTTCCCCCTCTCGGGCGGCTGCCACGTTACAATCCTCAACGGCAAGCCCGTTCCCGCACGTCTGCTCGCAGGTCTTGCGGCCGTGAAGCCCTATATGTTCCTCACCGTACCCTTGGTGGTGGAAAAAATCTTCAAGTCGAAGGTGTTCCCCATTCTGCGCAAGCCTCATATGAGAGTGCTGCTGGCAATCCCTGGAATAAACAAGATTATCCTCAAGGCTATACGCAAGAAGCTGCTCGAGGCATTCGGTGGCGGTCTCACAGTAGGTCTCATCATTGGTGGAGCAGCGCTCAACAAGGAGGTTGAGGACGTGATGAAGAAGATGGGCTTCCCCTATTGCGTTGGCTACGGAATGACAGAGTGCGGTCCGCTCATCTCATACAGCGACCGTTCGACATTCGCAAAATATTCTTGCGGACGTAGGGCAGAACCCCTGGAGGTACGTATCGACTCTAAAGACCCCCACCGTATCTTGGGCGAGATCCAGTGTAAGGGCGACGCAGTGATGGTTGGCTACTACAGGAACGAAGAGGCAACAAATGCCACATTCACAAAGGACGGCTGGCTCAAGACCGGAGATATGGGTATCATCGACCGTAAGGGCAACATCTTCATCAAGGGACGTTGCAAGAATATGATTCTCTCGGCAAGCGGACAGAATATCTACCCCGAGGAGATTGAGGACCAGATAAACAACCTTCCCTACATCACAGAGTCACTTGTAGTGGGCCGCAAGAATGCTCTTGTAGCACTCATCGTTGCCGACTACGATGCTGCAAAGAAAGACGGTCACTCGGTAGAGCAGGCAAACGAGATTATCACCCAGAGCGTAAAGGAACTCAACAAGGTGTTGCCCGCATATAGCCAGATTTCTTCGTGCGAGATGCGCAACGAGCCCTTCGAAAAGACTCCCAAGCAGAGTATCCGCCGCTTTATGTACTCTTAATGCAATTTGAGCAACAGGTATTATACCTTATATATTATTACACTCAGCATCATTCGGTGCTGAGTGTTTTTTTTATACACAGTAAGCTCGACGGGATTTTTTTCACTCAGTAGAAAAAAGGTGTGGGTAATTTGCTTATATTAATGGAGCGCCATATAATTTTATCTGTTTAAGCAGGTAATTTTCAGACCAACTGCACGCCGAAAAGAAATTCAATTGCGGGTAGGTTGTTTTAAGGAAACAGTGCGAGGTACGTTCAACCGCAGGGCGCTGACAATGCTTGCTCTTCGCAACCCACGCGGTAAAAGCTTCGCCTTTACTGAGCGTGACCTATTGCTGCAAGCATTGTCGATTATAATTCCGCAGCACCCTTAAAACAGCCGTAAGCCGCAATGACAAGCAAGTACCCGACCGAGTGTACGCAGTCTTGCGGCACGAGCAAAGGGACTTGCGACAATTTCTTTTGTGCAAAGTTTTTTGCTACTTTTTCCGAAAAAAGTAGGGCAAAGAAAATATTACAATGAGAGAATAGCCGTAAAACAACACCGAGAAGTTGGTTGAAAGAATTATTATCCACAGTAAATTTCTACTGAACCTCTATCGCCCCAACCCGCCCATTACTAATAATAAAAGTTAAAAACCGTCATTTCACCGCACTTTTCATTACTAAGATTTTAGTTATCTAAATGTTTAGTTTTATTTTTGCCGCAGACATAATAACATAACAACGAAATATGAAAAAGTTCGACACACTCACAAAAGCCGAAATACAAGTGATGAACGTCCTATGGGAGCAAGGCAAAGGCTGCACCATACACGAGATAATAGCACACTACGACGACCCCAAGCCCGCCTACACAACCGTAGCCACATTCCTCAAGATACTTTTGAACAAAGGATTCGTTGAGTTCCGCAAGCTGAGCGGCAAGACACACACCTACTATCCCCTTATAACCAAGCAGCAATACACACGCTCGGTAATGAAAGACGTGCAAGACTCTTTCTTCGGCGGTTCGGGGGCATCTATGGTAAAATTCTTCGTAGAGCAGGAAAAGATGAGCGCAGAGGAGATTCGTGAGCTCATTGAACTTATACAGAAGCAGTAATCCCACCACCTTACAATCTACACACCCGAGCAGCAAGAAACACCAAAGCAGACTATGCAGCAACTACTCATTTACATATTCAAGTGGGCCTTGTGCCTTGCCGTGATGTATATCCCCTTCGCACTGCTTATGCGTAAGGAGACATTCCACGCAATCAACCGCGCGATATTGCTTTTGAGCATAGTGATTGCAGCCATACTGCCGTTTTTTGAGATTGTGATACCCATCGAAGTAGAAATCCCCGTTACCGGGAACCTCGCCACTCTGCCGCAACCGACAGCATCAACCGCCGCAGAGAGCGTGCGACAAGCTACCGCGAACCACACACCACAGATAATTCTTGCAACTTATCTTGCAGGCGCTGCCCTATCGCTCCTCGCTACAATCATTAGCATTGCAAGGATAAAGCGGGCAATAAAAGTAGGTACACTGTGGCACGAGAAGCGCGAACATTACACCCTCTACTGCCACGCAAACAGCACCCCGCCGTTCAGTTGGTTCAATAAGATAGTAATTTCGGAGAGCGACTACAACGAGTGCGGCCGAGAGATTCTCACGCACGAAGAGGGACACATAAGACAGCGGCACTCGTGGGACATACTGTTTGTCGACACAGTAAAAGCCCTGCAGTGGTTCAACCCCTTCATTTATATGCTGCTGAACGACCTTAGGGACATTCACGAGTACGAAGCAGACAGATACGTCCTCTCCAAGAGCGGCGACGCACGCACCTACCAACTGCTTATACTAAAGAAAGCCATTGGCCAAGGAGGCTACCCCATAGCCAACAATTTCGGCAGGAAAAGCGTGCGCAAGAGAGTGGAGATGATGATACGCAAGAAGTCGCGCCACAGACAACTGCTCAAAGGAGCATATATCCCCGCAGCGGCAGTGGCAGCCACACTCATCCTTGCAAAACCGCAATACATCTACAGCATTGTGCAACAAGATAGCATACTGCAAGAAAATAGAACAGAAAAAATAAAAGAGGAGACAGTGAGCAACACCGGTCCATCGGACACACAGAAAGCCGCAGCTCCACCACCCGCAGCGCGTCCCGAAAAGAAGGCGAAGAGAGTCGCAGCAACAAAAAAAGAGGAAAAGAGAGAAGAGAACAAGCCACCCATCGGCATCGGAAACCACGAAAGAGAAACAACAGAAGAGAAGGCAATTATAAGAGCAGAGCAATTTGCGGCACAAGTAGAACTGAGGAACGAGTTCTTTGATGCTACAGCAGCAGAAGATGGAGAGATAAAATGCAGCCTCATCGTGGAATTCAGCACCGACAAAAGAGGGGAGATACACGACATCTGCACAACAGCCTGCAACGTAAGCCTCGACGCAGGGGCAGGGACACCTGTTGAGCAAATTATACAACACGTAAGAGAAAAAGCCATAGCAGCAGCTACAAACTATATTCTCTCAAAAGAGTGGCAGGAAATATGCCACACAGATGCTGGCGAACTGGTTAACTACACTGCAAACATCACAGTGCGCAGCGGAAAAGCCTCCACAACCGCCGAAGGACAAAGAGACAACGATACATTCTGGATAGGAACAACACCCATAAGATAACAGCAACCAATGAAAAACCTACTGCTCAGCATACTTCTGTTCACCCTCTGCACACAAGCAGCGGCACAGACAGCCAACGACACAATAGAGCGCAACAGGCTCGACAACCTCACACTCCGCACCGTAGCCATAGAGGCACTCTTCCCCGAGGAGCGCGTCTACCTGCACTTCGACAACACCGCATATTACCTCACCGAGACAATGTGGTTCAAGGCCTACGTTGTCAGCGGCGGGAACAACCGCCCCACCACACTGAGCCGTGTGCTCTACGTGGAGCTTGTAGCCCCCGAGGGATACGTCGTCGAGACAAAGAAATACAGGATCGACGAAGAGGGCTGCTGCAACGGAGAGTTTCACCTCAACACCCTGCTGCTGTCGGGATATTACGAGGTACGCGCCTACACACGTTATATGCTCAACCGTGGCAATGACGCCATTTTCAGCCGCGTCTTTCCCATCTACGACAAAGTGAACGGCAACAACTGGGATTTCAAGAATATGCTCGACCGCCGCCGCGGATTTCTAATAAACACCAACGACACTACACCCAGCAACAAAGTGGAATGGGTGAACAGCCGTCTGCCCGAGTGCGACGTCAAATTCTACCCCGAAGGCGGACATCTTGTCTACGGCATTGAAAGCCGCGTTGCATTCGAGGTATTTGCCGACGACGGAATAAACAGCAACAGCACAATAACAATCCTTGCCGACGGCAAGGAACTGTTGCAGGCAACACCCGAGCACCAAGGAAAAGGCTCTTTCCTCTTCACTCCACAAAAGGGAGTAAAGTACAAGGCACAGATGCAGTACGGCAAGAAGACAAGGACATTCACACTGCCCGAGATTATGGACGAGGGTACTGTGCTCCGTCTGAGTGACGACGGCAGCAGCATAAACGCACAGGTGCGTAACAATATGCAGCACGACGCCGAGATTGGCTGCGCCATTCTGCACCGCGGCCGAATGCTGTTCTACGAACGCTTCGATGCAAAAAAGCGCAATATGATATTCTCGGTCGACAAAAAGACACTTCACGAGGGTGTCAACCGTTTCGTAATATTTGTTGATGACAGCATACCCCTTGCCGAGCGAATGTTCTTTGTGACACACGACAACCCCGCACACAACCGCAACAGTACAGTGCGCCTGAGAGTGGAGAGCGACAGTAGCAACCTGCAACCGCACGGAAAAATATCAATCAGCATAGGACGCGAGGACGGCAAGCCCATCTGCAGCGGCAAATTCTCCCTCTCGGTGAGCGATGCCGAGAACCGCGAGACCACATCGTACAACTACAACATATACACATATATGCTGCTCGGCTCCGAGGTAAAAGGATACATTCCCGACGCAGCGCGCTACTTCGACCCAGTGAACAGCAACCGCAGCAGAGAGCTCGACCTGCTGATGCTCATTCACGGCTGGAGTTCATACGACTGGAACAGACTCACAACACAGAATTTCCGTTTGAAAGAGCCCATTGAGCGTGGAATAATAATCAAGGGACGCTTTCTTAAGAAGACAAGTAACAGGAAATGGGGCAAGATGGACAGATGGAACATCACCCCACGCAGCAATACACAGGTGAACCTCTTTGTCCCCTACAGCGACAGTGCTGTTACAAGATACACATTCCTTACCGACAGGAACGGCGATTTCCGCATCACCACCAACGACTTTCAGGGCAAGAGGGTAGCACAACTCACCCCCGCGAGGAACAACGTATCGGTGCGCGACAGTGTATTTGCATTTGCACTCGACCGTTACTTCTCGCCACAGATGCGACTGATACACTATTGGGAGAGAAACATTGGAATGCCCGTTACTTACGAAGAGCTCAAGCAACGCAATTTAGAAATGATAAGGATAAACCCTTTCCAGTACCTGCTTACACAGGTAGACGTTGTATCCAAGAAGAAGCACGAGGCAAACTACCGCCCGCCACGCAGCGAGATGCGCCTCGACTTTCTCGACGAATGGGAGTATGCACAGGACGTCACTTATCTCACACGTAAATACAGCACCGACCTCTTCGACAACTCCAACTATGCATACGACAATATGCGCGAGCACGACGATGCCGTTGCGCCAATAGAGAACCACACATACCGCATCGAAGGCAACGATGAACTGTCGCATTTCGACCTGAGCGTAATGCGCAACACCTACCATAGCGGCTCACGCAGCCGACAGCGTTACAGCAGCATAAGCCGCGGATTCAGCGACTTTGTCGTACCCACTTTCTACGGTCAACTGACTGCGGCCGACGTGCTGCGCAGTGCATTTTGGCGGCATAACCTTAATTGGTGCTACTGGATACAGAGTATGGTTGTAAAAGGCGAATACAGTTCGGACAGCGTCCCCACCCCCGACAGGGAATTCCTTAAAGGGGTAGACCCCGCAAAGATGGTGGATTTCAAGGAGATAGTCATTCGCTCCGACGAGAATACGCGCAGCCTCTTCGGTAAAGGCAGGAGACTGTTGTCGGCAACAAACAAAAGACATTTAGCATACGACTACAGTTCGTTCTACGAGTCGTTTATGGGACGAATGGCAATAGACCCGATGAGCGGTAAGATAGAAGATGCGCCCGACCCGATTATTCTTGCCGAGCATACTAAATACATAAGTGACAGCGCAATACCCAACTACGTTGCCTGCTTCATTCCCAACAGCGACCACGACAGGGCTGTGGGAATTGTACCCAAATTGGCCTACCAGGGAACAACGCGCTACACTATGCTATACGGATATAACGAGAGTAAGAAGTTCTACTCGCCCGACTACAGCACGATGCGCCCCGACAGCAACTCGGCCGACTACCGACGAACACTCCTGTGGATACCCGATGCAACAGTAAGAGACGGACGCATAGAGGTTGAACTGTACAACAGCAGCAGTTGCCGAAAAATATTCGTAGACGTTGAGGGATACGCCAACGGCACATTCTACGGCAGCACCATTTCACAGACATACGAAACACCCGAAAGGGCCAACCGTGGCGATGAATTCACACGCACGGTGCTACCCGCGGTGGGTATAAGCGAGCCGCGCCTGCTTGCACACTGCTTCAGGATAACCGAAAAGGGACGCGAGTATTTCAGGCAAGAGGATTATGAAAAAGCGTTCGACGCATTCGGCGAGGCAGCGGGCCTTGGCTACCCCGATGCAATATACAACTGCGCCGTATGCTTTATGGAAGGCCGCGGCACAGAGCAGGACTTTCACGAGGGTTTCCGCTACTTCCGCCGTGCAGCGAATATGGGCAACAGGAACGCACTGCACAACCTTGCAAGCTGCTATATGCTGGGCATAGGTACGGCAAAGAACGACACGCTTGCCGCACAGTGGTATCTGAAATCGGCCAACAACGGACAGCCAATGTCGCAGATGGTAATATCGAACTGTTACTTTAAAGGAGTGGGAATTGAACAGGACAGTGCAAAAGCCGAATATTGGCTACAGAAAGCTGCCGACAACGAAGAGCCCACAGCGCTCTACCTTGTAGGCTGCAAGATGGCAAAAGCCGACTCGCTGCTCAACCTGAGCAAACGCAGACTGCGCAAGCTGCCCACAATCGACTATATCAGAAAGGCAGCCGAGAAGAACAATGCCCAGGCACAGCACCTGCTGGCACAATACTACGAGAGCGGATACTATGTAAAGAGAAACAGGAAGAAGGCATTCTATTGGTATCTGCGAGCAGCAAACGAGGGAAACAGCGCTGCCACACTCAAGGTGGCTCAATGCTACGAAAAGGGGCGCGGTACAAAGCAGAGCGACTTTGAGGCGGCAAAGTGGTACAGAATAGCCGAGGAGCAAGGCAGCGAATATGCAAGGGAGAAGATGGCGTGGTACAACCTGTTCCATTTCTTCGGGAAGCATTGATAAGTTACATTCATACTGTGGCATCGGTAAATTACGTCAAGAGTAGTTTACCGATGTTTTTCTGTTACTGTACTTTCGAAAAAAAAGAGTAACTTTGCAATCACTATCCAAAAAAACAGACTATGATAACATTTATACTTTGCTTATTAGCACTTATCACCGCCTATTTTACATACGGCAAATACCTCGAAAGAGTATGCGAGATTGACGAAAAGAACCCCGTTCCCTCAAAGACCCTTTTTGACGGAGTAGACTATCTTCCCCTGCCACGCTGGAAGATATTCCTTATCCAGTTGCTCAACATTGCGGGCTTGGGCCCCATCTTCGGTGCGCTGCTCGGTGCAGCCTACGGCCCTGTAGCATTCCTGTGGATTACCCTTGGCGGAATATTTATGGGAGCGATGCACGACTTTATTTCGGGTGTAATATCTATGAAGAACAACGGATTGAGCCTGCCCGAAATTGTCGGACGCTATTTGGGAGAGGGAACAAAGAAATTTATGCGCATATTCTCGGTGCTGCTTATGGTGCTTGTTGGCGCAGTGTTTATGTCGCAGCCGGCAGAGCTCATAGCATCGAACATCGACATTCCGCTTGTCGAGAAGCCTCTTTTCGAGGGGACATCGGTAGAGGTGTTCATCATTCTCATCTTCATTCTGCTCTATTATATGCTTGCCACGGTGTTGCCCATCGACAAGATAATAGGCCGCTTCTACCCCATTTTCGGCAGCGCGCTGCTCATTATGGCACTGAGCATACTGGTTGTGCTCATAACAAAGAGCGACGTATATACAATACCCGAACTCACCTCGCTCAGCAACCAGATTGCCGACCCCGAGAAATTCCCCATAGTACCGATGCTCTTCACCACAATAGCCTGCGGAGCACTGTCGGGCTTCCACGCCACACAGTCGCCAATGATGGCACGTTGCGTGACATCGGAGAAGCAGAGCCGCAGTGTATTCTACGGAGCAATGATTGCCGAGAGCATCATCGCCCTCATCTGGGCAGCCATAGGAATGGCATTCTGGGGCGGTGTCGATGGGCTTAACGATGCAATAGCCCAATATGGCGGCAGCGCAGCGAGAATGGTAAATGTAATAACCGAGACAACACTGGGCAGCTTCATTGCAGCGTTTGTTGTATTTGGAGTCATTGCCTGCGCAATAACGTCGGGCGACACGGCTTTCCGCTGCGCAAGGCTCATTGTTGCCGATATGTTCGGCATTGAGCAAAAGAGCCTCAAGAAACGCCTCGCGGTATCTGTCCCCCTCTTTGTAGCCGGACTCTTCATAATCTTCGCCCTACCGTTCCAGATAATTTGGAGCTACTTTGCCTGGTGCAACCAGACACTCGCCGTCATTACACTGTGGTGCATCACCGTGTATCTGTCGCAAAGGAAAAAGCCCGTCCTCATAAGCATCATACCCGCACTGCTAATGACATACGTATGCTCGTCGTACATATTCGTTTCGCCAATGATGTGCAATATGAGCAACCGCCCGCTTGCCTACGCACTTGGCGCAGTATTGACACTCGTTATTGCAGCAGCCGTACATTTCAGGAACAAAAAGGCGGCAGAAAATATGTAAACGGAGAAAATTTCATTATCTTCGCAAACGGGTATGGAGAGCAACAGCCACATAGAGCAACGGGCAGCAAGGAATGTCATAAAGCTGCAGTGCGCACCGCTTGACAAGGTGCGCATAGGCTTCGTGGGGCTCGGCGTGAGGGCCAAACGCGCCGTAGAGCGTATGATGCACATCGAGGGTGCCGAAGTTGTGGCTATATGCGACCTTGTAGAGGCCAATATCGAGGAGGCACAACATATAATAACCTCCAACGGCAATGCACCTGCCGACACATTCTGCGACAGCGAAGGCTGGATGCGTGTGTGCGAACACAAGAACGTGGACCTTGTATATATTTGTACCGACTGGCTGAGCCACGCAAAAATATCGCTCTACGCAATGGAGTGCGGCAAGCACGCCGCCACAGAAGTCCCCGCAGCCACAAGCATCGAGGAGTGCCACAGGCTGGTGGAGACAGCCGAGCGCACACGCCGCCACTGCATAATGCTCGAGAACTGCTGCTACGACGAGTTCGAGCTCACCCTTCTACGTATGGCACAGGAAGGTGTGTTGGGCGAGATTATCCACGGCGAGGGTTCTTATTTGCACGACCTCAGGGAGCGCATACAGTCGAACGACGATGGCGGCCGCAAATGGGCCAACTGGCAGGTGGATTTTATGAAAAAGCACAACGGCAACCCCTACCCCACACACGGGCTGGGCCCTGTGGCGTTGGCTATGGGCATACACCGCGGCGACCGTATGAAAAGCCTCGTCTCACTATCGTCAAAGAGGATAAGCAGCGGAGCACTTGTGGGCAATATGAACAGCTCCATAATAACCACCGAAAAGGGACACACAATCCTCGTACAGCACTGCATATCGCTACCCCACCCCTACAGCCGTTCATTCGTGCTGAGCGGCACTAAGGGCTACGCACAAAAATACCCCGTTCCCATTATGGCACTCGACCCCGAGGGCGACAGGGCAATCACAAACGACGAGCTCACGGCGCTGCTTGCCAGATACACACACCCCTTTGTAGAGCAGTACAAGCCCATTGGCGAGCCTCTTTGCGGACGACGCTGGATAGACTATGCAATGGACAGCCGCCTCATCTACTGCCTGCGCAAAGGCCTCCCGCTGGATATGGACGTTTATGATGCAGCCGAGTGGAGCTGCCTTGTGGAACTGACAGAAAAGTCGGCAGCGATGGGTGGCGCACCTGTTGAAATTCCCGACTTTACCAACGGTTGCTGGCAGCAGCAGGAGGGACACTCGTTTGCTCTGTAACAAAAGCAAAACGCTTTTGTATAAATTCGCACACCTGCCACCCCGACAGAGCGAAGCATAGAAAGGGACCAAAAAAAATGTCGCCACTTACAAGGCTCTTGTATGAACGCGTCTTTACGTATATGCCTTACCGCATACGCTGTAGAATGTCACCCCTCCAGGGCTATCTTTTCCATACAAACATACAACAGCGCTGTAAGCGCGAGATTATAAAGCATAGTCCGTGAGGGCTACGAATAGCAATAAAAAAGTCAATTAGCGCCGAAGGTGCGGCATTTTTACAGCGTAGCATCAGGCGAGGGTTTCACCCGCAATAAATTCACTCATTTTTACAATATTAAGACAATTTAACACTTTGAAAGAGGTAATTAGACTGCTTCTTTGTACCTTTGCAAAAATTTTTGAAAAACATCAAATCTTAAATAAAACACACTTATGAAACAGCTAAGAACAGTTCTTGCTGCATTGCTTTTGTTGTGCAGCACAGTTGCTACAGCCCACGACTTTGAGATTGACGGAATCTACTACAACATTCTATCCCTGGAAGAGAAGACTGTTGAAGTTACCTTCGAAGGAGATAGGCCTCTAGGTGAGTACCGGGGCAATGTAAGAATCCCAGCAAGCGTTACATACAAAGGTAGAACCTACAGCGTAACAACAATTGGAGATAACGCGTTCAGTAATTGTTTTATGGACCTTACAGGCATAGAAATCCCCAACAGCGTAACAACGATTGGAAATGATGCATTCAGCGGCTGCAGCAGCCTTACAAGCATTACTATCCCCAACAGCGTAACAACGATTGGAAGCAACGCATTCTCTTCTTGCAGCAGCCTTACAGGCATAGAAATACCCAACAGCGTAACAACTATTGTAAGCAACGCATTCTCTTCTTGCAGCAGCCTTACAAGCATATCAGTGGCTGCAGGAAACACAACATACGACAGCCGCGACAACTGCAATGCTATTATAGAAACTGCAACAAACACACTTATTGCAGGTTGCAAAAATACAGTAATCCCCAGCAGCGTAACAACTATTGGAAGTGACGCATTCAGAGGCAGCGGCCTTACAAGCATAGAAATACCTAACAGCGTAACAACTATTGGGAACTCAGCGTTCTCTTCTTGCAGAAGCCTTACAAGCATAGAAATTCCAAACAGCGTAACAACTATTGGGAAATCAGCGTTCTCTTCTTGCACTAGCCTTACAAACATAGAAATTCCAAACAGCGTAACAACAATTGGAGATTACGCGTTCAACTATTGCACTAGCCTTACAAACATAGAAATACCTAACAGCATAACAACAATTGGAAACAGCGCATTCACTTATTGCAGCAGCCTTACAAGTGTTAAAATACCAAATAGCGTAACAACTATTGGAGAAAGTGCGTTCAAATATTGCGAAGGCCTTACAAGCATAGAAATACCAAATAGCGTAACAACTATTGGAAACTCAGCGTTCTACGAATGCTGGAGCCTTACAAGCATAACAATCCCCAGCAGCGTAACAACTATTGGAGACTACACGTTCTACTATTGCAGCAACCTTACAAGCATCACTTCCCTTATCCCCGCCGACAAACTGTTTGTTCCTGGGAACAACACCTTTTCTTATGTACCCACAAATTGCACACTATACGTCCCCTACGGTGCAAAGGAGACATACGCCGCAACAAATGGCTGGAACAAGTTTACAAATATTGTAGAATTTTCAGTATTCGACCTCACCGTATCGGCAGCAAAGTACGCCACACTCTATTTGGATTATAACGCCATTATCCCCCAGGGCGTTGAGGTGTACACTGCAAGCACAGTGGACGGCAACTACCTTATGATGCAAGAGGTAACAGGTACACTGCCCGCAAACACAGGCGTAATTGTGAGAGCCGAGCAAGGCACATACACATTTGAGCGAAGTTCCGAAGCACCAAGCGCAATTACAGGCAACCTCTTCCGCGGTTCGGTAGAGGACGTATATATCACCCCTGCAAATGAGGCCAGATACTACGTTCTTTCAATGAAGGACGGTGTTGTTGGAATGTACGAGGACGCGCTCAGCGGCGGTACATTCAAGAACAACGCCAACAAGGCATACTTGGTGTTGGGCGACAAGAGCCTGGGCATCTACGACGAAGAGGTTGACACCGAGGACCCCGGAATGCAGCTCAGCAACAAATACTACTTCGACTTTGGCGGCACAACAGCAATAGACCCCGTTGTTACCGAGGTTAACGACAATATCTACTACGACCTTAGCGGCCGTCGCGTTGAGAACCCCACACGTGGCATTTATATTGTTAATGGTAAAAAGAGATTGATAAAGTAAAAAACTTACTATAACAGATTATCCGCGGGCCTTTTCTTCATCGAAGGGCTCGCGGATTTTCCAATATCCTACCCCTTGTTTATACACACTTTACCGTCGGATACAGAGATTTTCTCCTCGTCGCACAAACGGCGCAACGCCGCCGACAGGCGCTTGCGTGTCAACGCCAATGTATCCAACTGCGCGGGCGCGCACCCTCCTGTCTCCGACAGATGGTTCAAGATACGCGCACAATCGGCCGAAAGTTCATCGGGCGAAGGCTCCGCACCCCGCCTTGCCACACACACATCGCAGTTTCCGCACTCATCGGCACGCTTCTCGCCAAAATAGGAGAGCAGCATACTGCTGCGGCATTCGCTGCTGCTCATCGCATATTTAAGAATGGAGTCTATGCGTTCCTGGAACGCTTTACGACGCTCCTCATACACCTCGGGTGCAAAGCGAAGTTCCTCGCCCAGCACCCTGTGGCGGGAAAATGTCACAATGGGACACTTCTTGGACGGAGCATACTGTATTATCCCCTTTTGGTTAAGCGAGACGAGTATCTCGTAGAGACGGTGGCGCGTGAGCTTGGTTATACGCGCCAGAAAACGCTCATCGACAAAGACATAATCGGTAAACAGCCCACTGTAGTTACGCAACAATGCAGTAATCACGCTGTCATACTCTTCGGGCAGATTATGTATCTTGTAGAGGTCGTCGCGCTCTATGATGAAACGCACGCGCGACGCATACTCCATCTCCTCGACATACTCGATGTAGCCCATTCGTGTGAGAATGCGCAGGGCGCTGTCCGTCTGCAATGTGGGCAAGTGATATTTCCTACAGAAATCGACCAACGAAAATTCGTATGTACAATTGAGACCGTCACCCAAGGCCATTGTGTAGTAGTAGCAGAGATTATCGTAGACCTCGCGTATGAAAGACTGCTTGGGATAGTTGTCGGCTACACGGCGCGCAACAACAGAGTGGTCGCCCCTGCTGTAGAGCACAACGGCATACGAGCGGTTGCCGTCGCGGCCGCCGCGCCCCGCCTCCTGAAAATAGGACTCTATGGAGTTGGGAAGATCCACGTGCACAACAAGGCGCACGTCGGGCTTGTCTATTCCCATTCCAAAAGCATTTGTAGACACCATCACACGCGACTGTCCGCTCTTCCACAGTTCCTCCTTGCGGTCCTTACTCTCGGGCGAAAGCCCTGCGTGATAGTACTCGGCTGTAATATCGTTCGCCAACAGGAAGTCGCACACCTCCTTTGTCTTCTTGCGGTTAAGGGTATATATTATGGCAGTTCCAGGAATACGGTGCAGAATGTGCAGGAGCTCCTGCTGCTTATTCTCGGTGTTGCGCACCACATAGACAAGATTCTTGCGCTCGAAACTCATACTGAAGCAGTTCGACTCGGCAAAGCCCAACTGCCGCTGTATATCCTCCACAACCTCGGGGGTGGCCGTAGCAGTGAGCGCGAGCACCGGCACTTGCGGGAAGAGTTCGCGCAGACGTGTGATACGACGATAGGCGGGACGGAAGTCGTGTCCCCACTGCGAGATACAGTGCGCCTCGTCCACGGTTATCATACACACAGGCATCTTGCACACCTTGTTTACAAAAATCTCCGACTCTATCCTCTCGGGCGAGATATACAGGAATTTATAGTCGCCGAAGATACAGTTCTCAAGTGCAACGACAACATCGCTGTGCCTCATTCCGCTGTATATTGCCGCAGCCTTTATTCCACGGCTGCGCAAGTTCGCCACCTGGTCTTTCATAAGCGCAATGAGAGGGGTTACAACAATGCACAGTCCCTCACGGGCAAGCGTAGGAACCTGAAAGGTTATACTCTTGCCGCCACCAGTAGGCATAAGACCGAGCGTGTCACGCCCGGTCCCTATGCTCTCGATAATCTCACGCTGTATGCCACGGAAATCATCGTATCCCCAGTATTTCTTAAGAATTTCCCTGTACTTCACATTGTAGACTGTTACATCACGTTCTTTGCGAAGGCAAAAGGGAGAGACGGCTATTTCTTCACCCTTATGCTCTCTATCTGCAACTGCACCTCGCCGTGCTTGTATGTATTGTCCTCGAGCGTGTAGCAGATGTCGAACGACTGCTTCGATTTTATGTAACGCGCCTGCTCGCTCTGGCCAAAGGCGATGCCGTTTATCACCGTGCTCGAGTTATTGTCGACAAGCTCAAGCTTTATATGCTCCTGCCTGCGGCCCACCACCTTGCTCGTTCCGTAGTCATACACATTGTATGTGCAGAAGACAGGCTTGGGATTATCGGGCCCGTGCGGTGCAAAGCGCTTGAGGTCGAGGAAGAATTTGCGTGTAATATCCTTGAAATTCAGTTCCGACTCAATCTCTATTATCGGCTCAGTCTGCTCGTGCAGGATATTCTGCGCCACATACTCCTCGAAGCAACGCGAGAACTCATCGATATTCTCCACCTTGAGCGAGAAGCCCACTGCGTACGTGTGCCCGCCGAAGTTGTCGAGCAGATGACGGCAGTTCTCTATAGCCTTATACACATCGAAGCCCGTTACCGAGCGTGCCGAACCCGTAGCAATGTCACCCGTGCAGGTTATCACCACCGCTGGACGATGGTACACCTCGGTGAGACGCGACGCGACGATGCCGATGACACCCCTGTGCCAATCCTTGTTGAATATAACAATGGCACGCTTCTCGTCGAAATTCTCGAGCCCTTCGACAATCTTGCCGGCCTCCTCGGTCATACTCTTGTCAAGGTCCTTGCGCGTCTCGTTGAACTCGTTTATCTGCTCGCTCATTGCAAGCGCCGCACGCAGGTTATTCTCGATGAGCAGGTCCACCGCCACCTTGCCTT
This sequence comes from Bacteroidaceae bacterium, assembly GCA_017554605.1. Classification (GTDB taxonomy): domain Bacteria; phylum Bacteroidota; class Bacteroidia; order Bacteroidales; family Bacteroidaceae; genus HGM04593. The sequence continues at coordinate 22,557 of JAFZIA010000016.1, forward strand.
GCCTTATGCGGCCCGACGCGTTTATCCTCGGCCCTATCTTGAATATTATATCGTTTATGCTTATCTCCTTATCGCGCAACCCGCACACCTGAATGATAGCCTTGAGTCCAGTGCTCGCGGCATTGTTGAGCTGCTTGAGTCCGTGAAAGGCAAGTATGCGGTTCTCGCCCATTATGGGTACAAGGTCCGATGCGATGCTCACAGCCACAAGGTCGAGCAACGAATACAACTGCTCCGAAGGAATGTTGTTGTCCATTGCAAACGCCTGCATAAACTTAAAGCCCACGCCGCAGCCCGACAGATGCTGGTAGGGGTATCTGTTGTCCACTCTCTTGGGATTGAGAATAGCCACAGCATCGGGCAACTGCTTATCGGGCACGTGGTGGTCGCACACTATAAAGTCAATGCCCAGCGACTTTGCATAGGCTATCTCCTCGACAGCCTTTATTCCGCAGTCGAGCACTATGACCAGTTTCACACCTGTGGAATGGGCATAATCCACTCCACGCCTCGATATTCCGTAACCGTCCTCTTTCCTGTCGGGAATATAATAGTCTATGTTCGATGAATACTGCTGCAGGAATTTATACACCAACGCAACAGCAGTTGTTCCATCTACATCATAGTCGCCATACACCAATATTCGTTCCTTACGTCCAAGGGCCTTGTTGAGGCGCTTCACCGCAATATCCATATCGTTCATAAGGAACGGGTTATGCAGGTTACTGAGTCGGGGACGGAAGAACTGTTTGGCATCGGCAACCGAAGTTACACCTCGCGCCACAAGCAAACGGCAAAGAATGGGACTTATGTCCAACTCTTCCGCAAGCCTTTCAGCTTCCTCTATCTGTTTGTATGTCGGAGGTTGATATTTCCATTTGTGACCCATTTATATTATTTTTTTATTTTTGCTTTGCTCGGGGAGACTTCCTATCAAGTCCCGCTGCGGCAAGGGGCTGACCCATTGCCATATAATTTTACGGCATTATCCTATGCCTTCCTTTAATTATCAGCAGATTACAATCCACGCGCCCTTACATCGGCCCACACCATCTGCATTATATATCATATACCAATTTGTAAAGTTAAAGAAAAGCATCAAAAAAACCGCCCCGTTTCCCAAAATTTTTGAGAGACGGAGCGATTTTTTTTGTTTTTTAATATTTCGGGCTGCCACCTTTTACATACAAGGAAAGCGAAGAGACCCGATTCCCATATTACTTCAGGCCAAGCTTCTTTGCAATATGCTTGGGAAGAGCATCTTTGTGAACAACAATGTTCATAGTCTTGTAGCGTGCGAAAGCCTTAGACGCGTACCATATACCATTGTAAGCACCGGCAGCACCCCAAGAGTTCTTTACCATATAATACTCCACGCCATTCTTGTCCTTTGCAATACCGAAAATCTGCATACCGTGGTCGTCGGTTGTTTCCCAGTTGTCGTAAGCAATCTGACGCTCCTCCTGTGTACACCACTTTTCTGTGGGGTTAGGAGTAGTTCTCTTCTCGTCCTCGCTGAGGTTGAGCCACTTTGCCATATCCGAACCCTGAAGGTCAGACTTCTTAGAGTTGTCGGGCATAACAGCCTTACCGTCGCGGCCGAAGCCCGACTCGCTCACGTCACTACCCCAAGCAATGGTGTAACCCTTCATAATAGCATTGTCGAATACCTCCATAAGCTCGTCGATGGGAAGGTTGTACGACTCGGCCCAACGCCAGTTGTCCTGAATCTCAAGAGCGAATGAAGAGTAGAAGGGGTGATGAGTGTAAGATGTCAAAGAGACATAGTCGCTTGCATCGAGGCCGAGTGACTGGTAGAACGACTGGGGAGTATACTCCTTGCCGTTGTATGTAAATGACTCGGGACGCTCGCCAAGATAAATGTCGTGAACAGCCTGGATAGCCTTCTTCCAAAGGGGCTGACCGTCGGGACCAACCTGCAGGCTGCGGTGCTTGCCCTCGGCAATTGCAGCAACAACAGCATCGCTAACAGCCGAAAGCTCGTTGTGTACGCTGAGCTCCTTGCCGTACATCACGCCGGGACGCATCTCAGCCTCGGGAACGAGACCGAAGCGCTCCATACCGTAAAGAACATCGTAGAACGAACCGCCCTGAGAGAAAGATATATCGCCGTGTGTGCGTACAGCCTTGTCCGCGCGGTCGAGATAAGTGTTGTGGACGATGAACATCTCCGAGAAGTCATACTCACCCTTGCCCATTCGAATCAGCTCCGACTCGATGAATGCAAGTGAAGAGTAGCACCAGCAGGTACCTGCCTGGTTCTGGTTCTTGATGCTTGTAATAGGATTCTCCTTAACAACTGTAAAGTCAGCAGCATTCTCCTGTGCCACTGCGCCGAAGCCTGCAAATGCAAGCGCAGCCAATAAAAGTGCTTTTTTCATAGGATTCTTTGTTATTTAAGTTAATTGTTATTCTTCATTAATTGCCTCGGGCCCGGCCTCGAACTCAGCACCCTTCATTGCTGCTGCAATCTTTGCCTCGAGTTCTTCTGCAAGCTCGGGATTGTCGGCTATGAGAGCCTTTGTACGGTCGCGTCCCTGCGCCAGCTTTGTCTCGTTGTAGCTGAAGAACGAACCGCTCTTCTTTATCACTCCATAGGCAACACCAAGGTCGACAATCTCTCCAATGCGCGAGATACCCTCGCCGAACATAATGTCAAACTCGGCCTTGCGGAAGGGAGGAGCCACCTTGTTCTTTACAACCTTGACACGCACCGAGTTACCGATTGCGTCCTCGCCATCCTTCAACTGGCTCACGCGACGGATATCGAGTCGTACCGAAGCGTAGAACTTGAGCGCGTTACCTCCGGTTGTAGTCTCGGGATTACCGAACATCACGCCAATCTTCTCGCGCAACTGGTTGATGAAGATGCAGGTAGTCTTTGTCTTGCTTATCGCCGAAGTGAGCTTGCGCAACGCCTGTGACATAAGACGGGCCTGCAGGCCCACCTTGTTGTCGCCCATCTCGCCCTCAATCTCGGCCTTGGGTGTGAGTGCCGCCACCGAGTCTATGACAATAATGTCAATCGCCGACGAGCGTATCAACTGCTCGGCAATTTCGAGCGCCTGCTCACCGCAGTCGGGCTGCGAGATGAGGAGGTTGTCAATATCCACCCCCAGCTTCTGGGCATAGAAACGGTCGAACGCGTGCTCGGCGTCGATGATGGCTGCAATACCGCCCATTCTCTGTGCCTCGGCAATGGCGTGTATTGCAAGAGTGGTCTTACCCGAAGACTCGGGACCATAAATCTCGATTATACGTCCGCGGGGATAACCGCCCACGCCCAGCGCAGCATTGAGGCCTACCGAACCCGAGGGGATAACGTCCACCTCCTCAAAGGTATCGTCGCCCAGCTTCATTATCGAGCCTTTGCCGAAATTCTTCTCTATCTTGTCCATTGCCGCCTGGAGAGCCTTGAGCTTCTCCGAGGCCGCAACATTTTCCAATTCTGCTTTCTTTGCCATTTTTTCTTTTATCGTTTAGTATGTGCAAAAGAATCATCAAAGTTCAAGGTCGTTGTCGAACTCCTCGTGCCAGGGAAGACCCTGCTTGTTGAGCTGCTCCATAAAGGGATCGGGATCGAACTGCTCCACGTTCCACACACCGGGCTTGCGCCACAGGCCCTTGATGAACATCATTGCACCTATCATTGCGGGAACACCGGTTGTGTAGCTTACGCCCTGCATACCTGTCTCCTTGTATGCCTCCTGGTGGCTGCAGTTGTTGTAGACATAGTATGTGCGCTCCTTGCCGTCCTTGATACCACGTATGCGGCAGCCGATTGATGTCTCGCCCTCGTAGTTCTCGCCAAGGTCCTGAGGATTGGGAAGAACCGCCTTGAGGACCTGCAGGGGAACAATCTTCATTCCGTTGTAGTCAATCTCGTCGATACGCGCCATTCCAATATTCTGTATCACGCGCAAGTGTGTCAGATACTCCTGACCGAATGTCATCCAGAAACGTGCACGCTTGATTGTGGGGAAGTTCTTTGTAAGAGACTCAAGCTCCTCGTGGAAGAGAAGGTAAGACTCGCGGGGACCGATATTGGGGTAGGTCAAGGGCTTGTGAATCTCAAGCGCACCGGTCTCAATCCATTTGCCGTCCTCGTAGTAACGTCCCTTCTGGGTAATCTCGCGGATATTGATCTCGGGGTTGAAGTTTGTCGCAAATGCCTTGTGGTGGTTACCGGCGTTGCAGTCCACAATGTCAAGATAGTGTATCTCGTCGAAATAGTGCTTTGCCGCGTATGCTGTATAAACGCCGCTCACTCCCGGGTCGAATCCGCAACCGAGGATTGCCGTAAGGCCAGCCTCCTTGAAGCGCTCGTGATAGGCCCACTGCCAGCTATACTCGAAGTGCGCCTCGTCCTTGGGCTCATAGTTGGCTGTATCGAGGTAGTTCACGCCGCACTGCAAGCAAGCCTCCATAATTGTGAGGTCCTGATAAGGAAGCGCCACGTTGATTACAATCTCGGGCTTGAAGCTGTTGAACAGCTTTACAAGTTCCTCTACGCTGTCGGCATCTACCGCTGCAGTCTTTATATCGGGGTTGCCAATTGCCTTTACTATTGCATCGCACTTGGACTGTGTACGGCTTGCAATCATAATTTCTGTAAACACATCGCTGTTCTGAGCGACCTTAAAAGCTGCCACAGTGCCTACACCGCCTGCGCCAATGATTAATACTCTTGCCATTTTCTTTTAAGATATTATAAGGTTATTTTAATTTGCTGCTTTAGGATTTGCGCACTGGACGCAAAATACCAATATAATGTGCGAAGTTACAATAAAAGATGTTCATTAACAAATTATATAAGGTATATTTTAGGAGCAGCTCCAATTTCGTGCAATTTCGTGCAAGATACGTCAATCCTTTTCTTATGAATTAGACACCAAGCTACGGCGTACAACGGTACAAGCGCGGCACATATGTCACACACAGCACCCAAAATATGCCATTTTGTCCGACACAATGTCAGACAAAAGTACAATTCGGGCAAAATCCACGCAAAAACAGCGTTGGCACGAACTTTGTACTTATATCGGTGACCGCACAGAACAAACGGTTGTCACAGCGAACAAAAGAGCTGTGATTAAAGTTGAATAAGTAATAAATAAAAATAGAAAGATTATGGGAAAAATTATTGGAATCGACTTAGGAACTACCAACTCTTGTGTAGCAGTATTTGAGGGTAACGAGCCCGTTGTTATCACCAACAGCGAGGGCCGCCGCACAACCCCTTCAATTGTATCATTCGACAACAACGGCGAGCGCAAGGTGGGCGACCCCGCAAAGCGTCAGGCTATCACCAACCCCAAGCGCACCATCTTCTCAATCAAGCGTTTTATGGGCGAGAACTGGTCACAGGTACAGCGCGAGATTTCACGCGTACCCTACTCTGTTGTAAACGAGAACGGAATGCCCCGCGTGGACATCGACGGACGCCTTTACACTCCCCAGGAGATTTCGGCAATGATACTTCAGAAGATGAAGAAGACCGCCGAGGACTATCTTGGACAGGAGGTTACCGAGGCTGTCATCACAGTACCCGCGTACTTCAGCGACAGCCAGCGCCAGGCAACCAAGGAGGCAGGTATGATTGCCGGTCTCGACGTAAAGCGTATCGTCAACGAGCCCACTGCAGCCGCTCTTGCCTACGGTATCGACAAGGCCAACAAGGATATGAAGATTGCCGTGTTCGACCTTGGTGGCGGTACATTCGACATCTCTATCCTTGAGTTCGGCGGCGGCGTGTTCGAGGTACTCTCTACAAACGGTGACACACACCTTGGTGGCGACGACTTCGACCAGGTTATCATCGACTGGCTTGCCGAGGAGTTCAAGGCCGAGGAAGGTATGGACCTCAAGCAGGACCCTATGGCATTGCAGCGCCTCAAGGAGGCAGCAGAGAAGGCCAAGATTGAACTCTCTTCTACAACATCTACCGAGATTAACCTCCCCTACATCACAGCAACAGCTACAGGTCCCAAGCACCTTGTAAAGACCCTTACACGTGCCAAGTTCGAGTCACTCGCACACTCACTTATCCAGGCTTGTCTCGAGCCCTGCAAGAAGGCAATGAACGACGCAGGCCTCAGCACATCGGAGATTGACGAGATTATCCTTGTAGGAGGTTCGAGCCGTATCCCCGCCGTACAGAAGCTCGTGGAGGACTACTTCGGCAAAGCTCCTTCCAAGGGCGTAAACCCCGACGAGGTTGTAGCAGTAGGTGCAGCTATCCAGGGTGCTATCCTCAACAAGGAGGAGGGTGTAAGCGACATCGTACTCTTGGACGTTACTCCCCTTTCAATGGGTATCGAGACAATGGGTGGCGTAATGACAAAGCTCATCGACGCAAACACCACAATCCCCTGCAAGCAGAGCCAGATTTTCTCTACCGCAGCCGACAACCAGACAGAGGTTACAATCCACGTACTCCAGGGCGAGCGTCCTATGGCAGCACAGAACAAAACCATCGGACAGTTCAACCTCACAGGCATTGCCCCCGCACGTCGTGGTGTTCCCCAGATTGAGGTAACATTCGACATCGACGCTAACGGTATCCTCAAAGTATCGGCAAAGGACAAGGCGACAGGCAAAGAGCAGGCTATTCGCATTGAGGCTTCATCGGGCTTGAGCAAGGAAGAGATTGAGCGTATGAAGGCCGAGGCCGAGGCTAATGCTGATGCCGACAAGCGCGAGCGCGAGAAGATTGACAAGCTCAACCAGGCCGACTCAATGATATTCCAGACAAAGAACCAGCTTGAGGAGCTCGGCGACAAGATTTCGGCCGACAAGAAAGCTCCCATCGAGGCTGCCCTCAAGAAGCTCGAGGAGGCACACAAGGCGCAGGACATTGCAGCAATCGACGCAGCCATTGCAGAGCTCAACTCCGCTTGGCAGACAGCAAGCGCCGAGATGTACGCACAGAGCGGCGCGCAGGGCAGTGCACAGGGAGCAGGCGCAGGAAGCAGCCAGCAGCACAGCAGCGACGATGTTCAGGACGCTGAGTTCGAGGAGGTCAAGTAAGAACACCCACAAACATCACATACAATCCAGGAGCCTGCAAGCGCAGGCTCCTGGATTGCGCTTAAATACGGCTACCACGTTTATCGAAAGACATTTGCACACTCTACCTTATAATAGAATATATACTCAGCATCAACACAAATACGCATAAGCAATGTACGGGTTATGAAAAATGAAAAATAAAGTTTCATCAGCACAAAATCGCTCCTTTATTTTGCGGATTTAGATTTTGTTTATACTTTCACAGCCGAAAAAAAAACGAAAGCAATCCCAAAATGAAACCCATTAAACTATTTGCCGCATATTTATGCTTCTTGACAATATGCGCTTGCGGAAACACACCGACCGCCCCTCAAGACTCTGCACAAGCAACCGAAAATGCCATAGAGACAGTAAAGGAGCAAGGGACCACATTCTACGACCTCACCCTTGAGCAGGCATTGGAAAAAGCCAAGGACGAAGGCAAATATGTCTTTATAAATTTCCACACAAAGACCTGCCGTCCTTGCCGAAAAATGGAAAAGACAGTATTCCCCACCCCCGAATGCGGAGAATACTTGAACAAGCGCTTCGTTCCGATAATGATTGATGGCGAAGATAATGGAACAGGTACAGAGATTGCCAAAAGATACAGCATTTTCATTTATCCCACATATCTGATTCTGTCATCGGACTGCTTCAAAGAAGGCGAGATTATGGGAGCAGAATATGATGTGAACAATTTCCTGGATATGATAAAAACCATAATGCACGACAAATGACATAAAAAAAGAGACCGCACGGTCTCTTTTTTTATGTCATATCTTTACATTGCTTTTCGTACTACTACCAGCCCCGCTGCAATAAGCAACAGCACAGTAACCGCTACAGCCCAAAGATTAAGCCGGCGCGACGTTGCACTTATCGTATAGCTCTGCGGAATGAGACGGCTGCCCGTGAGGCGATACTCCACTACTCCATCAACAAGAGTCCCGTTGCCTGCATCGACAACCGTGCCGGGCATAATGAGGTTATAGCGTGCATCGAGCGCGGCCACATCGAACAGGAACTGGCAGCGGCCATCGAGTTCCGACTGGAAAAGCGAATCGTCCTTCAAAGAATTTGTAAAGGCATTGCAGCCATAATACTCGTCTATAAACGCCAGGGCATTGTTTGCAACATCAAGCCCTTTTTGGAGCGAGAATTTCAACAGCTCATCGCGGTCGGCAACAAAAGAGTCCCTATCAACAGGAGCACCGGCAACCTCGCCATAAAGCTCAACTACCGCGTCGCAGTACAGCGTCAGCCAGCAAGCCGACAGCCAACGCTCCACATCGGCCTGTATCGCATCGAGCCTGTCCTTTGATTCCAAAGGAGTACAACCCTGCATAAGATTGGGCGAGCCTGTGAACCAGAACGATGCAACCTCGGGTTTCACATAATCCTCCATCGGCAACGGATATTTATCCTTCAGCGGCTCATACGTCTCATTGAAAGTATAATAAGTGTAGAACCAACGGAATTTCCTCCCTAAGTTGCCGCGAGCCTCAAGCACAGAGCCGTCTATCTGCAACGGCTGCGATGCAGCCATACTACCGACCGAGCCGAAGCGGCGGACAGCAGAGAGCAGCACCGTATCGGAGAGGCTTTTCTTATAGCCGCAGGAGGTGAGTTCCTGCGCAAGGCTGTCATATTGTACCGGGGACATAGGATAAGAGTGCAAGGTCTTTCCATCGTCTATGCTCCACCCCTTTTCCCAGTCGCCGAGCGAGAGAAGCGCACCCTTTTCGCCGGAGTCCACCGCACCGACAAGGATAGAGGAGTCGCCCTTGAAAGTCACCGTACGCACACAAGAGCCGTCGCTACACACATTTGTTGTCACCGTAATATCGCGCTGCGCACACGAAGCAACAAGCAGCATCGCCGCCAGCATTGCCATCTTATCTGAGATTTTCATAAGTCTGTGATTTTAGATGTTTGATTATACTTACATTGGCTTTTCTCTGCTCGACGTAACACCTTAATATTTCCCCGGGAGTGCCATTCTTATCGATACTTGAAAAACCGTTACCATATTGTGCCATAATATTTCGATTCTCACTGTAGGACGCAGTATCCTGCGCCACGCCTGCGGGCAACAGACAATATACCGCCGCCACCACTGCTGCCGCATAAAGCAAGCGTGCGACAGGCAACCACAAGGGCTTGCGTACAGGCTTTTTCTCGGGTATTGCCGACATTATAAAATCGGTAAAAGCCTCATTGTCGACTATTGTAACCCGCTCTCTTTGCAGACGTTGCAAAATATCATCTTCTCTACTCATAACCTAATTCCTTTAATCGTTTGCGAATGGATTGCCGCGCAACATACAAGTTGCTCTTTATCTGAGAGGCATCGAGCCCCGATATTTCCATTATCTCCCCGGTAGAGAGCCCCTCAAGGTGGCTCAGCGTAAAAACCAGTTGCTGTTTGGGACTAAGCCCCTCGGCAAGCAGGCGTACGACACGTCCAAGCTCACTGTTCTCGAGCCTGCGCTCGGGGCTCTCCTCCTCTACGTACGCCCGCAGGAGTTCCTCGTCGGCCGGCAAAGGTTGCTCGCGCTGCTTGCGCCTGAGCCTGTCGAGGCAGACGTGCGAGGCTATTGTATATATCCACGTAGCAGCATTTGCACCTTTCTTATAATCGGATATATTCTGCCACAGTCTAAGGAAAGTATCCTGCACGGCGTCCTTTGCCTCCTCCTCGTCGCACAGCATCTTGAGCGCCAAAGAAAAAACCATCCGCTGGTAGCATTGCACTACCGAGCGGAAGGCTTCCCTGTCGCCATCTTTACACTTTTCCAATATCTTCTCGTCTGCCTGCATATTCTTTTCTATTGTAGCTGTCCGCTCATCTTACAACCAATATACGCACGAGCGGCGAGAAAGTCGAAAAACAAAGTGCAAGAATTTTCAATAGCTCCGTCTGTTATTCTCTATGAAAATCCTGAGACCGTCGAGTGTGTCGTTGAAGAAGATAGCCCCGTTAGACGCATCGGATATTTTCCTATTCGAGATTGATATATTACGCTCGTGTTCGGGATAACGGTCGGCATCGGCAATGATAACGGCATCGCACTTTACCTGGGGAGCAAGCATCTCGAAATAACAGCAGGCTGTCTCGTAAGTGTTCAGGCGGTTCTCGGCACCGAAATTATATACTCCTGGCATAAGGTTAAACGTAGCGGGAAGGAACTCCACCACCTCGCGCACCCACGTGATGCCACGGAACTCGCGCACCGAAAATGTCACAGGCAGGCGTTCCTCTATTGCCTTGTTTATATTAAGCACAAAATTTGGGTGCACAGGCATTTCGGAAGCATTGTCATACATCCACGTCGCGCGCAAGATAACCGCATCGGGGTGCACCTGAGCCACAAGCTGCTCGGCAAGGAGCTTATGCTTGGCATACACAGTCTCGGGAGCCACCGCAACCTCCTCGTTCAACAGCCCGTACTCCAGATTGCCGTTATAGACCTGGTCGCTCGAGAAAAATACAAATTTCGCATAGCAGGCAGCCGCTGCACGTGCCATACGCAGGGCAGCAACAGTATTCACCTCGTAGCTCTCATCGGGATTCTGCTCGCAATACCCAGTATTGGAGATTGCAGCAAGATGTAGCACCACCGAGGGGCTGTGCATCTGAAAATAACGCTCTACCGAAGCATCGTCGGTAATATCAAGTTCGGCGTGTGAAGGGGCGAGAATATTATACTCTGCTGCCCATCGTTTGAGGAAGCGGCTGCCGACAAACCCGCTTGCTCCTGTTACCAATATTGTCTGCATTCGGCGAAGTTAGTTACTTTTATCTACATCTGCAACAACCCTTTACATAAATAAATGCAAAAATATAAATGTTGCTCAGCTACTCATTTTCTTCGCGGACTTGTCCATCCTGAACGGAAGTGAAGGTTCTCTTTCAATTGCGGATATGAGATCCTTCCGCCGCTACACTCTGCCAGAATGACAAACTCACAAAAAACGAGTTGCGGGTCAACTGCTATATTGTTGCTTGAATTAAAGTACCTCCAGCGCTAAAAGCCGTATGTGAGCGAGACCGTAAAATTGCGTCCCGGAGCACTTATACCGCAGCCGTAGGGGCGGTAACGCCTGTCGGCAATATTCTCAAGCGTTGTATTTACGGTGAGTCCCTCGGTAAATTCATACGACGCACGCACATTGAGTGTGACCCACGCGGGTGAATAGGCATTGCCCGCGGCGTCAAGGGCATAAATCTCTGTTTTTTCCTTCTCTTCCTGCGGCATATCCCCGGCCGCACACTCTGCCTGAAAAGCTGTGTAGGCCTCAACGCACAGCCTTCCATTGTCCCACCCCACGGCAGCACGCCCGAAGAGAGGGGCAGCGTGACGCGACGGCGATGTTGTACCGTCGTCGAGCTCCTCGCGCCCACGCTGGTAATTTACATTTCCTTTGGCATAATAATTACGCATCACACGCAACTGCAGCGAGCCCTGAACGCCGAACACATAGGCACGGGCCGCATTCTGCAAGGCCTGCACCCTGCACTCCCCGCCGCCATAGTCCATTGTAGCGCTACCGTTGAAAGTATAGTCCCTGCGCACAATAGCATCGTCGAGCCACATGCAATATGCCGTCACATCAATATGCAGCCCATTGTCATAATTGCCAATGTTCCTTGCCGCTCCAACCTCCACATTATCGGCATACTCGGGCTTGAGCGCAGGATTGGGCACAGTGACGCACCCGTCGGCACTGTCGAAGAGTTTGCCCATATCGTCGACGTTGGGCACTCTGAATCCGCGTGCATAGTTGGCACGCAACAGCCACCCCTCTCCAATGTGCCAATTAACGCCCACGTTACCGCTCAGGCTGCCCGCCTCGCTCCGTTGCGCGGGAGCAAAAGGAACAGTGTAACCCGCTGTGGAGAAATCGCTCCTTATAATATAGTGGTTATATCGTACACCGGCAGCAACATTCACACTGTTGCTTATGTGCCACTGCCAATTGGCGTATGCACCGTAGCTGTACCAGCGTGCAGAGGGATAGCGCGAGGGCATTGCCGACCTCTCGCCTGTCGCCACATTGCTCCTTACACCTGCCGAATGTACATTATTCTGCACCCACTCCACTCCGTAGGATAGAGCCGACGCGTGGACATTCTTCATAAAATCGAGATTGGCGCTCCAGGCGTCCACTTTCTCGCTCTGCGTCTCCCTGTCGGTGCTGCCGAAGTTACGGCTGATGCGGCTCTCCTCGAAGCGCTGCAACGCAAGGTCGAGACGCATCTTGTCGTACAGCAGCCCACCGTCACTATGTGCCGCCGTCAGATGGTTCATCACCCATTTTTGCGGGCCATAGTCCCACTCGGCGTAACGGGGCTTGCCGTCGCGCATACGCTGGTGACGGTCGTAGCGCGCATACTCCGACGTCTTGCTATAATGGAAGGCATACTCGAAAGTCCAATCATCACACGGCGCATAGAGCACCTTTTGCATAAAATTGCGCTGCGAGTAGCTGCTGGGCGTCTGCTTGCGCCTGTCGCTGTTGGGCATTATGCGGTCGTTCACCCCCGACGGTCCATACTCCGGCACTACAATGTAAGGCATTATATACTTGTCGGGACCATAAAGTCCCTGCTCAAGGTCGCCATAATCGGAGAATGTACAGCTTGTGAGAAGGGCAATCTTCCTCCACCCTGCCCCCACGTGCAGATGCACGCTCCTTTCGCCCGATGCAGTTGCCGTGCGCACTGTGGACGAACCGAAGAACGAGACGCCCTTTCCATTGGAGAGCCTCGGACGGAGCGTACTGAAGAGCATCACCCCGCCAATGGCGTCACTGCCATAATTCACCGAGCCCGGTCCGAAAAGCACCTCGGTACTCTCCGTCGCAAAGGGGTCGAGCGAGATTACATTCTGCAAATTGCCCGAGCGGAAGATAGCATTGTTCATACGCACCCCGTCGACACTGTACAGCAGCCTGTTGGCCGAGAATCCGCGTATCATTGGGCTGCCGCCACCATACTGGCTCTTTTGTATGAACACCTCGCCTGTGAGCCCCAAAAGGTCGGCCGCCGTCTGCGGGTTGGAGGCGTTGCCCTCTTCGAACGTGATGCGGCTCGCCTTTACGGGAAGCGTCCCTGCAAGCTGCTGCCACCTGTTGCCCGACACCACAAACTCCTGCAGCGACACCCCCTCTATTGCCACGCTATCCTGCTGCGCGGCAAGGTTGGTTGCCGCAACAAGCAACAGCACAAAGAAAAACCTTCTCATCATCATTTACTTGACCAATAGCTTGCCGCTCTCCTTGTATCCTGCCTCGTCCTCGGCCATATAAAAATAGACTCCCGCAGCAAAACCGGCGGTAGCAACCTCCATTCTCTCCGAAGAGGCCGCGCTGTGCACCACCGCGCCTTTTGCATCGTACACCACAAGCGCCACCTTTCCCGCAAGGGACTGCGGCACAAACACGAACGGTGCGCCTGCGTTCACCACATTGCCCGACAGCAACAGCAGGTCCTTGCTCTTGACAGCGGGGCCATCGGCATCTGTCCCCTCGTCGGGTACAGGCTTTGTGCCCTTTATCATAGACTTTATTGTCTTTGTACCGCTTCCGGCAGGAGTAGTGACGGTGAGGGTAATATCGTAGCTCTGGTCTGGTTCTATTGTAATTACAGGGTTGCGTACCTCCAACGACGTTACGGAGAGAGGCTGCGGAGAGATGGTCCACTGCCACTGCGCCTCCTTCTGGTTGACAATGCTGTAGCTGTCGAGCTCTATTCTGCGCGGATAATCGCCACGCGTATTGTCGCCATCGCCCGCATTCAATATAATGGGCTGTGCAATGGGAGCAAATTCACTGTCTACAAGCTCGCGCTGCCATATTCCGTTGCTTGTCGCCAAGCGTATCACCCCCTCCTTGTAGAACGGCAGCATACGGTTGAGGTTTATGACCTTGGGCAGCCCGTCGCTGTAGTCGACCCAACCGTCGGTTGTATCGTCACGGTAGAGCACCCTGCCGCGTGTAGTCGTAAAGCTCTCGTTAAGGTAACCCATTGTAAAGGCTATTGCATAGACGGCATTCCTTTCGTTTCCGGTGATGAAGAAACGGCCTATCGTATGCGCCTGCACCTCACCGTTCCAATTGGTAAAAGTGAGTCCCTTATCCATCTTTTCCCACGAAGCACCGTTGTCGGTCGTACGCCACAACCCGCCCGCATTGCCGTCACTCACCCAAATTTCGTCCTCGTTTGTGGGGTGAATGGCAATCTTGTAGTTTATCGAATAGGTCATCTCATCGGGTATCATATACTCCTGGAACGTATTGCCCGCATCGAGCGAATAGAATATGCGTCCCCACGTAGAGGCCACCAGCTTGTCGGGGTTGGAGCGCGACACCTCTACCGCGTTTATGGGCTTGTCGAACCTGTAGACACTCGAGAAAGAGGCACCGTCGTCGCGTGTGCGCCAAAGAGTCTTGTAATCCTCGTCGTAATTTCCCTGTACCAGATAGAAACTCTTGGCGTAGCGCGGGTCGAACAGCAGCCCTATTCCGTGCTGCGAGGACTCCTTGGGGTAGGTCCAATAGTCGAGGAACGGCACAAACTCCTCGCGCCAATCGTCGGGCATAAGCACATTCTCGGAGTCGCTGAATGCCACCTTGCGGGGGTTTGACAGGAACACATAACCCGTGGGACGCTCCGAGCCGCCCATAAACATTGCAGCACCATTGTAGCGGTCGAGCTGCGACATATTGCCATTGTGGTTGCGTCCGCCCACCATCACGTCCTCGTTCCAGCCCTGGTCGAATCCCCACATCTCCGAGCAGTAGAGCCCGTTGATGCGCGTCTCGGCGTGTGTGGCAAAGAAATCGCTGCTGTATATCATTCCTCCGTCGGTAGAGAGCCACGTGTCGCCCTCACCGTTTGTCTGCACGCACTGCATATCGCAATGAAGGTCATACTTTCCGTAATATCCGCCCTGGTTCTTGAGCGTCTTTCCTCCGTCGGTAGAGCGGTAGAGCTGTATTATTCCCACGAGCAGAGTCTCGGGGTCGGTTGCCGAGGCCGTGCACACAAGGTCGTAATATCCCTGCCCGCCGTTCACATCGACACTCTCGAGCTGCCCTGCGGGGTCAAGAACCTCGAACGATGCACCGCCGTCGGTGCTCTTGTACAAGAGGGGAGGACCGCTGAAGTAGAGAGGACCGGGCTGCGAGAGGTGGTTGCGGCGGCAAGCCCACATATACACATAACCTGCGCCTGCAGGAGCCTCGCTCAATCCTATGCGCGCACTTATAAGAGCCTCGTTGCCAGTATCGAGCATTGTCCACGATGCACCCGAGTCGGTGCTCTTGTAGAGCCTTATCGTAGCGTCCTGCTCAATTGCCACGTAACACACATTGGGATTCTGCACCGATATTTTAATGTCGAACACCATACCCTGCAGCAGCCACTGCCACGATGCGCCACCGTCGGTTGAACGCCACAGTTGCGAGCGGTCGCCCGCAAGGATTATATTGTCGTCGGCAGGATTGAAGAGCGCCACGCTTGTACGGGCATAGTTTGTCTTTACGGGCGTAATGTCGCGCCACGTCTCACCCTCATCATCGCTGAGCCAGAATACTCCGCCACCGCCTATGAGCACACGCTTGTGGTTTGTCGAACTTACGTCGATGGTTGTAATCTCGCCCGACATCCACTCGCCCCCTCCGCAGGGAGTCCACGACGTTCCCTTGTCGGCAGTGCGGAAAACCATTCCTGTCTCCGAACCGCAATATAGCACATCGGGGTTGGAGCGCGACGCCTTGAAGCGCTGTATATTCGCCTGGGCGGGAGTGACCTTCTTGTGGCGGTAGTCATACGTGACAATGGGCGATATTACCTGCCAGGGAGCAGGCGCCGCTGTCGCGCCGGTGAGCATCGGGCGGGCGCGCATTGCCCTTGCGCGGAGAGCCTCCTGCTGCACGCCGTCCATCTCCCTGTGGTAGCCGCTTGCCTTCGGCAGCCTTATTATGCCGTCTGTGCCCACAAAATTCACATACGCCTTTTGGAAACGCCTGAAGTGGTTCACCACCTGCTTTGTATCGGGCGATTTCCTGCGTGCCCCGGGGTTATTGAGCAGATAGACATTGAAGCTGTCTACCATCGCATTGTAGTCGAGCCCCTCGGGCGAGGCCAACTGCGCCATCCACAGCGGGGCACCCGCAGGCAGATAATTGAGCTTGTAAGGGGTGAAAAGCGAATCGCCCGTTGCCACTCCCTCGGTTTGTGCAGCAGCGGGTGCTGCAGCAACGATTGTAGCCAACAAAAGGCCTGTTATCTTATTTCTCATATTCTCGTGCGTTATTTTATGATGAATTTTCCAAAGAATTTCTTTGACTCACTCTGTATCTGATAAATGTATGTTCCCTCAATGTCTATCGGCAACAGGACATCGACACAGCTTTGCGCAGCAGGAATTGCAGCGCTGTGCAGCAATGCCCCCTTGGCATTGTGCACCGTGATTACAGCATCGCTGTCGAGTCCCGTAGCAACAACCCGCAACGGCTCGCCCTTTCCAATCACTGCACTCACAAGGCCCACCTCGCCGACAATCTGCGCCGCCTCGACCGATATACCGCCCTCAATCATAATCATTCCCTTCACCGTGCGCGAAGATGTTCCGGCAGGAGTAGACACCGTGAGCGTAACATCGTAGTTGCCGGGCTTACCAAAGACCACCCTCGGGTTACGTACATTGGCGTTGCTCACCCATTGGGGCTGGGGCGAGAAGCTCCACTGCCACACAGTATTCTCGTCCTGACGCACAATGCTGTAACTGTCGAACTGCACCTCCTTGCTTGGGTTGGCAGTGAGGTCGCCGCTACCCAGATTAAGGGCCATAGGCTGTGCCACGGGCTTAAAGTCGCGATGATAGAGAGGCGCTTCCCATACACCCTGGTTGGTTGCCATACGCAGCACCCCGTTCTTGTAGAAAGGCACAACCTTTGAAATTCTCGCACCGGGATTTATTCCCGACGAATAGTCGATGAAGTCGTCCATCGCATTATCCTTGAAATAGACATACGCCCCGTCATAGCTTGTCACGTAGCAACTGCCATACTCGTCGCCCACCAGAATCATCTGGTGCACGCGCATATCCGACAAAGAGCCCAGATTATATGGAGTCCACGATGCCCCGCCGTCGAAGCTCTCGCTCACCTTGCCCTTGAGGTCGTTGCATATTACAATAACGTGGTTCTCGTCGTTGGGGTCTACCACCACGCGCGTAAAATGCATATTGGGGTCGAGGTTGGGGAAAGGCTGCGCTGCACACTCGTAGAAAGTCTCGCCGCCATCGTCGGAGCGCCACACATTCCACGTACCCGAGATATACACACGGTTGGGGTCGGTGCGGGCAAACTCGTAACTGTAGAACTCCTCGCCGTCGCTGTCGAACACCTTTTGGAACGACGCTCCCTCGTCGTACGACAGATAACCCTCCTGCGTATTTGTCATATCCTGTATGAATACCTTGAGAGCATAGCGGGGGTCGGTGGCAATATCGCCGCAGATACGCAGAGCCTCATTAGGCTTCTTATCGTAGAACCAGGTCCTGTAATCCTCTTCAACAGTACCGTCCATCTCGCGGGGCATTATACGTGTCGAAGCATCGGTGAAATATACCTTCCAGGGATTGCTCCTCATCACATAGCCCGTTGCAATCTCAACGCCGCCCACGTGCACAGCATTTCCCTCGCCGTATGTCGCAGCGTGTACAGCATCGCCATTGTGCCAGCGTCCCGCAGCCATAACGTCCTCGTTCCAGCCCACTCCGAGCCCCTGATAATCCGAGGCATATATTCCACGGTGCCTGTCCTCGCCCTTAGTCTCGAAGAAGTCGGCCGAGTATTTTATTCCACCGTCGTTGCATATCCAGGTGTCGCCGCAGGGGTGAGTGGCAATATCCTGTATGTCGCAGTGCATCCAGTCGCCACGCTGATAGCCGCCTATTCCATTGTCGCGGTAATTGCACACACCCTCCTCGGTTGAACGGTAAAGCGATGTCAGGCCGAAGAGCACGTGCGCGGGGTCTTTCTGCGACGCTCCAATCATCATATCAAAATATCCCTGTCCGCCCGTCGCGTCCATCACGGGCGAGAAAGTGACGTCCCAATATTTGCCGCTCTTGTTTGTCTGGTTCTCCCAAGTCTCGCCAGCGTCCCTCGACACGAGGATATACGGAGTTCCCTTTCCGCCCTGAGGACCCGAGTCGTAGCCCCAACTGTCCGAAGTGACGAGCGCATATACATAATCCCCGCCACCGGGAGCACCGCTCACCGCCAGGCGTCCGCACACCATCATATCAATGGGCAGCTCCTTCTCGTTCCAGCTAAGGCCACCGTCCTCCGACACGTAGAAATAGGTCCACGGACCGGCTGTGCCGCGGCGCACAAGATATATGCGGTCGGGGTTTCCCGGCTGCAGCTCGTGGTCGAAGCATATTCCGCTTATGGTGCGTATAAAGGATTCTCCGCCGTCGTACGACACAAAGAAGCCGCTGTTGTACTTGTCCTCGTGCTTGTTTCCTGCCGACGCTGTTACATTATTGCGGTCATCGGGGTTTATGCGTATCGAATTTACGCAACTGTTTATACCCTCGCAGCGTTTCCAGGTGTTTCCCCCGTCAATGCTTTTCCACAGCCATATTCCACCTCCCACATACACAATATCCTTGTCGGCTGGGTCAACGGCTATACTGTAAATGGAACCGCCGAAGTTATGCTGCGGGGCACAGGGCTGCCACGACTCGCCGCGGTCTGTAGTCTTGAACACAACGCCCGACTCCGTTCCGCAGTAGAGCGTAGCACTGTCGGTCAGCGCCACCGCAATGCGGAACACGCACACCTGATGGTCCTTGGACTCCACCACTCCATTCTCGTTGGAGTATGTCATATTAGGGCCGATATTCCGCCAGATGTGCGGCTCGCCCGACGCGGTCCTCTGCTGCGAGACGCGGTTCATTGAGTCTATCCGTGCGGCATACTCGTTGCTCGCCGGCAGCCTTATCGTACCGTCGGCAGCCACAAAGCGCCTGTAGGCACTCGTCCAACGGCGGAAGAAATTCACAGCCTGCTTCTTGTCGACCGTCTTTACACGCGCATCAACATCGGCTGCCGTCCACTCCCTGAACAGTTGCTGCATCTGATGATAATTGACACCCGAGGGATTGTCGGCAATAGCCTGCATCCAGCGGGGAGCGCCCGCGGGCAACGGCTCGCTCATATAAGGGTCGAAGAGCGCCACACTGTCGCAGCGCCCTGTATCGCCCGACTGCTCCACCGCAAACACACCGGTTGCATAAACCAATGAAACAAAACAAAGCAGAATTAATCTCATAATAAAAACCATAATAATTAATCAAAATTAAGATAATCGTTTGCGCCAAAAGCGCCACACAAAAGGCACACTTGCACAATCAGTCACAAATTAGCGAAAAATAGCAGAAAAGCACAAATTATTTTTATATAATTTATGTTAACAGTAACACACCGCACATCAAATATAACATTTGCAAACAGATTGAAACAGAATATAACATTTGCAGCACACAGCACAAGGCGATAAAAAATACGGCAAAGAGGGAGAAAATCGCAATTTTATAGTATATTCGCATCGATATTATTAAAAGCCGAAAATATGAAATCTCTACGTTCACTCTTCAGGATAGGCCTCGGACCGTCGAGCAGCCACACAATGGGTCCCAACCGCGCAGCAAAGGAATTTGCGGCACGCTGCCCCAATGCCGACTCCTATCGCGTTACACTCTACGGAAGCCTTGCAGCCACAGGCGAAGGCCATATGACCGACAAAGCAATACAGGAAGTCCTCGAACCCGTCGCACCGCTCGAACTTGTGTGGAAGCCCACCGAGTTCCTGCCCTTCCACCCCAACGGAATGAAATACGAAGGCATCAAGGAAGGAAAAGTCATCGACGAGTGGACTATATACAGCATAGGCGGCGGAGAGCTTGCCAACGAAGACACCCGCAAGAGCGAGGCGGACATCTACCCCCTGACCACAATCCACGACATAATGAAGTGGTGCGACGAGACAGGCTGCAACTTCTGGGAGTATGTCGAGAAGCACGAAGGACCCGAAATATGGGATTTCCTGTCCGAAGTGTGGGAGACGATGAAGTCGACAATAAAACGCGGACTCGAGCACGAGGGAGTGCTCCCCGGCGGGCTCGGCATACAGCGCAAGGCCGGCACATATATGCTCAAATCGGCATCATACACCTCGTCGGTAAAGAGCAAGGCAAAGGTATATGCCTACGCCCTCGCCACCTCCGAGGAGAATGCGAGCGGCTCGACAGTAGTCACAGCACCCACCTGCGGCTCGTGCGGCGTACTGCCGGCAGTGCTCTACCACCTTTTCCAGGAGCACATAAGCAGCGAGGCAAGAATACTGCGCGCCCTTGCCACAGCAGGACTCTTCGGAAACATTGCAAAGGAGAACGCCTCAATATCGGGAGCCGACGTAGGTTGCCAGGGCGAGGTTGGAGTAGCCTGCGCAATGGCAGCCGCGGCAGCCTGCCAGTTGTTCGGAGGCACAATAACACAGATTGAATATGCGGCCGAGATGGGACTCGAGCACCACCTGGGACTCACCTGCGACCCTATGTGCGGACTTGTACAGGTACCCTGCATAGAGCGCAACGCAATTGCCGCCTCACGCGCCCTCGACGCCTGCACATACGCCACCCTCTCCGACGGCAAGCACAAGATAGACTACGACCGCATCGTCGAGGTGATGAAGGAGACTGGACACGACCTCCCCAGCCTCTACAAGGAGACCTCGACCGGCGGTATTGCAAAAATAGGAACACGAAAAAGAGAACAATAAATACTGTAACACAGAAAAGACAATGAAGAAACTATTTATTCTGATGGCTCTTCCCCTTCTGTTTGCTGCGCACAATGCTACAGCACAGAACGAGAGCAAAAAAGTGACTCCCAACTACGCCCTTGCCGAGCGATTCTCGCCCAACAAGATTGCGAGAATGGTAAAACAGACAAGAGTACAGCCCGTATGGTTCGCCGACGGCGAGCGCTTCATATACTCGTGGAGCGACTGCAACGGTACAAAGTTCTATGTTGCCGATGCCGTAAAGGGCACCAACAAGGAACTGTGGGATATGGACTGGATAGCAAAGGAGATTACCCTGCGAACAGGCGACCCCTACGATGCACAGCACACCCCCATAAGAATCAACCCCACCATACGCGACAACCGCTACGTGCGCTTCGACATACAATCGAAGCTAGAAGTTCCCCGCCAGTTGCCCCGTCACGAGCGCAACGACAGCACAAAGATAAAGGCCAACGAAGGAAAGAAAGAGAACAAGCTCTTCCACTTTGAGTATGACATTGTAACCTCACAGCTCATTGAGCGCACAAAGGACGAGATTGAGGATATGTACCCTAAATATCCCGCGTGGGCCAATGTATCGCCCGACGGCAAGTTCGCGCTGTACGAGAAGAACTACAACCTCTGGTATATGTCGCGCGAGGACCTCGACAAGCTGCGCCTGTGGGACAAGGACACCACCATTGTAGAGCACCAGCTCACATTCAACGGCCGTCCCAACTACTGCTACTCCTACCACTCGCTCGACGAGACCCCCGACAGCACAAAGCGCTACTACCCCCGCTGCATCTGGAGCCCCGACTCGCGCTACCTCGTAACCACACACAGGGCCGACTCGATACTCTCCAAGATGTGGGTGATAAACTCACTCAGCTCACCCCGCCCCAAGCTCGAGAGCTACCGCTACCAGATGCCCGGCGAAGAGAGCCCCGTCACCACAATGGAGCTCATCGACTTTGCCAACAAGACAACACGCATCATCGACGCGGCACAGTTCAAGCAGCAGCGCATAGAGTTTTTCGGTGCGCCCCTCACACACGCCGAGCGCACAGCACCCCTCCGCACACGCAAATGGCTGGGCGACGAGAAAGGCTTCTACTTTGAGCGCATCAGCCGCGATATGAAGAAGATCGAAGTATGCTACGTATCGGTCGACAGCGACAGCGCAGTGACACTTGTACGCGAGGAGATGAATACCAGCATCGAGAGCAAACCCATACGCCTTGTGAACAACGGAAAGCAGTTCATACAGTGGTCGGAGCGTACAGGCTGGGCAATGCTCTATATGTACAACGCCGACGGAACACTCAAGAACGCAATCACCGACGGAGCATTCCACGTAGAGGAGGTTGTTGCCATCAACGAGAAGGAGAAGAAAATCTACTTTACAGCCTGCGGATACAACAAGGACGAGAACCCCTACTATATGCACCTCTTCTGCGTGAACTTCGACGGCAGCGGACTCAAGCAGATTGACGAAGGAGATATGAACATCAGCTCACTCTCGGCAGCAGAGAACGGCGAGGCATTCGTGGTAACCGCGTCGCGAGTAGACACCGCCCCCGTGAACTACGTCTACAGCAAGCGCGGCAAGAAGAGCGTCGACCTGGGCACCGCCGACCTCTCGCAGCTCTTTGCAGCAGGATACAAGTTCCCCGAGCGCTTCAAGGTGAAGGCAGCCGACGGGGTGACCGACCTCTACGGCGTAATGTACAAGCCCTTCGACTTTGACTCCACAAAATGCTACCCCCTGATAGAGTATGTATATCCCGGTCCTCAGACCGAGGCTGTTAACGAGAGCTGGTCAAGCGGAATGAACCGCATCGACCGCCTGGCACAGATGGGCTTCATCGTAATAACCATAGGCAACAGGGGCGGACACCCCAACCGTTCAAAATGGTACCACAACTACGGCTACGGCAACCTGCGCGACTACGGCCTTGCCGACAAGAAAGTGGCAGCGCAGCAGCTCATTGCACGCCACAGCTTCATCGACGGCGACAAGGTGGGCATTCACGGACACTCGGGCGGCGGATTTATGTCTACCGCAGCCATACTCACATACAACGACTTCTTCAAGGTGGCAGTATCGTGTGCCGGCAACCACGACAACCGCATATACAACAACTGGTGGAGCGAGAAGCACCACGGCATCAAGGAGAACGTGAGCGAAAAGAAGAACAAGGACGGCATTGTGGAGCGCGACACTACATTCTCATACAGGATAAGCACCAACCAGGAGCTTGCCGGCCGACTCAAAGGACACCTGCTGCTTGTAACCGGAGATATGGACAACAACGTACACCCCGCCAACACAACCCGCGTGGTAGACGCTCTTATCCGCGCCAACAAACGATTCGAGATGCTCGTCCTCCCCGGACAACGCCACGGATTCGAGACAATGGACGAATACTTCTTCTGGAAGATGGCCGACTTCTTCTGCAAGCACCTGCTCGGAGAATGCAAGGAGAACGAGGTTGACATCAGAGAGATGAACAACGACTAACCACACATTGCAATACAGCAATAAGGCGCATCACTAACGGTGCGCCTTATTTTTTTCTTTATCAGAATGCAAGCAAAACAACAGCGCCACACATAATAATGGCTCAGTAGAAAAAAGGTGTGGGTAATTTGCTTATATCAATGGAACATCATATAATTTTATCTGTTTAAGCAGGTAATTTTCAGACCAACTGCACGCCGAAAAGAAATTCAATTGCGGGTAGGCGGTTTTAAGGAAATAGTGTGAGGACCGTCCAACCGCTAGTTAGACGCGCGCAGCGTGGCTAACTGAGGGCGTTCCGCAACACCCTTAAAACAGCCGTTGACCGCAATGACAAGCAAG
>JAFZIA010000110.1 GCA_017554605.1 Bacteroidaceae bacterium
GGATAGCCACTTTTTCATATTGCTTCAAGCTATTTTACGCCTCATCCTTCTCTCGCTTGTTCTCATCCATTACTTTCTTCTGTCCCGAACCGATGAGACCGGCATGAACTGCAAATATAGCAACGCCCAATACACCCACTAAGGTTCCAATGACTTGCCCCAATACTGTGATAGGAGGAGATTCTATGTAGGCAGGGTCTTCTACATATTTCACAAAAGTCCAAATTAAAGCATCGAAAAAAGAGTAGTCACTGTTTACACTATTTTCGGCAATAAACATCATTACTGCAAATAACAGCGTCACCAGCAGCAACAACTTTGTCGACACCCATATTTGATGCTTTGTAGCCTCGTAAGCCTTGACAAAAATGCTGAAGCCCGAGAACAACTTTTTACACCTCTCATTTATCTTATTTCCCTGCTAATTTGTCAAAAATACTCTTGAGCACAGAGTCGGGGTGCATAAACCAATCGAGCGACCAGACGTGCATAAGTTCCCAGCCCAACATTTTGAGCACCGTGGGTTGCACAATCTCGCGGTCGCGGGCAGTCTTCAACTTGTAGTATCCACACCCGTCGCAAACTATTCCAAGCATATACTTCTCGCGGTTGACAGGGTCAACAACGGCAATGTCCACACGGAAGTCCGACGTTCCGACCTGCGTATTAACCTCGTAGCCACGCTCGCGCAGTTTTGTTGCAATTTGGTTTATAAGGTTTGCATTATCATTACCTTTAGTGCTCTTTTCGTCAACAAGAGCCTCGCTACCCTGTTGAGCAAATTTAAGGAAGCGTTTAAGCCCCAACACGCCCTCGGCCTGTGTGCGACGTTCATCAATCTGTTCAGGGGTGAGAGTTGAGAAAACCTTCATTTCGTAGCGGGCACGCGACACAGCCACGTTCAGGCGACGTTCGCCGCCGGCCTTGTTCAGTGGGCCGAAGTTCATAGAGACATTACCCTCTTTGTCAGGTCCATATCCCACCGAAAATAGAATAATATCCCTCTCATCACCCTGCACATTTTCAAGATTCTTAATAAACAACGGCTCGTTGCTTTGGCGATTCTGAGCCTCCAGAGCGGGATACTTTGCAAGTTCCTCGGTCAATATATCCTCAATAAGGTCGCTTTGCTGACGCGAGAAGGCTATTATACCAATGCTCCTCTCTGGGTTGCGTTGCAGCCTTTCAATAGCCTCGGCAGTTATAGCCTCGGCCTCGGCGCGGTTTGTACGTGTCTTGCCATAGTCGTAGTACCCCTCGACCTTCTGCCAAGTGACGTGCGAGCTAAGGTCATCGGCCGACGGGAATGTAACAAGCCTGCAGTCGTAATAATTCTTGTTGCTGAACGCGATGAGACTCTCGTGTTTCGAGCGATAGTGCCATCCCAGATAACGTGTTGGCATAGACAACGATATACAGTCGTCGAGGATGCTTTCAAGGTCGTCAATGTCGGCATTGTCGTCGTCGGTAGCGCTCACCGCAAAGAAGCTTGTAGGTGGCATCTGTTTAGGGTCGCCCACAACGACAGCCGCCTTTGCTCGGGCAATAGAGCCAATAGCCTCGCTTGTCGGCATCTGGCTTGCCTCGTCGAACACCACTATATCGAATTTTGGAGCATCGATATCAATATACTGCGCCACACTCAGCGGGCTCATAAGCATTACCGGGCAAAGGCTTGGCAGCAAGTTCGGCATTTGGTCTATTATGTTTCTTATGCTTGCCCCACGCCCCTTGCTTCCTATGCGCTTGCGCAACAGCGTCATCTCGCTGCTTATTACCGGGTCGTTAGTCTCGAATGGAATATTTGCAACCAAGCGGGCAACCAGTTCCTGCCTTGTATGCATTTGGAACTCCCTGGCAAGTGCAGCATATTTTTCTATCACCTGTTCAAATAACAGGCCGTTAAACTCGCTCAGTGCAGCATCCTTGTCAATGATTGCGTGTGCGATATCTTTGTAATACGCCGCCATAAAAGCCTCCTTGACCGCCTGTAGTGGCTCGCCCTGCCGGTAGCGTACAACAGCACAACCCAGCCCGTTGGCATATAACCAATTAAGCAGGTCGGCATATTTTTGCCACTGCGGTAACAGTGCAATATTCTTGTTCCACCGCTCCACAGCATCTACGAGAGCATCAATATCGTCGAGCAACGTGTCGTCCACCATTGCCACTGCAAGGAATTTTTTCCATTTATAATCGTTCTCTATATATTGCCTTGTAGTCTTTAACGACAAAGACATCTTTTGTGCACGTTCAATCTGTTGTTTTATGCTCATCACCGACTGAGTCAGCGTTGGCAACAACTTCTCCACCGTGTCACTTGTTGCGTACGATTTGGCATACCCACTGCTCTTATCCTCCTGCTTTTTGGGGAACAAACCACGGAGAGGGTGCTCCGACGGCTCGCAACCAAGAATTGCTGCACCCGACTCGAGCGACAAAATTCTGTCACATACAGCTGTAGCATCATCGCGCGTCATATCCTTGGCAAAGCCTTGGGGTAAAGAAAGCGGGTGCTTGTCAAGCTCAATATATTTTTCAATGCATTCATAGAGCGAACAGCCATTGTTGTGCTTGCGATGCAAAGCATCAATGTAACCAACCAATTGCAGGCGTTGCGCATAGAGATTCTTGGCTACACGACTATAATCCTCGTTGCCTTCTTGCACAGGCAGGTCTATCACCTGTTGCATTTGTGCAAGGAAATGCCTTTTATCCACCTTGTTGGAGTGCAGTTCAAGACAGAAAGGTGCAAGACCTATTTTCGCCAGTCGCGACTGCACGACATCGAGTGCAGCCTTTTTCTGCGCCACAAACAGCACCCGCTTGCCGTGATACACAGCGTTGGCAATTATATTTGTAATAGTCTGCGACTTACCTGTTCCCGGAGGGCCGAACAGAATAAACGAACGGCCTCGCTCGGTCTCAACCACAGCCTCAAGCTGCGACGAGTCGGCATCGACAGGAACGGCCACCGAGTCGGGCGAAACGCTTATATCCATTTCGCGAGCATCAACCGCAGGCGCATTGTCCTCGACCATTAACCGTCCTTCGACAAGACTGCGCACAATGTCGTTACCCATAACAGCTTGGCTATGTGAGTGAATATCGTTCCACATCACAAATTTGGTAAATGAGAATATTCCAATAACCGAATCCTCTTCTACCGTCCAGCCCTTGTTATCCTTTATGGCCTCGCGCACAGTGTGCAGGACAAGATTGACATCTATTCCGTGGTTGTCCTGTGGCAGTGGCGAGAGCCCCTTCAGTTCTATCTCGTAGTTCTGAGCCAAAAACTCGGCAAGCGTAACGTTGAACATCGTCTCCTCGTCACGGCGACGTATGGCATACCTATCCTTGCCCAGTGGCACCATTTCAACAGGCATCAGCAGTAGCGGTGCCTTGTACTCTTTGCCTCCTTCGCGTTCTTGCCACTTTAGCGAGCCCAGAGTAAGAAAGAGAGTGTTTGCACCGGTCTCTTCGATATTAGTGCGCACAGCACGATAGAGCGGCTTCATTTCCTTCTGTTCAAGAATAAACTCCTTGCCCTCGTACAATTCATCTTCGAGCACAGCAATGTCGGGGTGCGGGTAGGGCACGGCATTGCTACGAGTCTTCATATTCAGCAAGTTGTTGCGTAGTGTAAGGTCGAGTAGCTTGCGTTCCCATAGTTGCAGCTTTGCATTGTTCACCTCAACGACAAACTCGCTGCACAAGCCCTGCAATAGTTGTTCCATTACCGTTGCCTGTGCAGACAAATTCTCGATTACCCTTTTTATTCTCACCTCAGAGTCCTTGTCCATTGTCTGTGCCGACAATGCTCCGGCAAGAACCCTTGACAGTTCTACGCTATGCTGTAAAGCCCTGTTTATCTCTTTCATAATATCAGTTCAATCCCGTTGAAACTTTTAAATAATCTTCAATAAGCACGTTAAGTACGGTAAAAACCATAACCGCAACACTCCAACATTTTACATATATATAAAACACCTCAAGAAGTCTCCACTCATACTTGTTTGTAGAGTATTCTGCTTCGCCAATAAGGTCGAGCCGGCTCTTTCCCGAGCCATTGATATCGTAGCAACCGGTGGGTATAAGCGGAATATACATTATGGCAAGGAACGAGTAGCTCACCGATGGCCAGTCTGGTGCCCGGTAGAAGCGCCCGAAAAGAACATTGCCACAACCGAATGCGCTGGTGAAAGTGTTACGGAAATGCATATTATCCAATAAGTATTTTATATCTTTTCGGCCACGAGAAAAGTCAACGGTATCCCATAGAGGGTAGATAATATACTTGCAAGTGACAAACACCGCAGCAGCTGCGCAAAACAGATAAAAGCTTGCACAGCCCAAATACCCGGCTTTTATTGCAACAAAAATAACCGTTGCAATAAGAAGAATATTGCACACACCGGTAACCCGCCCCCAAAACCTTTTCCACCGGCGTTCTTTCTCTATTCTTTCAAAGAAATCAAAATTCATATTCTACCCACCTTAAAGAGAGCGGCCACTAAAAGCCATTCCAATTGTTATATATAAGTTCTGTTTACCTGCTTTGTGCCACAAGAGCATAGCGGCCGTTATCGTCATTCCACTCAAAGAGGAAATAATTGATGTCGCCATAAGTACCGGCATCACCACAGTCGTCACAACAGTATGTCTCTCCGGCGTATCTTATTTGTTGGATACCGGTGACGTAATCTCCAAAGCCGTTGCAGTCAAGAACACCTGTGTCGGCATTGCCATTTTTAATAAAGCTGATTCCGCCCACGTTAAAGTTGACCGGCAATTCAAAGGTTGCATAAGCACGTTTTACAATATCGGTTGTCACAAGCAGATATTTGGGGTGATTATCTTTTGTCACGGCAAAATTGTCGGCAACGTCGCGATAACCAAACACATTATTCACGGCAACGTGAATATTACCTTCGTCCATTACATTACCGTCGCTATCCGCAACCTCGTAGTCAAGCCTTTCCTCTTCCTCGTCGTCCCATAGGTCGAGGGTCTCGTTGCAGTAGAAATCAGAATCCAACCAATCCCAGACATTGTTGATTTCATCATTCTCCATAGCCTCCTTGATATTGTCGAAATCCTCCTCGTCCAACGCATAGAAATTTGTCTGCATAATGTCTCGGCCTTGGTTGGCATATAGTGTCAGATATACAGTGTCACTATTATCGTTGGAATAATCAAGGTTCTTGTCGAGCTCAATCTCGTATGCAACATCGGTAAATGTTTCGCTTCCCGAGCCAAACGACATCATCACCTCGCCATCGTTGTCATCGATGATTTTCTTCGCTATCGCCACACCACAGTCGTGTATGTCCTCGCAACCCAGGAAATCGCAGTTGTCGATATCAGTTACCTCGCCATCAATACACCAAAAAACATCACCTTCATCTTCGTTGTATTCATACACAACCTCAACCACAGTCTCTTCGCCACCCGACATATAACGATACCTGAAATGACAATCGAGAAAATCTTCAAAATCGACCGGACAAGAGGGTTGTTCTTCGTCCTTATCGGGGATATTTATGCTACTTGCAGCCGGCACAACGTTGTCGGCAGCAAGCCTTGTTCCACAATACATACAGAACATTGCATCGGCATCGCACCTGTTGCCACAAGAGGGGCAGAACTGTATGTCACACGCACAGCTTGCGGGCATTGGTGGTGCTACAGTGGGGATAGGCGGAGCCGAGAATGTAGGCATTGACGGTGGAGGCGGTGGACAACCGGCACTACTGTTCAGCCCATATTTGTTCATTAGATTATCCATTCTACTTTGAGCCTGCGCACTGCGCTCTTCCATACGGCGACGCATCTCCTCCATTCTTTCGTCTATATTCATAACATTGGAGTTTTTAGGTTTTTTTACTTTGTCTGTATTGCACTACGAATGTTTCCGGCCTCATCAAGAGCAACCTCAATGTGCGATCTTACATCCTCGAAACGCTGTTTGTTATAGTGGTATAGATAACCCTTTTGAGTGTTACCATTGATGTCTGTTGTAGAATATTTTTCAACAAGGTATAACTCGCGTGGTGTAACACCAAGAGCATTGTAAAGCTTGTCTACTATAACTTCGTGTATCATATGCAGGTTATTGTCTACTGCACCACGCACTGCATCGAGTATTGAGGCACTGCGCTGTTGTTCTTTTGCATCGAACTGCATAACCACCTCTTTTTTGCGTGGGCGGAACGGTATGCGACACGCCTTTGAGCCGTCCTCGTTCTGTATCTCAGCAATAGCGTGCACATTGGGTTTTGTACGCAAAGCCGGGCAACCATACAGGTTGAACATAAGCACAGTTGCAAGTGTGTACTCGTCCTCCTCCACAGCACGGCTTGTATTGTAATAGTCACATTTGGCTCTAAGGAACGCCTCGCCGGCACTCATTGTACCAATGCACTGGTACTCCGAGAAACGCGCCATAAAGGTCTCGGAATAGGCAGCAGGCTGTATGCGCCAAGTGGCATCGTTCTGGTAGTTACCGCACTTGCCAAGAGCCGGCACGCAAGCACCTGAGTAAAGCAATACATTGTGCTGGTGCATTGCAGTGAGCAGCATACTCTGGTTACGACGGTACTTTATGTAACGTCCACCCCAGCAAGCAACAGTATTGAATATCTTTGCATTTGTCTCTCTTAGCATATATGTCGAGAATGCAAGTCCCGAACTGTAGAAGCCCGACATCTCGGGCTGACAAGCACCGTGTAGGTTAAAGACAAGCATATCGGCTGTGGAAAGCGAATTGTAGTACTGCTCGCGCAAGTCGTCGTTCATATCTACCATAATATCGGGGCTTATGTACATATTATCGAGCACCTCATCGTCGGTATTCTCGAGTGACTCGGTTGGCAGGTTGCGCGACATCTCGCGGCTGGCAGGAATCCAGTCGACGTTCGATGTCATAACCGCACGACCAATATCTATACCACCCTCGTTCATACACTGCAACGCTTTACCCAAATAACCGCCTAAGTCGTCCTCGATAGTGCTGGCCATTTCGCCGCTTTCGAGTGGCAGACGCGACACGTTGCAACGTGCCTTGTTACAGTCGAGGTAGTCGAGTTGCAACTGACCATAGAAGCAATAGTAGAAGTCGGCATATACTCTGTCCTGATACTCGTCACCTCCCCAACCGCAAGGATTATCTTCGCAGGGCTGCGGTATTACGTCGTTACCGCCAATGATAAAGAGCGACAATTTAGGGCCGGTCTCAATATTGTTGTCAAGGCAGAATTTCTGCAGCACGTCGCTGTAGTCCATCCACGTAGCCTCGCCAATCTCGTGCTGGTGGTCGGCAATGTCGAGAAGGTGCCAAGTGAAACCAACCGAACTGCTATAATTTATGAATGACGAAATAATATCTTTGACAGTATCTCTGTCGGTGTGATACTTTAGAGCAAGCAGGCGAGTATCAGTCATTATCACGCCCTCGTTCTCGGCACCCCCACCAACGGCAGCCTTGCCGAATGACTCGCCGGCTATGTTATGTCCGCACTCGGGGCAGAAGAGACTGTCTGAAGGAATTTTATTGCCACATTCGGGGCAGAAAGAATAGCCCTCTTCACAGCTTTGCGCTGCAGGCTGTGGCGTTGTCTGTTGTGGTGTTGAAGCACCACTGGCATTGTACGATGGTGCAGCAGCCCCTCCGTAGCCATTCAATCTATTCAGTTTGTCGTTGAGCTTGTTCTGCAAGCTTGCCATACGTTCTTCGAGGTTCATAGTTGTGTTTATTGTGGTTGTGTTTTAATAAAATTCGTAACATCGGTACAAACAACATCAAGCAGGCTGTTAAAAGTCGTATTGTCTGTTTTTAGATATTTATAGACATAAACTTGTCCATAATGATTATATTCCAGTTTACTGTTGCTTTGCGATAAATTGCCATAATTTGAACAATTAAAATCTTTTATAAAACTTAGTTCCTTTACTGCAGTCCACAAAGCATTTAAATCGTTGTTATACTGTTCACTGTTTATCCCGTGGCGGTAAGTGTTGGCCTGTATCACAAACTCGTATATATAATCGTTGTTTGCATCGTCTAAATAAAGAAAGACGTTAATAGTTCCTTGTCCTTTGTTTATTGTTGATTGAAGGTAAATTCCCTTTTTTCCTCTAATACTCTCGTATCCATTTTCGAGAAAGTACACCTCTAAGCCTTCTGGTGTCGCAATACATTTTAATCGTTCATATAATTCCACGACAAAATTGCTGCAACGCATTTTTATGTACATATCGTGCAATCGATATGGCTTGTAATCATTCGATTGGGCAAAAAGGTGCGAATCGACATTGCCTAATGCACTCTCTTGAAACTTGTGTAAGTAATCGATGAAATCGCAATAATCATTTATATATTTATTTGTTCTGCCATAATGGCTTTGAATTTTCTCTTTCAGTAATTTATAATTCACAATTTCCCACTGCTCGCTTATTTCTTCTTTCTGTGGGAAATTATTGGCAAGCGACAAAAGAATAAATTTAACATTCTCTTGTTTGAGCCCTTTTATTTTAGAAACATACTCGTCTAACTGTTTTTTATAGGGTATGCTCTTTACTTTGTTCTCCAGCACAATGTCGTACACCTCTTTTTCTTTCCCCTTTGCCGGTTTCTCTTTGTGAGTGATACAAATATCGAAATTGTTTTTCTCCCTGTAAAGTACATACCCACCTGCAGGGTTCTTATGGGCCAGTTGTGTATCGGCTATGTCATCTATCAATGCAATGAATTTGTTTGCATCGATATTGAAAAGCCATTCTAAGAAATTGCTATGGAACAATTCTTTCGATGCAAGCGAAAGACAAAACATCGGGTTGTTTTTCAGGCTATTCAATGTTTGTATCATTTTGTTTAAAATGTTTATTTCAAAAACTGCTTTTAAAGACAAGGAGTCTGTGTCAATTGACACAGACTCCAAAGTAGTTAGTGCCATTATATAGGCATTTTTTCTATAGCTTAGAATTACCGACCATAAGACTAGATAAACTCAAAAATGCAAACATACATCAAAATGATAGCACAAATCAAGACTATGCCATAATTTTAAATTGTTTTGTTAAAAAAGTATTTTGTACTGAATCCCTGATAGTCAGTTATACCTAACACTATAGTCACAATTGTCTCAATCCAAGTCGTATCTTGAACGCAGCGGACTGAAATCGAGATCCTCTTTCTTGTACTTGCTCTTTAGAAAAGTGTATACAGAAGAGTCACCCCAGCTCATATCATTGTTTATCTTGGATTTGTATGAAAGGGCAACAGATTCAGCCTTGTCAAACTCACCGTCATTCCAATATGACTGAACTACAGCGAGGAATGCTGCATCGTATACCTTTACAGTGTTGCCTGTACCTTTATCCTCGTAAACAAATTCGGGAACGTCGTGGCTCTTCAACATTGTTGCAGCATTATCTGTTTTGCCCTCGTCCACCAATGTTATCACATCTTTCAGCATTACATCAAGTTCTTCTTCAGGACTTAAAGGTGGCTCATATGTAAATGTAAATGTCATTAGTGCACCAAAGAGAAGAATAAAAGCAGTAGCAACTGCTATAATTATATTCCTTTTTTTCTTTTTTTCAGCAGCGATACTCTTTTCTGCATCGGCAATAGCAGCCTCAACCTCCGCAACAAGGAAGTTTACGGTTTTGTTGTTGCTGTAGTACATCTTAGCCTTGCGAATATAACGCTCAACCTCGGCCTTCTTTGTAGCATAGTCTTGGTTTGTGGTATCTTTAGTAGCTGCGAGACCTTTGCCCGAGAACACATTCTTCATATCCTGCAACGATTTCAAAGCCTGCTCATTGCTGTTCATCTTAAACGTGTCTTTCTTATTCTCGGCCGCTGCCTTGAAGCTAACCAAGGCATTTTCAAGAGTGTCTATAAGCTCTTCAACCTCTTTGCTTGCCTCGGGAGTGATGTTGCTACCACACTCGGGACACCTGTCGGCAAACATGGGAAGGCTTGCCTGGCAGAATGGGCACAAACGACCTTTCTGCTGCTTAGCAGCCTCGGCTGCCACATTCTGTAATTTCTGCTCCTGAGCATCTATGTAAAGGTCAAACTCATTTGCGTCTACACCAAGTGACACAGCCTTGTTAATCAAAACCTGACGCTCTTTGGCTGTGATGACACCGTCGGTTAAATACTCCTGAACCAAGTCAAGAAGTTCTTTTGGATAATTTGCCATAATTTTGTAAAAATTGTTTGATTAATATTATGTTTATGCTTTTTGATATTACATCATTTGTGGCATACCAGGCATTCCCGGTGCAATGCCCTGGAACAAAGGCATAAGCTCTTGTACCTGTCCTGCAAGTGCCCACTCGGCCATACCTTGTTTCCATACGTATGTCTGCTGTGTAAGCTGGCCCTGCTGTACAAGCTGCTGCAACTGTGCCCAGTTATAAGGACCTGCCTGCTGGCCGTTAACAGCCAACATATAGTTCACCTGTGGTTGCATACCGCCCATTTGAGGCATACCCATTGATTTTTGACCCATCATACCACCCATCATAGGTTGTTGCATACCGCCCATACCCATTGGTTGCTGCATACCGCCCATATTCATTGGCTGCTGCTCGTAGGGGTTAAAACCATTGTCCATTGCGTTATTTACAGTTGAAGCATTGAGGTTAGCCTTGTGTGCATCAAGGAATGTGCTCTCGGTCTGCAAACGTGCTGCACGCTGCATCTCCTCGCGCTGTATACGCATTGTCTCGCTTTGGTTGTTGAGTTGCATATTCATCTGTTTCTGCTGCATATCGAGCTGCATCTGTTGCATCTGCTCTTGGCCGCCCAACTGCATCTCGTGCTGACGTTGCATTGCATCGAGGTTAAGCGCACTCTGCATCTTCAGCTGGTTCTGCTGCAAGTTGTTCTGCAAGTTAAAGTTGCTCAACTGCGCGTTATGCTGTGCCATCATTTGGTCTTGCTGCATCTTGTTCTGCATATTGAAGTTGGTCATCTGTGCATTATGCTGTGCTATCAGACGCTCCTTCTCAAAGTCGGCTGTAAGAGCCTTGAGCTCCATATATCCGCGACTGCTCTTGTCAACATCTATTGATGTAATGTCGAGTGCGCGCACTTTAATGCAGAATACGTTTTCTATCTGTGGAATAACTTTTCCCTGTACATAGTCGCTTACCTCAACAATCTTGCGTTCAATCTGCACAAGAGGAATCTGTGCATCGCTTGGTGCGTTGCTTACCGCGCTCTTCACATACTTTGTAATACCGCTCTTGAGTTTCTCTTTGAACACCTCATCGCTGAACACCTCCATTTTGTTAATACTGAGGAATGTAGGCATATCCTCAATAGCGTATGTTACTGTGACACCAACAGCAACAGGAACACCGGTGTCCTGCAAACGGGGGTCAAAGACATCGAAATAGCGAATGCGGAACTGGAACTGGCTGCCGCGCCCCAAATTGTTTACATTGTGCTGATTAACGAATTCAGCAGCTTTGACAGCATTCTGGGCCGCTTGCTTTGCAACTTCCTGTTTTTCAGCCTCAACCTCTTTCTTTGATTTAAATCCAAAAAATGCCATAATTATATATTGTTTGTGTTTTGTTTATGTCCTATTTATTTTTCGGGTGCGGGAGGTGGTGGCGGAGCACCTGCTCCCGGTGCAGGCGGAACACCCATTGACGGAGCACCCGGCATTTGCATTCCCATTGGCGGAACACCCATTTGTGGCATACCGGGCATTTGCATTCCCATTTGTGGCATACCCATTGGCTGTTGCATTGCCGCATTGTTTAGCTGCTCCATTGCCTTCAAAGGGTTAAAGCCCTGCATTTGCGCGAGGTTCACCTTTTGTGCATCTATCTTTTTCTCTTGTGGCATTGCAGGAGCCGCTGCCGGTGGTGGCGGTGGAGTGGCGGGCATTTGAGCTACCTTTGGCATTACCGGGGCCACCGTGGTACAGAGTTCCTTTAGCGTAATGCTGTAGTAGAAACGGAACTTGTCCTCTACGCTTGGTGCGTCGCTTGCAATTTGGTTAACAGCAAGCCACACTGGAACAAGCTGGTCGCTAATGCCATAGTGGTTAGCCTCGTCTAAATTTTCCCTTGCCTGCTGTAGATAGAATGCCTGCGCGGGATTCTTGCGATAGTCGGCAATGCTGTTCAGTGCAATAATCAGCGACATATCGCCTTGTGGGAAACCAAAGCCGCCCAAGCGCGCAAAGAGTTCGGCACTCTTGTCGGTATTGCCCTTCTTTATATATGCAATGGCTGCCCAATATATCTGCCAATAGTTGTCGGTGTGGGTGTTCATAAGCTCCACGGTACAACTCTCGGGATTGAACGACGCATTCAACATATTGCTGAAGAACTGCACGTTGTTGTCGATGCTGTTCTTGGCAAGCTGTTGCAGTGCCGGTAATTTTTGCTTAAGAACATCGACGTTGCAACAAGCTACTGCAGCCATAATCTCCTTTACCACCTTTTCGGCAAGGAAATCGTTGGTTGCGCCAGCACTCTTTTGTGCCATATTCTTGCGTATACTGTCAATGAGCTGGTTAGCACGCTCGGGGACGATATTCTTCTTTTGTGCAAGAATATTTAGTTCGGCATACGCAGCCTGGTCCATCTTACCACTTTTACAAAGCTCTTCAATTGCGGCAATGAAATCGGCCTCAGTCGCTTGCTGTAGCTCCTCGGCACTCTTCTCGCGCTCGTGTATTGTAGTGTAGTTGTTGTTTACTGTAGTATTGTTGGTGGTATTGGTATTGTTTGTCGTTACGTTTGTAACACTATTGTCGTTGTGTACACTGTTGTCGGTATTGTGTACACTTTTATCGACATTGTGCGAGTCGTGCAACTGAAGATCCTTTATTACATTGTCGTGACCTATTTGCAACCCAAGACCGCCACCTTCCTGTGCGTCCTCGACTATTGCGCCACCACACTGGTCGCAAAACCGGGCTCCGCTATTGTCGGGATAGTGTTTGTTACATTTTGAACAGTGCATAGTAGTGTTTCTATGTTACCTTATAATATATAGTGTCATTAATTACAACTTACTACCACACTCGCCACAGAACATTTCATCGGCAGGGTTTTGTGTGCCACAAGAGGGGCAGAACTTACCGGCCGGTGCTGCCTGCTGAACAGGTTGCTGTTGTATTGGCTGCTGAACATACTGTTGCTGGACTGGCTGTTGAGCATACTGCTGCTGAACCGGTTGCTGCATCTGTTGGAAACCACCGGGAACACCACCCATAGCCTGTGCAAAGCTCTGCGAGTCGGTCTGGTGTGCACGTGTTGTGTAGTTGAGTGCCTGCTGCTGGTTGGCATCCATACGGTCCTGCTGGTGCATAGCGTTCTCGCGATACTCGTTCTTCATAGCCACAGCATCGTCGTAACGTTGCTGCTGGAACTGCTGCATCGCCTGCTGGTTTGCCGTATTTGCACCGGCGATAATCTTCACTATCTCCATCATCTGCTCCTGGCTCTGGTTGCCATGCGCTTGCTGCATCTGCAACATCTTCTGATAAAGGGCATCGTCCTTGTCTATCTGCTTCTGCAACAGTTCATTTACTTTACCACTGCCAAGTGCCTGTGCAAGAGCAACCTGTCCATCGCCTTGCAATTGAGCTATTTGTTTTGCAGCAATGGCTGCTGCGTCCATATTCGCCTCGACGTTGTCTCTGTTCATCTGAACATCGGCCGCTGTACGAGCCTTTTCCTCTTCACTGCGATTCTGCTCTTTCAGTTTGTTGAGGTCGGCCTCTTCCATAGCCTGCATCATTCGCATCTTGTCCTCCATACTTCTTCTTGAAAGCTCGGCATCGTCGAACTTGTCTTGGCGGGCACGGGTATAGTCGGTCTCCTCGTTCTCGCGACGCATCTGCTCCTCGCGCAGTGTCTGTTCCCAGTCGGCATTGCGCTGACGCTCGTCCTTGTTGAACTGGTAGTCGTCCTCGCGAACGCGGTTCTCGAACTTGTAGTCGTCCATTTTGCGAGCAGTGTCAAGCTCAACATCGGTCATCTGGTTCTCGTGCTGAGCACGCATCATATCGTGGTTTATACTACGCTGCAGCTCTTGATCCTCGACCTGCCACTGACGCTCGCGTTCCTCGTCCTCGATGCCCCAGTTGCGACGACGTGCAAGGTCTTCGCGCTCCCAGTCGTGATCTTGCTTCATATCGTCAAGAGCCCACTCGGCCTTGAGACGTGCATCGTCCACAGTGTGCATGTTCTGTATGCGTAGAACCTCGGTAATGCTCTCGCGCTGAATCTTGTTCTGCTCGAGTGCATCTTGTAGAACCTCAAGTTCCTCGTCCTTTATAAGACCGCTCTTCTTGAGGTCGATATATGCCTGACGCTCGTCCTCGTCGCTCTTTGCCTCGCGTATGCGTTTTTGTGCATTGAGGAACAGCACGAACTGCTCGAGCTCGTCGTCGTGGAGCATCTGGTCTTTGTTAATCTGCTGCAAAGCGTAACGCAAATCCTCGTCGTTGGTAGCCTGCTGAATAGTCTGCTTGTTGGTCTCAATAGCCAAGCGGTTGCGGAACTCGCCTGTACGCTGTAGATAGTCGAGCTCTTTCTCGGTGCAGTAGAGTTCGCGCTCTACACTGCGGAAACGCTCGAAGTCGGCATTGCTGTCGGTAATTTGCAACACCTGTGCACACTCGATACCGAATAGCTGCTGGTTAATGATGTTTGTAATTTGTATTTTAAGATTCTCAACCATTGCCGGTGCAAGACCCTCGCGCTGATAATCGACATTGCGCAAGTTCTGACGTAAGCAATTTTCAATGGTTGTTACAAGTATTTTAAAGAAGTCATTGCTTGTGCAGGTATTTCTGTCGGCAAGGTAGTTTGTTGCAAACGCGCTGATATTAGTTACCTTCAGCTGCAACATAACACCCATTTGAACATCAAAGATGCCAACAGGAATTGTATAGGGCTGATAATCAATGCCGTTACCGTTATCGACGCCACCAAAACTGAGCGAGATATTGCGCTTGCTCACAAGAATGATAGACATCACAGGCTCGGGGTTCTTGACCTTGAGCGCCTTCTCAACCTCGGCTTTCAGGCGACGTGCGCGCTCTTCGTTGTCGCGATTGGTTTTCTCCTTTTTAGCCGGTGTGGCACCAAAGACAAATTCCCAGCCACGACGCAAGAAACCACCGGCAATACCCAAAAGACCACCGCGCTCGGCAACTGTCTGGGGCTTTTTGTTGGCATCGGCAGCTGCACGTTTCTCCTTGTCCTGTTTTTCCATTTCGGCATAGAGCTTATCGAACTCCTGCTTTAACAGTTGTTCGCTACGCTGTGGCACGTTATAGGCACCGGCCTCCATTTGGGCGACAAGAGCACCGTTTACAAATATCATTGCCTCGCAGCCCTCTTGGATGATGAAGCCATTAAGGCCTGTAACCGAGTCGAGTTCGCGCTCTGTTATGCGGCGAGCAATCTGTCCGGGCTGAAGACCCCAAATAGCTTTGTTGCGCACAACATTCAGCTCATCTTCGTTAAACTCGTTAAGGCTACGTCCCCAAGCCGCCTGAGTATTATTACCGGCAGATTGCTGACTATCTTGTTGGGCACCCTGTTGAGCGGTGTTGCCACCCTCTATTCTCACGCGCAGGCTGCTAATCTTGTTTTCGAGAGCTGTAATACATTTCTTTATCTTTGAATTCTTGTCGCCGTGCTCTGCATTTTTATCGTTAAGCGCCTCTTCAATTTTCTCAATAATTGAATTTACCTCGGCCTCATCGTCGTAAGAGATTGCATCTTTATGGTCTTTGATGAACTTCTTCATTTCGGCACGGGCGTTCTTTATAGCGTACTGGGCCATATTGTTCAAATTTTCAAACTCGTGCTCTCTATCGCGTTGCTGTGCATAGCCCTGCGAGAATGAACCACCGGTTGCAGCACTGGCAATTCCTGCACCGATGCGTGAGAACACGCCCTTTTCGCCCGGCTGAACGGGAGCTACCTGTGCTACAGGAGTACCACAGCCTGTACAGAATTTTTGGCCGGGATTTAAAGCCTTGCCACAAGAGGGACATTGCAAACCAGCCGACTTGGCTTCGGGAGCCGGGGCCGGAGTACCACAGCCTGTACAGAATTTTTGGCCGGGATTTAA
>JAFZIA010000017.1 GCA_017554605.1 Bacteroidaceae bacterium
CGGTCCTCACACTATTTCCTTAAAACCGCCTACCCGCAATTGAATTTCTTTTCGGCGTGCAGTTGGTCTGAAAATTACCTGCTTAAACAGATAAAATTATATGGTGTTCCATTGATATAAGCAAATTACCCACACCTTTTTACTACTGAGCCGAACAAATCCCACTGCTACAGACTGCCAACAGAGCATTCTGTAACTTTTTTATGAGCATAAAGAGAAAAACTGTACATTTTTTTCATAAAATTAAATATTTTTGTGACAATTTTTCATTAATTAGCATACAGCGATTATTATTTCGATTAAATTTGCAAGGCTACACAAACAAGCATAATATTATAAACAGACTGTAGAATATAATTATTAACCTAAACACTATTTTATGAAAAAATTTACACTATTTCTAATGTCAATGTTCTTGTTCCTGGGAACAGCAATGGCGCAGGACAATGCAGGTGACTTTTACCTGATTTCTGTAAAGCCCGACAGCAAGACTCCTGTTTCGCGTGTCGACTACATTCAAATGGAATTCTCAAAGAATGTAGCCATAGCACTCCCCCAGGAGAGCATCACAATCAAGGAGCAGAGCTCGGGCATAGAGTACAAGATTTACAATGCGATGGCTTTCGACACTTATGCCATCTTCTACGTAGAGAAAGTATCGGGCGACAATGCCTCTGCAAAGAAAGACGGTAAAGAGGAGGACGAAGTTGTAAGATACATCACCGAGGTTGGAACATACAGCTACACAATTCCCGCGGGTGTCATCACAAGCGTCGACGGCGACGAGTATGCAGGCGAGACATTCACATTCAGCATCGGCACACCCCTTGAAATTGTAGAGTACACTCCCAACGAGAACGGTACCGACAAGATTGAGAACATTCAGATAACATTCAACAAGCCCATCACAAAAATCGAGATGCCCAGCAGCGGCCTTATGGTTGTAGACCTCTATTGGACACCCTTCTCGGCTATCAAGAACGATGTTACACTGAGCAACGACAACAAGACCGTTACACTCTACCTCGAAGAGCCCATCACACTCATCGGTACATACTACCTCGACATCTACAACAACATCTTCACCAGCGAGGACGGCACAAAGAACGAGTACACCAGCATTATGTTCAAGGTATCGGACAACCGTCCCTCGTTCACAACCAACCTTCAGGAGGGTGACAGAGTAAAGGAGATAAACAACCTTGAGATTACTTTCAATAACGTAAAAGAGGTCAAGCTCATCGACGGCGCACCCAGCGTCATTGCCTATCTGCCCGGCGGCGGCGAGTCGACAGGTACAGCAAAGCTTGCCAACAACAAGATTACCGTAACATTTGACCAGAAGTTTACCGAGGAGGGCGACTATACATTCGTTATCCCCGACGGAATGTTCACAATGGACGGAACAGCAAACGAGGAGCGTCAGATTAACGTAGTGCTCTACACATTCACAATCACTCCTCTGGAAGTTGTAGGCATCAGCCCCGAGGCTGGCAGCATCGGCTCGTTCGAGAAGGTGGTGATACAGTTCAACCAGGACGTGGCACTTTCAATGGACGAGGACTGGCAGCAGATTTCACGCGAGATTACATTGACCAGCGGCGACAAGAAATACACTCTCACCTATAACTCTTCGTCAAACTCAAGCAAGGAGCTCGAGTATCTTGTGAACGCCACCTGGACAGGCTACGAGTACACCTCTACCCCCATCACAACCGAGGGGGAGTACACACTGGATCTGTCGCAGATTGTAGTAGACTTTGCCGCCGAGGACTACACCGACGAGTGGGGCTATCCCAACAGAAGATGGCACGGTAAGGGCGAACGCTTGAGCGGCACATACACTTGGACCGTTACAGGCGAGACATCGGTAAAGGATATTGCTACAGATAACGGCAACCAGGTTATCTACGACCTCACAGGCCGTCGCGTGGAGAGCATCAACAAAGCCGGCATCTACATTGTAAACGGCAAGAAGCTCATTATAAAGTAAAAGGCTACAGACGCATTTGAACAAATGCGACAGACATAAAGAGAGGGCAGCCAAGAAAAATGGCTGCCCTCTCTTTATGTCATCAGCTATAGAATTACTCCTTCTTATCGAGATAGTAGAGGTCGCCCGAAAGAATCTGCTCCACACGCATAACCACCTCATCAATCTCCATATCCAGCGACACCGCACGTCCCTCGGGCTCAACAAGCACAATCCTCGGTGTCTTTTCAACGCCAAAGAGCTTGGCAACAGGAGAAGCAGCACCCTGACAGTCCGAAGCGTGCAGCCAGCCTTCGAGGTTCACACCCTTGCTGTTTATGGCGTCGTTCCACACAGCCGCATCGCCCACAAGTGCAAAGCTGACAACCACAAACTGCCCGGGATTGTCCTGTAACATCTTATGAAGATACTGCAGTTCGGCAAGCATATTGTCCGATTTCTTGCAATCGGCAGCCCAGAAGTTCAGCACCACATATTTCCCGCGGTAGTCGCTCAAATGCCTTGTCTCGCCACTAAGCAGAGGCAGGGCAACATCGGGTACTTCGTTGCCCACCTTCATATTGCCTGCAAGCATCTTGTTGCGCAGGGAGAGGTAATAGGGGTGAGTGTGCAACAGTGTAGAGACAGCGTTTGTTACCTGTTCGGCATACGCGGGGGTGAGCTTGTCGAGCAGCGAGCGCTCCACCTCGAGCGGAGTCATTGCAGAGGCATTGTGGTCTATGAAGAAACGGAGCATAAGCCCGTATGTCTTTACAGCCTCCCTGGCCTCCAAACGCTTTACGGCAGCCTTTCCCCCGGCAGTCTCCAACCACTGCGCTCCATTGCTCTCCTGGAGCGCTGCAAGCTGTTTGTCGAGCTCGTTTTTTCGGCTGTTCATCAGCGCCTTATACTCCGAGTATGTATCGTTGGTGGGAGTACCGCCCACACAGCTCTCCTGCGGACGTGCTGCCGATGCAGTAGTCACGGTAACCACTCCCGGCTCCACAAAGAGCTCT
Organism: Bacteroidaceae bacterium; assembly: GCA_017554605.1. GTDB lineage: Bacteria > Bacteroidota > Bacteroidia > Bacteroidales > Bacteroidaceae > HGM04593. The sequence goes on from JAFZIA010000017.1 coordinate 2,989, forward strand.
ATCGCACCGTCGCCGTTGAATCCTGTTATACGATACAGCAGGGCAGGTTCTCCTTGTGCAAGGGTATATTCCAGCGTGTACTTTCCTTTTTTCACTTTAGCCTCGGCAACCACAGTACCCTGTCCCTCCTCGCCGCAGCTCACAAGCTGCACCTTCTTCACAATCTTGCCGTCGCCCATACGTGTGTCGGCAATGCAGCCGTTAATGGTACATTTCTCCTGTGCAACAGCCGCAACACACACAACTGCAAATATTATTGTCGATAAAATTCTGTTCAGCATACCTTTATATATTTTATTTGTTTCCACCATCTACAATGCTCCTCAATCTCTTTACCATCTCCTCGCCCCTCAGGTTGAACTGCACGACATTACCCTCGGGGTCGATGAGCGCAGTGAAAGGAACACCCTTCACGCCGAAGAGCTTCACTCCATCGCTGCCCCACCCTTTGAGCGTAGAGATATGTATCCAATTGCTGTGAGTGAGTCCATTCTTCTCGATACAATTCACCCAGTCGTTCATCTTGTTGTCTATCGAGTAGCTGAGCACCACAAGATTATCGCTGTTCTCCGAATATGCAAGCGCCTCTTTCAGGTAGGGAATCTCGCGGCGGCAAGGTGCGCACCAGCTTGCCCAAAAGTCTATGAACACATACTTCCCTCTGAGGTCCGAGAGTGAGACGGTGCGTCCGTCGGGTGTACTACCGCTTATGTCGGGAGCCTCAGCGCCAATCTTAAGGTTGGCAGCACGCACATCGTTCACAAGTTCCTTGTACATAGGCTGCACGTGCAGCTCCTGCGGCAGGGCATCGAGGAAATCCTTTACAACATCGGTTGTAAAGGTGGGCACAATGGCATATTTGATTATATACAGAACAACGGGCGACTCGATATTCTCGTATACAAAATCCATTATCGACACCTTGAAATGCAGGTTGTTCACATAGAATGTGGGCGAAGTGAATGCCAGTTCGGCAGCCTGGTCGCCCCTTATCCCGTCGGGGATACTCTGCTGCGCCAGCTTCATTCGCTCCTTGCTCTCCTTGATACAGTTGTTGTTGCGGTCGATATATGCCTGATAGACATCGTTGCAGGGAGTACCGCCTATCCTTGCTCCAACGGGATACGCAGCATCGAAAGGACCTACCTTAATCTCGCCCTCTTCGAGGAACACCTGTATTGCACCATTGTCGAATCCCGTAATATTACACAACTCAAGAAGTTCGGGTACCGTACCTTCGAGCACAAAGCGGTTGTTTACCACAGGCGCAGTGGCAATCACCACCGGCGCACCGTCTACTGTGCGCTCGAGCTTTACCTCCTTCACAATCTCGTCGCTGTAACACATTGCAGGGCTGCTCATCTCGCCCCTGATGACGAATTTCCTCTCCTGCGCTGTTGCCAATGTCGCTATTGCCAACAATGTAAATAGAACTATCTTTTTCATTTCCTTCTTTTATATGATTGTCCTTTACTGTAGATTCTCCTGCAAGAAGCTCTTAAGTTGCTCACCGCGCAGCCCCGTTGCAATAATATTATTATCCTCGTCGAGAATAAAGAGTGCGGGCACCCCCTTGACATTGTAGAGACGTACAACCTCGCAGTTCCACCCTTGCAACGACGATATATTCACCCACTCCAACCCGTCTTTTTCGACAGCCTTGCTCCAGGCAGCCTTGTTCGTATCGAGCGATACACCGATAATGACAAGTCCCTTATCCTTGAACTCGTCGTAAAGAGCCTTGAGCGCAGGGTTGTTCAGGCGGCAAGGTCCGCACCAGCTTGCCCAGAAATCTATGATTTTTATTTTACCTTTCACGGCGCTCATTGTAATCTCGTTGCCGTCCTTGTCGGGCAGTGTAAAATCGGGAGCTTTTGCTCCTCCCGCCACCTTAGACAAACGGGCAATGCGCTCCTTGATTATACGTCCGTACTGTGAGTTCCTTGCACCCTCGCCCAACGACGCATACATACTCTTTGTCTCCTTGAGAGCCGCATCGCGCATCACGATGTTCGAATATACGGTATATGCTGATATTACATTATCGTTGCTGGCAAGGAAGCCGTTTGTAAGCTCCCGCAGATAATCCTTCTCGCGTTTGAGAGTGTCGTTCACAAGGCTTGCGCTGCGGAACTTCCTGTTCGAACGGTGGGCATCGTAGGTCACCTGCAACTCGTCAATCACAGCACGCAACGAGTCGGACGTCCTCAAATGGGCAGTGTAGGCGTTGTTCAGATTGCCGCCGTTAATGTAAAAGTCCGGTCCATCGCACAGATATGCCCTGTACGATGCTCCAGGCTCGGCTATCAGCATAAAACCACCCGAATAACCCTCTACAATGAGCTGCGCCACCGTAGGTTCAGATGCAACTGCCTTGAGTGTGAATTTTCCTTTCTTGAAGTCACAACTGCCCAAAGTATCGGTATTCTCCTCCGACGTGCGCGCAAGCAGATGCAAGCGGCCTTTTTTAATACCCTCAATCTCTCCTTTGATTATAATATTGCTCTCCTGCGCAATTGCCGCTGTCACGCAATGCGCAACGAGCAGCGCAAATAATATTACCCTTTTCATTGTTCCCTATCGTTAGTAAACCATCTTGTAAATATACTCGTTCACAAACTGAATGTCCTTAATCTCGCCCCACAGATTGCCGTCGTTGTCCCTGTCGTAGAAGAGCGGCGCATAGCCGGTATCCACGTCGGCTGCTGTTGTGAGCTTTATCTCGCCTACAGCTCCGTTCTTGCCATTCGACATTACAATGTTCATATAGAGCCCAAGGTCGACGCTGAACGAGCTGCTCTCCTCGGTGCGGAACTTTATGCCTGTCACGTCGTATCCCTGCGGAGCTTCGTAGACAACATACCTGTCGCCGTTCGACACATTGTAGCGGTAGACGGTACCGCCCTCGGCAAAGAATAGGTTGTTGGTGGTGAACCAGGAGTTGTAAGTTATTGTAGAGAAGGCGGTTGGATTGAATCCACCGAGTCTCTTCTCGCCTATTATCGCGTAGGCCGAGAGAGCCTCCTGCTCGCCGGCCGCGCTGCTTGTAGCCTTTATCTTGCTTCCGTCGCCAATATTGAGCATCTGCAGTTCATAGCGGTAATAATCGCCGCTCGCCTCGTCCCTGAATATGAAATAGACATTCTGCTGTTCATAGTTGTCGCGATAGTTTATATATCCCGTCACCGCAGTCATCTCGGCCGGAGATTTCTGCAGTCCCTGGAATTTCACGTTCGCGTCGAGCAGAGGACTCATTGATATGTAGCCAGGCTTAATGGAGCTTGCCTCGTCTACCGCAAAGCCCGCATCGCTCTTCGACGAATAGAGAAAACGTCCGTTCCTTGCGTCCCACAGCAGGAAGCGGTTGTGCGTGATTGCAGCAGCGGTAATCTCATAATCGTCCTGATGCAGTGCATCACTGTTCTGCTCGCAGCCATAGCCAGGTTTATATAGCGCGTGCACATAGTTGCCCACATATACCTCGCCATTCTCCGAGAGTACCACCTTGTACATAGTGTAGTTCGAGGGGTCGCCCGTCTGTACGGTTCTCCTGTAAGAGAAATTCTCACTCTCGGGCTTGAATATCTGCTGCGCGGTATATTTCACCTTCATTCCGTAAGGATTATATGCCCTTGTCTCGCCGTTGCTGCTGTAGACGGTGAGAGTGTTCGTCTCGCCAATGTTCGTGAGGTTTTCGGGAATATTCATAAAGGTGGTGTAACCGAAGCCTGCCGCATTCCCGTAGTGGTTGTTGTCCTTTGTCACCGACTTTACATCGGTGTAGATTTTTGTCTCGTTGCCAATGACCTCAATGTTGCCCACCTTGCGCTTGCCCTCCTCGCCGTGCAGCACAAAAAGGCTGTTCTTGAAGACAGGGCGCGTGTTTATCTTGAATGCCGAATAGTGCGAGAGGTCGGTGCTCTTGTCGTATATCTGCAAGAAAATGTCGTATGACATTGCTGTTCCCACAGGCAGGTCGAATTCCAGGAAACCTTTGGTATGTATCGTGTCCCTCACACTCTTGCCGCTCTCGTCGCTGTAGGTACGGTACCAGTAGAACTCAAGGTTGTCGAGGTCCTTTGCAATGGTCTGCTCCACTGCAGCCTCAACACGGCGTGTCCTGCTATCCTCCTCGAGTGCCTGTTGCACCTCGATGACATTGCCGCTTGCAGTCATCACCACCGAGGGCGAGAATGTAACAGAGAGAATCTCGTTCATCGAGTCCAACGTATAGTCGTAGTTGCCCTTGTCCTCGTAGCAGGCTGTGAACAGGGTTGCAAATAACAGAAGTGATGCTATCTTTTTCATATTGCTGTCTTTTACTTTTTCATTTATGGATTAATCGAGCTCAACATCGGGAATGTCGAAACGGCGCGATGCGGGACGCTTGTCGTTGGCAGCCTTTATCACGCGGTAGCACTCCTTGAGGCGCTCCTCGCCCGAGAGTCCATTCTTTCCGAGCTTAGAGCTGTCCCAGCAGAATGTGCCGTTCGCGCTGTCGTATGCAAAGGGCAAGATTGACGCTGCGATAAAATTCTCCTCTCCGTCCTCCTTTGACATTGTCTTGAGCATAAACTGGTACTTGTCGTCGCTGTACTCACCGAAGTATTTCTTTGCAATCACGGCTGTTCCAAGAGAATTGGAGTCCTCCCACCAGAAAGGTATCCTCACGGTGTAGTTGACATTGTTCCTTATCTCTACCCAGAAGAGGTTCTTGTACTCTGAGATTAGATAGCCCGCCATTGCGTAGCTGTAATACTCGTTGAGCATTGTAAACACGTCGATCTTGTGGAAATTGTCGGCCTCTTCCTGCATCTTGGCAACACCCTCCTCGCTTGCGAACAGGGCAGCCACGTTCCTTGTATCGGAACCGCCGAGCATAGTTGTAAAGCGGCAGAACTTGTTTGCACGGAACACTCCCAGATAAGGCTCATACGCGCTCCAGAAATAAGGCTCGGTATAAGAGGGATAATCGGTCTCGGCAAGTATGGGCAGGTCCACCTCTATCGGCTCTGCGGGAGCTGTTGCAAGCAGGGCATTCACAGCGCTCACATTAAGGCCGACTATCGAGTCGAATATGTGCATAGCCGTGCCCTCGTCGTACAGATTGGAGTAGAAACGGTTGTTGCCCGTATGCTCGGCAAGGAAGATATGCTTCTCCTTGCTCCAGATGCCAAGATATGTATCCACGTGGCTGTACCACACTGCGGGTTTCTCGTAGCTCTCTGTAACATACAGGTTTATCTCGTTCTTGCCGTTTATACCGGTGCCAATGTCGCCGCTTCCGTCAAGATAGATGCACACGGCATAGGTAACCTCCTCAACCAGGGGACGCTTTACCTTTATTGCAATCTGCTTTTCATACTCCCTGTTGGCAAATACCACCTCGTCTATTGTAACATCGGCAAGCTCGTATCCCTCAACCTCCTTTGTCTTTACCGCAAGCGTGCGTTCCTTGTCCATAAGATAGCCCAGCAGCTTTACATTCAATGTTACGGTGACAGTGTCGGGAGCACCCACTATGTGCTCGCTGAAATTAAGCACCTTCTCGAAATCGGCTGCATATTCGTAGTCGAAATATGCTCCGTTTGCATTCTTGTCGAAAAAGTCGGGCTCTACACGCTCGCAGGAAACAAAAGTAAATGCAACCGCAAAAGCCGCTATTATATAAAGAATATTCCTTTTCATAAGATATTATGTATCGTGTTTGAACATTTATTGGCAACAATCTATCAATAGACGGGTTCGCTGTCATTGCCGTCCGCCTCATCGGTCCAGCCAAACTCCACCTCGGCGTCGGGCAACGGGAATACGAAATTCTCGTCTGCAAGCATCACGTCGGGACAGTGTGTCAACGCGCCCGTCACACCGTGACTCTTCAGGAACCAGAAGTATTGTCCCTCGGCATAGAACTCCTTGCGGTACTCCTTGTTGAGTGCCGTCACACGCTGCTCCTCAGTATCGCATTGCACATCTTTCGATTTTGAGATACCCCTTTTGTTGCGCACGGTGTTTATGTACCTTGCTGCCTCGCTGCTGTCGTCTGCTGCCTCGCAGGCAATGTAATACATCTCGGGCAGACGTATGAGAGGGATAATGCCATTGTCGTTGTCGATGTACTTCAACGTCATTGCATACTGCAGTTCATTGTTGCGGTGGAAGGCTGTACCTTTGGCACGCATATCCTCGCTCTCGCTGCCCACCGACTCGAATATTGCATTGAGGGTAGAGATATTGAGATAGTACTTTGTGTTCATCTTCTCTCCAGTGGCAAAATAGTCGGAGAGATTATCCTTAAGCTCATACATATTGAGTCCGCAGATAACCTCTTTGGAGAGTATCGGGTCGTTGTCGTTGCCGCTCTCCAGTGTCAGTCCGCAACCGTCTATCACCATATTGGCATACAGCGCGGCATTCTCCCTGTCGCCGGCATAGCTGTAGACACGTGCCAGGAGGGCATTTATCGCGTGGTAGTTGAAACGCATATAGCGCGCCCCGGTATCGTTGCGCAAGTCGAGCTCCGCCTCGTAGCTCATATATTCCCTTGCCTCCAGGAGGTCGGCAATAATCCGGCCTACAACATCACTTGCAGGGAGCAGAGGCTGCTTGGAGTGGTCGGCCACCACTCGGTAGGGCATACACTTCATACCCTTTGCCCCGTCGCTGCCGGCATAATTCACGGGGCCCCATCCACGCAGAATGTCGAAGTGCAGGAAAGCACGCATCGCAAGCGCCTCGCCGCGTATCATTCGGCGCGTCACTGTATCTACAAGAACCGCCTCGCCGTTTATCTCCCACCACTTGAGCAGATTGTTGACATTGGCAATCGTGTGGTACTGCGCCTGCCAAGTATTTGCAAGCACTCCCTTTGTGTTGTATGCACCGCTTGTCTCGCGGTCGTAGATGTAGACGCTGTTGCGGTCTGTTGTCCCGTCGGGCAGCTTGTCGTACATCTGTGCAAGCTGCTCCACAAGACCGAAGCTAAGGTTCTTGCCATAGGTATTCTCCTCGGTCATTGTTATATACAGTCCGGCAAGGGCGCTCTTGAAGCCGTTCTCTGTGGTAAAGAGTTCCTTTGCCGGAACGTCGGTGTTGGGGCTCACGTCCAGCCACTCGTCGCACGACGCCAACGAGAGTGCACCGGCCATTGCGGCAACCAATATATATATTCTCTTTTTCATATATTACTTTTATCTTTTTGTGTGTATTTATTATCTGAACATAATTGAAAGCGACACAGTGTAGGAGCGGGCAAAAGGATAGTCGAGTCCGCGTTCCATCTTGATGGGCGAGATACGCGCCAGGTCGTTTGTTGTAAAATTCAGGGCAAGCACATCAATGTTCGACTCGCGCAGGAATTTGAAATTCTCGGCCGAGAAGCGGTAGCCGATGTTCATTGTGGCGAATCTTATCTCGTTGTCGTCCATAATAAAACGTGTACTTGCAGGGGTATTTGCTCCTGTGGGGCTGAATCCCACGTAAGAGGTCACGTCACCGGGCTTTTCCCAACGTCCCTGTCCGGCACGTTTGTCGAGGTTATACGCCACATTCTGGTTCTCAATCTTATCCACGAGAGTCTGGTTGTACACCACTCCACCATACTTGTATGTAAAGCCGAGAGTACAGGAGAGGTCCTTCCAGTTTATGCTTGTGGAGAATGTACCGCTTATCTTGGGGTTAGTATCGCCCACGGGTACCTTGTCGTTGGCGTTCCACACGAAGGTCTTTGTACCGTCGCGCTTGAGGTACACCTCTTTACCCGTCACGGGGTCCACGCCCAAAGAGCGCACCACGTAGAGCGTCGTTGTCGACTCTCCCTCGCGGTACTGCGGCAGCGGAGCATTGGCCGAACTCATCTGAGCCTCGTTAACCTTCTTGAGGTAGTCGGAGAGCTTGCGTATCTTGTTCCTGTTGCTGTTGGCATTCGCACTCATTGTCCAGAAGAACTGCTTGCGAAGGTCCTGTACGGCAATCACATTAAGCGAGAGGTCGAAACCCCGGTTCTGCAGCTCGCCCGCATTCATCACCATTGTGGGATAACCGGTAGAGGGGGCAAGGTCGTAGCTTGTGAGCAGCTCCTTGGTTATATTGTCGTAGTAGTTGAATGTCACGTTCACCCTGTTCTTCAACAGTCCAAAGTCGACAGAGAGGCTCGTATTATGCGTCTTTGCCCAGTTGAGCTCGGTGTTGTTGAGGCCACTCAGCAGCGCACCAAGAACGGGGAAAGAGTTATAGGGACGCATCGTCTGCGAGAAGCTGTAGTACTCTATCACGTCCGACGGGCTGAAATTCTGCTCACCCGTAATACCGTAGCTTGCGCGGAATACCAGATTCGACAGATAGCCGCGCAGCCACTTCTCGTTGTGGGCGTTCCAGCGTCCGCCCACCGACCAGAAGGGCACAAGATTGTGGTTGGCGTATCTGGACGAAGCCTCACCACTCAGGTTGAAGTCGACCGAATAGCGGTTGTCGTAGCTGTAGGAGAACTGGCCTATCAGTCCTATCGAACGCGAGATATTCTCGTTACCGATGTTGCTCATATTTGTCTCCATCTTGTTGCCGAATATGAAGTCGTTCATATGCGGGTCGGGGTAACCTGTAGCCGAGAGGTTCACATAGTTGTTCTTGTCCTCGCTTATTGTCCAGTTACCGAAGAGGCTGAAAAGATGCTTGTTTATCACAAGGTTATAGTTGATTCCCAGGTTGCTCGACCACGATGCCATATTACCGGTACTCTTGAAATAACTGCCCTTGCGTGTAAGGTCGTCCTCGAGCTCGAAGCTCGTGTGGTCGGCAGGCAGGAACTTGTCGGTTCCCGCCATTCCGCGTGAGTAGGAAAGCTGCTCGGTAATGCGCAGGTTCTTCAGGAGCATATACTCCAGGCTCAGGCTTGTCGTAACACTCAGGCTGTTCGATGCGTCGTTTATGCCCACCGTTGCATCGTAGAGAGGATTGGTGATAACCTTGCTCTGTCCGCTCACAGTGTTGTTGTCGAGTATCTTGAGCTGCTTGCCGTTGGCGTCCTCGGGGATATAATAGGGGTTCAATCTTGTGTACTGCGAGAATGAACCGTAAGGCGAGTTATGGCTATTGGACTCGGAGAGGCTTATGTTGGCACGCATTGTAAAATTGTCCTTCAGATAGGTCATATTGAAGTTCACGCCCATTGTGCTGTTGTCCGATTCCTTCATCACACCCGGCTGCATAGAAGCGTTAAGGTCGAAGCTGTAGCGGAACGCCTCGGTTCCGCCGGCCACGCTTGCCGAGTGGCGGTGCTGAACGGCAGTGCGCAAAGGCTTGGAGAGCCAGTAGGTATCCACTCCTCCAAGCACGTTGCGGCGGTATTTGTTGTAGAGGTTCATCTGCGCCGGATTGTTGGGATTGTAGAGCCCTGCTCTCCACTCTGTGTCGAGCTTTGTGGCAGCGTCCATCATATTGTAGTCGGTGAGGTCGGGCGCCTGCACTGTCATTGTTCCGTTGTACGAGACAGAGAGCGCTCCGTCGGGTGCCACCTTTGTCTCCACCACTACCACTCCGTTCGCAGCGCGCGAGCCGTAGACCGACGTTGCCGCGGCGTCCTTAAGTATCGTGATGCTCTCGACGCGCTCGGGGTCGAGGTCAAGAATACGGCTCATAGGAACAACGAATCCGTCGAGCACAAAGAGCGGGGTATTGGGACGGCTCGATACATTGTCGAGCATAAGGTCCATACTGTTGAGCGACGTTGAGCCCAATGACTGGTCGCCGCGAATCTGGAAATCGGGCTCGGCATTGGGGTCGGAACCGGTCCTGTTGTTCTCGAGAATCTTGAAGCTGGGGTCGAAGAACTGCAATCCCTTGAGTATGTTCGTGGGGTTCATCATTCTCAACTGCTCGCCCTTGACCTCGACGTAGTTTCCCGTGAAGCTGTTCTTGCTGCGGCGGCTGATACCCGTAATTACCACGTCGTCGAGCTCAAGGCTCGGCCTCAGTTCGATAACCAGGTTATTCTCGTCCTTCACTATCTGGCGCGAAACAGTCTCGTATCCCACGAACGAGAGGCTTATGGACTCGTTCCTGTTGAGGCGTATGCTGAATTTTCCGTCAATGTCGGTGATGCAGCCCCTTGCGCCCTTGTCCTTGGCTGTTCCGTCGGTTATGAGCACCGTAGCTCCAATGAGCGGTTCCTGTGTCTCCTTGTCGACAATCATTCCCGATACATTGAACCACACCTTGCCCGCCTCGCCCTGACGGTCGGGCTCTACTATAATATTATTGTCGCCCTCGTAACGTATTATTACATTCTGGTTGCCTATGAGCTCTCCGAGCACCTTGTCGAGCGGTTTCTCCTTTACAGCAATGCTTGTAGGCTTGTTTATGTTCCACAGCGACACGTCCTGCAAGGTTATTTTTGTATTTGCCGCCTCGGCAACCATCTCAAGCACTTTTCCCAACGGCTGGTTGCTCACCCTTAGAGTAACCGGTTTTTCTTTCCACCCGGCAGCGTCCTGCGCCTGCGCATTTGCCACACAGCACACAAGTGCGACTGCCACAATTGCTATCCTGCAGAAAAACCCGAGGTTAGAAACAGTTTTTCCCATAAAATCAGTCTGTTAGTTATAAATCCTTATTTTATTGCAGCAACATTTCAAGAATACCCCTGTTGAATGCGCTGACGTTGTATTTCTCGATATATTCCTTGTAGAGGGCGTCGGCTCTCTCAATCTCCTTTCCGTTCATTATGAAGTTGCGCAAGAGGGTATAGAGCAAGAAGTCCCTCTGCTCCCCTGTGTAGAACGCGGCCACCTCGCTGTACATCTCCTCCAGCACTGCAGGCATTCTGTAGCTCGCGCCCTTTTCCCTTGCAGCCTTCTCGTTCATATAGAAACAGTAGCGCATAAGCAGGCTCGCATACTCGGGACAACTGAGCGACTGCGCATCGGTCCTTGTAACGTAACCCTCCATAATGTTCCAATAGTCACCAATCTCCTGTTCCTCGACAGCGAGTCCTCTTACACTCTGGTACATTACGGGATACTCGATAAACGACATATATGCATCGTACTCAATTATGGCCGCAACGTAATTCTTGGCCTCCTCGCTTGCGCTGCTTCTGCCGATGAGAGCCCTTGCCCTTTCGAGCAGCTTGCGCGAGTCGTCGATGCGGCTCTTGGGCTTTATGTCGAGCGCCACGCAACCCAGCAACTGACTCTTGTAACTCAGGGTGCGCTTGAGTGTCTCGATGCTCTTCAGCAAGCGGTTGTTGTTCACCGCACGCTCCGAACCGCTGTAGTCGACCTTCACATTCTTTCCCTCGTAGGTAATATCCACGTGCAGGCTGTCGCCCGGTTCAAGGAGAACCGCAGTACGTCCGTTTATGGTGAGATAGACCAGATTGTCGCACTCGAAGCTGTAGAGATGCTCCTCGCCCTCGTTTGTATGGAATTCTTGTGCAATCAAAGGTGTCTGCACACAGTCGAAATAGACCATATCCCTTTGATAACCATAAATTTGCGCACTCAACGTGGTTTTTTGCTGTGCAACAGATGTATTAAAAACAGAAATAATGGCAACAAGCGCCAATAACAGATTCTTTTTCATAAAATATAAAGTTTTTCTTAATCAAGGCAAATATATTGTAAAAGTGCACAATATCACACAATTAAAACTTAAAAAAGCACAAAATACATCATAAAAAAGTTTGTAAAACTTAAAAAACTGTTTCACATTGTAAAAATTCGACAAAAAGCCGTCTAAAACCGTCAAAAAGCCGAAAAACCAGAATATTGGAAAAGCGTAAAAAAAATATTTATTGCTCTTTTTTTGAACTTGCATAAAAGATAATTTTGTATGTTTGCAGTATGAACAGGAACGAGATTACAGCACTACCCTACACCCCCGACAGACTGGAGGAGTGGAACAGATTCGTTGCAGACAGCCGCAACGGAACATTCCTGCATCTGCGGGAGTATATGGACTATCACAGCGACCGCTTTACCGACAACTCGCTCCTGTTCTACCGCAACGGGGAGCTGACAGCCATTCTCCCCGCAAACATAAAAGAGGAGACCGTCGTTTCGCACGGCGGACTCACATACGGCGGGCTGCTGCTGGGCGACAATGCAACAGCAGACTGCGTGCTCGACATATTCTCGTCCCTTATGGAATATTTGGAGACAAAAGGGATAAAGAGCCTCATTTACCGTCCCGTACCGCACATATACCATCGCTACCCCTGCGAAGAGGACCTTTACGCACTCTTCAGAAACAATGCACAACTGACAGAGCGCAAGATTTCCACCACCATAAAGCTGTGCGACCCGCTTCCATTCAAAGGCCGCCGCAAGCTCACTGCCTCCACAAAGAGCCGCCTGCACATAGTGGAGGACAACAATTTCACAGCCTTTTGGGAGGTACTCGACAGCCGTCTGAAAGACAAATACGGAGTAGCACCCGTACATAGTCTCCAGGAGATAGAACTACTGCACAACCGCTTTCCCAACAACATACTCCTCTTTAGAGTGACCGACGGGAGCAGCGTCACATTGGGTGGCGTTGTAATGTATGTTGCAGGAACAGTAATCCACACACAATATACAGGCACAACCGACGAGGGCAGACGCATTGGAGTACTGGACCACCTTTACAACTACCTTATAAATGAGAGATTCAAGCAGTACGATTATCTCGATTTTGGAGTATCTGTGGAGCAAGGCGGACACTATCTCAACAGCGGGCTCATTGCCCAAAAAGAGGGGCTCGGCGGACGAGCCGTTATGTACGACACGTATGTAATAGAGATAAGGAAACAGCAAGATGGCGAATAGAAGAGGTAAAAAGACACGCATCATAGCACTGGGCAAGATACGCGACAAGCGCGGCAACCTCTCGGTGATACAGGCTGGAAAAAACCTGCCATTCGACATTGCACGTACCTATTGGATATACGACGTTCCAGGTGGAGAGCACCGCGGCGGGCACGCCTACCACAAGAGCCAGGAACTTATAATAGCCCTCTCGGGCAGTTTCGACATTCAGGTTCACGACGGAGAGAACGAAAGCATATTCCATCTGGATAGATGCGACAAGGCACTGTATGTTCCAGCTGGAACGTGGCGCAGGATATGCAATTTTGCGACAAACTCCACTGCGCTTGTAATAGCCTCGACACCATACTCGCCACGCGACTACATACGCGACTTCTCAAAATTCACCGAACTTAAAAAAAACAAGCAGCTATGAAAGACACTACAATAGACGATTGCCGTATTGTGGAACTGGGCAAGCACCACGGCGCCACAGGCAACCTTACGGTTGTAGACAATGGCAAGGTGGAGAATTTCGATACCAAACGGGTGTTTTTCATATACGACATACCAGGCGGAGTATCACGCGGCGGACACTCGCACAAGACACTACGCGAACTTATAGTAGCAACATCGGGCAGTTTCGAGGTTTACGTAAACGACGGTAGGAATGAACGGAGTTTCTTGCTCAACCACCCTTCAAAAGCCCTGTTGCTCCCCGCTGGTGTGTGGGAGGAGCTACGCAACTTTTCTTCGGGAGCAGTAGCCCTTGTACTCGCATCAATCCCCTATACTCCCGAGGACTACATACGCGATTTTGACCAATTCCTAAAATACAAACAACAAGAATGATACCCTACCTGCCACTGAAAGAGATAAACGCACAATACCAACAGCAAACCGACGAAGCACTGCGCCGTGTGACAGAGAGAGGCTGGTACATTATGGGCGAGGAGTGCGCAGCCTTCGAAAAGGAGTATGCCGCATACACGGGCACGCGCCACTGCATAGGCTGCGGCAACGGATACGACGCCCTGTGGCTCATTCTTAACGGATACAAGCAAATAGGCAAACTATCCGATGGCGATAAGATACTTGTACCAGCAAACACATTCATCGCATCGGTACTTGCAATAACACACAACAACCTACAGCCAGTCTTTGTCGACCCCTCACCCGTAAGCTATCTTGCAGGCGAGAAAGAGATGCTCGCTGCCGTTGGGGACGACACGAAAGCCGTGCTACTTGTGCATCTGTACGGGCAGGATTCATACGGCGACACCCTCGCCTCGGTATGCAGGGAGAGAGGAATATTGATAATAGAGGACAATGCACAGGCACACGGAGCACTCCACAACAACCAGCGCACAGGTTCGTTGGGCAATGCAGCGGCACACAGCTTCTATCCGGGAAAGAATTTGGGAGCAATGGGCGACGGCGGTGCTATAACTACCGACGACACAGAACTTGCCGAGACCATTTACACCCTGCACAATTACGGCAGCCGCGAAAAATATCATCATATACACTGCGGGGTTAACAGCCGTCTCGACGAGTTTCAGGCAGCAGTGCTACGCATAAAACTGCAAAACCTCGACAAGGACAACAACCAGCGGCGCTCTGCTGCAAGAGAGCTCATTGCAGGGATAAACAATCCACTTGTGACAAGCCCATACATTAGCGATTACCATTCACACGTCTTTCACATTTTCCCGCTTATTACTCCCCTGCGCGACAAGCTCAGACAACATCTTGCCACAGCGGGAATAGAGACGCAGATACACTACCCTGTTCCCCCACACAAACAGCAGTGCTATCGGGCATACTCGCACCTGCATCTTCCCATAGCCGAACAGCTCGCCCAGCAGGAACTGAGCCTCCCCTGCCACCCTCTTTTGAGCAATGAGGAGATTGATAGAATCGTAACAGCAGTAAATTCCTTCACAGGAGAATAAGAAGCTATTTATAAGAAGCTGTTTTAAATTTGCCGCAAATAATTTGTAATTTTCAAAAAAAAGCCATACCTTTGCACCGCTTTCAGTCAAAAGCTAAAGCAGATAAGGATTGTCCTATGGTGTAATGGTAGCACAACAGGTTTTGGTTCTGTTTGTCTAGGTTCGAATCCTGGTAGGACAACACAAGAGAGGCTCGATAAGAATCGCGCCTCTTGTTTTTTTACCACAGTACCTGTGCCAACCAACAACAGCAGCAATTTATGATTAACGAGGAGACACTGGAATTCGTACAACAACACCGCAACAGCGACATTCGCACACTCGCACTACAGGCATCGCGCTACCCTGGAGTAGATATGCCCGCTGCACTCACACAGATCGAAGGGTGGCAGCTTGCGCAGCACAAGCTACCCCATTGGGCTGCCACCGAGGGACTGCTGTATCCTCCACGCATATCTATGGAGCAATGCTCTTCCGAGGCAACCGCACAATACAAGGCCTCACTTGCAAAAGGCAGCCTGCTTGCCGACCTCACAGGCGGCTTCGGCATCGATTGCAGCTATATGTCGCAGAACTTCGACAAGGCAATATACATCGAACGCAACAGCAACCTTTGCCGTATAGCAGAGAGGAATTTCGCACGGCTCACGCTCAACCACATTAATGTTGTAAACAAGGAGTGCGAAGAGGCACTCACCGCACTGCCACATTGCAGCTGGATATTTGCCGACCCCGCACGACGCAGCAGCAGCGGAGGGAAGGTGGTATTCTTAAGCGACTGCGAACCCGACATTCCAGCACTCGAGGAAGAGATTATGCAGCATTGCGACAACGCAATGATAAAATGCTCACCTATGCTCGACATTGCAGCAGCCTGCCGTCAACTGCGCTACGTGCGCGAGGTGCACATTGTAGCCCTTGCCAACGAATGCAAGGAACTGCTGCTCATTCTGCGCAAGGAAGCCGCAGAGCACATTACACTGCACTGCACAAACATACAGAAGGAGCAGACAGACACATTCAGCACCACACTCGGGAGCAGCCATACAACACATTACGCCAATGAGCCTATGCACTACCTCTACGAGCCCAATGCTGCAATACAGAAGGGTAACTGCCACAATGCGCTATCGGAGAGGTTTGCTGCCTGCAAACTGCACCCCAACAGCCACCTTTTTACATCAGAAGAGCCGATAAAGGATTTCCCTGGGCGTTGCTTTCGTATTATGGAGTGGACCAATTTTTCGAAAAACAGCATAAAGGAACTGCTGAAGGACATCAGACAGGCGAATATCACAGTGCGCAATTTCCCCGACAATGTACAGACACTTCGCAAACGCCTCAAGATTGCCGAGGGAGGTGACATCTATCTGTTTGCCACCACACTGCGCGACGATAAGAAAGTACTTATAAAGTGCTGCAAGGTATAGCACAATCCACACACCGACACTTTTTAACCACCACAGCTAAAGTATAGAGATAAATATAGAAGAGCAGTCCACGCGGACTGCTCTTCTATATTTATATGGTAAAAGAAATCACTTACCAAGCTTCTTTACACCATTCTGTATATACACCTGGCCTACAGTTGCATTTGTGATGCGACGACCGCTGACATCGTACATATTGCCATTAGCCTTTGCTGTCTCAACAACAACAGGAGCAATTGCAGTCTCGGTAGTAAAGTCAATCTCAACTACATCGTCCTTAGCGCAAGGAATTGTTACAATGCCGTGCTCGTCGACTGTTACGCCAACCTCAACACCGTTAACCTTGATGCTTGCATTCTCGATAGCCATTGCACCAATCTTGCAACGTACACGGAGCTCAGCACCTGCATTGCTTACGATACGTGCGCTCTTGCACTGGCCGTCGGCCCAGTTGAAGTCTACAACAAAGTTACCCATAGCCTTCATTCCAGTAACAGCACCAGTCTTTTTCCACACTGCGGGAAGAGCAGGGAGGATGTTGATGTAGCCGTGTGCACTCTGGAGCAACATCTCGGCAATACCCGAGCATACGCCAAAGTTACCGTCAATCTGGAAAGGAGCGTGGCTATCGAATAGGTTGTAGTAGATACCGCCCTGACCCTGATCGGTACCGTATGTTGTAGAGTGCTTCAAGGCGTTCTTGATGATAATGTGTGCGTGGTCACCATCTTGAGCACGAGCCCAGAGGTTAACCTTCCAACCCATTGACCAACCTGTTGCAGCATCACCACGATGCTTGAGAGCATTGACAGCAGGTACAAAATACTCGCTCTCGGGAGTAATCTGATCCATTGGGAAGAGAGCCATCAAGTGCGAAATGTGGCGGTGGCCTCTCTCACCTACACTGTAAGGAGAGTACTTCCACTCGCGGAGTAGAATATCGCCAGTCTTTACACCGTTGAAGGGATTACCCCAAGCGCCGTCGTAAACCTCGGTGTGAAGACCCTTGTCGGTCTTGTCGAGGTAGAGGGCGAGCTTATCGAGCTGAGCCTGTGACAATCCAGTGTTCTCAACACCAAGAATCTGAACAGCCTCATTCAAGTTCTCGAACAGGTAGCTTATCATTTGCTGTGCGTGTGCTGTACCGTCCTCTTTCTCGTTTCCGTGCTGCTCGGCACTGAACTCGTCGGGAGCAACGTATGTACCGTCCTTAACTCTGCGGTCCTCAATGAGACGGTGGAACCAGAACTCAGCGCAGCTCCACATTACGGGGAATGCCTTCTTAAGGAACTCCTTATCCTGTGTATAACGATAGTGTGTCCACAAGTGGCTTGTGTACCATACGTTAGCAACAAGATAATTGTCGCCCCAAGTACTCATACTGTTGTAGAGTGAAGACTCTGTGAGCACGCTCCAGCCGTAACCGCCATTGTAACGCTTACCTACCTCTTTCCAACCTGCACTCTGTGCACCACGGATAATGAAGTTCACGAAAGGTTTGTGGAGGTCCGAGAGGTTTGTAATCTCAGTGGGCCAGTAGTTCATCTGGATATTGATATTTGTGTGAACGTCGGAGTTCCAGGGAGAATCGGCACCCTTGTCGTTCCATATACCCTGTAGGTTGTTAGGAGCAGCAATAGCCTTACGGTTAGAGCTGATAGCCAAGTAACGTCCATAGTGGAAGTAGAGCTGCTCAAGGAACAGGTGGTCGTTTGCCGTGCTGTTTGCACCGCTATTGTTGGGATAGTAGCTGTCAACCAAAGTCTTTGTATCAACTGCGGGAGTAGCAAGGCCAAGGTCGAATGTCATACGCTTTGTAATTGCTGTAAAGTCGGCAACGTGGTCGGCCTCAACAGTTGCATAATCTTTTGCAGCCACAGCAGTCAACTCGGCATTCACGCGCTCGTTCACATCGGCAGCAGTCTCTGTTGTAAAGTAATTGTCGAGCACCTCCATATCACCGTTGAAGTTGGTAGCACCCTTGAGGTAGAATGTCACCTCTGTTGCGTCCTTAACGGTGATACCCTTTGAAGAAGCCTCAACAGTTGCACCCTCGTTGGCAACAACGTGTATACGGGCTGCATAATTTACAGAAGTCATTGCACCGGTGAAATAACCCGATGTACCCTCGTATGTTACGTCGTTGGCACCGATACCTGTTCCGGGAACTATTCTGAAGAGGAGGTTCAATTTCTCGTCACCCTCAACTGTGTAACGGCCTACAATAACCGAGTCGGGAGATGAGCTGAAGAACTTGCGTATTTGCTTTGTACCGTTAGCATTCTTAAACTCGACGCCTGCAATACCCTCTTCAATATCAAGATAACGTACATAGTCGGTTACGCCGTCCCAAATAGCCTTATCCTGGTTGGTGATGATGAGTGAACCGAAGTTCATAAATGTACGGCTGCCGCTACCTGCACCTACTACATTCGAAGGACCGCTCCAAAGAGTCTTCTCATTGAACTGTAGTTCCTCGTTGTGTACACCGCCGAACACCATACATCCAAGCTCACCGTTACCCAGAGGAAGCGCATACTCCATCCAGGGGTTGCTTACACCAGCCGCCTCGGCCGATGTTCTGTACCACAGAGTGTTGGGGTTCTTGGGCGAATATGCTGCAATACCCTCAATCTCCGATACCTCGTAGTAGTACTCATCGGGGAAATCGGCATAATCCACCTCGTCGAGGTAGAACTTACTGCCAGTGTCACCTATAGCACCCGAACTGTTCCAAAGAGCAAGATAGCTATTTCTGTCGTTCCAGTAATTGCTCGTTGTTCCGTTCATCTTGATGTAAGAAGGCTCCTTGCCGCTAAAGTCATACTGACCGTCGAACTTAATTGTGTGCGATGTGCTCTCGGGAGCAACCATCGAAGCACGTGCGCTGGCCTCGGAACCTTTCATACCAAGAACCTTAGAAAGACCTGTAGAGTAGTTGTACACCTTGTACACGCCTGCGCTTTGCTCAACGAAAGCCCAAATACCCTGATTGTCCTGAGGAACACTGGTATTAGCAAGAGTAAGGTCGTTTCCTGACATATAGCTGCTGTTGAGGCTTACATAGCCACCCTTACCGTTCATAACGGTGTAGAACTTGGTATCTGCATCGAAGTAGCTTACATAGATGTTTCTGCCGTCGATGTTCACTACTGCAATCTTGCCTTCGACCTCGCTTGCTGTGAACTGTGACTTGTTGAGCACCTGGTCGGTAGTGATTACACCACCCTCCTTGTACTCGGCACCCTCGTATGTAACGCCCGCAGCAGCGTCCTCGGTTCCAAGAACGTGGATTGTGTAGTCAACAGGGTCGAGAGTCACAGCCTCAATCTGGTAGCAGTTACCTGCGTCGGTTGTAGTCCAAGAGTTCACCACGATACCTGCATCCATCTGATTTGGCTCCTGAGAGTTCATACCGTTACCGCCGATACTGAGCTTCCAGGGATAAGAACCCGAAACCTTTGTGATTGTAAGAGCCGATGAAGCGTTGGCCTCATAGTTACCGTTTGAATTGACGTACTTGCCGGCACCCACACTGTAGAGATAGTAGTTGGCACCGTTCTTCTCGATGCGGAACTGCTGATTGGGGTCTTTGGGGTCTTTTGTAACATTACCCACTAACTTACCTGTGCTGCCACAGATTTGTCCCGATACGCCGCTTGCCGTACTGTGCAGCAAGAAAGCACGCGCACTTGTCAAGGTGTACACCTTGTCGTTGCTCAATTGTGACAAGTCGGTCACTGTTTCGGTTTGTGCAAACAATGTCATACACAAAAACGAAAAGAGCATAAAGAACACTTTTTTCATAAGATTGGTTTTAATTGTTAGTATAAAGTTTTAATATATCCTAGAATAATCCGCGCAAAGCAAACGCTTTTCATCAATTTACAAAAATAGTATAAATTATCTGTATTTATATATAAAAAAATAAAAAAATGGCTGCCTGGCTCTTTTTTAACAAAAGCGCATTGCAAAAAGAGGCATAAGCAAGGACAAAAAAAGAGCCGCTGCAGCGGGTTATGAACCACGCTGCAACGGCCTGTATCCAGAACTGTATTCCGAAAAAAGCTTTATACGTAACCTTGCTTTATAAGTTCGTCGGCCACAGTGAGGAGTTCGTCGTACCAATCCTTGCCGAAACGCTCAATGAGCGGCTCCTTGAGGAACTGATAGGCACGTATCCCCTTGCGGCGGCCCGCAACCTGCGCCGTACGGCACACGTCCCACTTGTGGAAGTTCACTGCCGTAAGGTCGCCCGTCTTGCTCAGACGCGCCGGATAAAGATAGCAGGATATTGGCTTACGCCACGTTACACGGCCCTCGTTGTAAGCCTTCTCTATGAGGCAGATACAGCAGCCGTTCTCATCGCGCGAAGCAAAGACACAATCCTTCCCGTTAACGATGGAGGTCACCAAATCCCCGTCCCTGTCGCAATACACAACTCCCTGTTCCTCGACAACGGCACGGGCCTCGGGAGTCATCTCTCCCTCTACCACGGGCAGCACCGCCTCCAACCGAGCAACCTCGTCGAGTGCAACGGGCGCACCCGCATCACCCTCGACACAGCATATACCCTTGCAGTGCGAGGGGTTGCAACAGAAATACTCCTGAAACATTGCAAACGAAACTATAGCATCGCCAATCTGTACCATTTCCCTATTGATTTTAGAATTATACCAATGAGTCTGAGCCAAAATTCCCTTTCGGCGCAGACTCATCATATTGTTTATAAATTGTCGTTTCCATCGGCAAATTACAGGCACTCACCCTTTTTACCGATAATCCGTTTGCCGCAAAAGACAGGCAAATCAGATAAGGCAAGTACCTGTCATATCGGCAGGAGCCTCAAGTCCCATAATCTTAAGGATTGTGGGAGCTACGTCGGCCAAAATACCGTTCTTTATGGTAGCGTCCTTATCGTCGGTTACAAACACGCAGGGAACGGGATTGAGCGAATGCGCTGTATTGGGCGAGCCGTCGGCATTGACAGCATTATCGGCATTACCGTGGTCGGCAATGATGATTGAGTCATATCCGTGAGCCTTGGCAGCCTCGATAACTTCCTTAAGGCAAGCGTCAACAGCTGTAACAGCCTTCTCAATTGCGCTGTAGATACCTGTATGACCAACCATATCGCCGTTTGCGAAGTTCACAACGATAAACTCGTACTTCTCGGCGTTAATCTCGGCAACGAGCTTGTCCTTTACCTCGTATGCGCTCATTTCGGGCTGAAGGTCGTAAGTAGCAACCTTGGGAGAGGGGACAAGGATACGCTCCTCACCCTCGTAGGGAGTCTCGCGGCCACCGTTGAAGAAGAATGTCACGTGGGCATACTTCTCGGTCTCGGCAATGTGCAACTGCTTCATACCCTGCTTAGAGACGTACTCACCAAGAGTGTTCTCGACATTCTCCTTGTCGAAGAGAATGTAAACGCCCTTGAAGCTTGCATCGTAGGGAGTCATACAGTAGTACTGCAATCCGGGGATAGTGTGCATACCCTCGGCAGGCATATCCTGCTGTGTAAGAACAACTGTAAGTTCCTTGGCACGGTCGTTACGGTAGTTGAAGAAGATTACCGCGTCGCCCTCGCCGATGCGTCCGTCCATTGTGCTGTTCACGATGGGCTTTACAAACTCGTCGGTAACGCCCTCGGCATACGACTCCTGCATTGCAGCAACCATATTGTCGGATTTCTTGCCTTCTCCGTTCACAAGGAGGTCGTAAGCAATCTTTACACGCTCCCAACGCTTGTCGCGGTCCATTGCATAGTAGCGGCCTACGATTGTAGCGATATTCATATTCTTACCTGTCAACTGCTCGATGAAACCCGCACCGCTCTTGGGGTCGGTATCACGACCGTCCATAAAGCAGTGTACATAAGTCTCCTTTACACCTGCCTCAACTGCCATATTGTATATTGCCTCGAGATGCTCCAAAGAGCTGTGTACGCCACCGTCCGAAGCAAGACCCATAAAATGGAGTTTCTTACCGTTGGCCTTTGCATACTCCACCGCAGCCACGAGCTGAGGATTCTGCTTGATGCTGCCGTCGGCAATTGCGCGGTTAATCTTGAGCAGGTCCTGATATACTACGCGGCCGCCACCGATGTTGAGGTGTCCAACCTCGCTGTTACCCATCTGTCCTGCGGGCAGACCTACATTCTCGCCACTTGCCTGAAGCTGGGAATTGGGGTAGTTGCTTACAAGATAGTCCCAATAGGGAGTGGGAGTGCTGAAAATCACATCACCCTTACTCTGGTTGCCAATGCCCCAACCGTCCAAAATTACCAAAAGTGCTTTTTTGTCCATAATTATCTGTTTTTAGAAATTCAGTCATAACAACGGCAGCTTTGAGAAAAACCGCCACACGCATTGCATCTGCGCAACGCGACTGCTAAGATAGTGCAAATATTCGAAACAGAGAGTAGCCGGGACAAAAAATATGGCCCGACAGCTTAATTTATGTGAACGCGCGCTTTTTTTTAACAAAAGAGAATATTTCGTCTTAAAAAAAGAGTAACTTCGCAAGTTGAAACAGAAACGACCGTTTTTTTGAATATGGAACACCCTTTACACCTGTTCGGCTACTGCCCCCGATGTGGCAGCAACAACTTTGGAGTGAACGACTTCAAATCGAAGAAATGCCACGACTGCGGCTTTGTATTCTATTTCAACGCCATTGCAGCCACTGTTGCCATAATCTTCAACAGCCGTGGCGAGCTGCTCGTTGCCCGTAGGGCAAAAGAGCCCGCAAAGGGGACGCTGGACCTCCCGGGAGGCTTCATCGACAGCTTCGAGACTGCCGAGGAGGGTGTTGCCCGCGAGGTAAAGGAAGAGACGGGACTGAGCGTCGCATCGTGCGAATACCTCTTCTCGCTGCCCAACAAATACATATACTCGGGCTTCGAGGAGCATACGCTCGACCTGTTCTTTGCCTGCAAGGTGGCAGACGACACGCTGCCCTGCGCCAACGACGACGTCGAACAGCTCACGTGGTTGCCATTGGACGAGGTAGAGCCCGCACAGTTCGGACTCCAGTCAATACGCAACGGAGTGACAAGGATTTTAGGAATGTACAAAAACAAGTAAGAGACAAAATATGAAAAAAATTCTGGCAATAGCAATGCTTGCCCTGGCAGGCGTTGCCGCACAAGCACAAACAAATGTAAACCCCGAGAGCAACGGGTGGCTCCTCGGCGAATGCCGCAGGTTGATGAGCGACAGGGAATACACCTCGGCATTATCATTCATAAAGAACATCGACCGCGACAAGCTCGACAACAGCGAGCGTCAGGAACGCGACTATCTTTTCGCCACAGCGACATTCTACATAAGTCCCCTCCAGGGTAGAGCGCTTATGCTGCAATACCTCGAGGATTATCCCGAGAGCGCAAAGCGCGACATACTCTCGGTATATATAGCCGAGTCGTACTACTACTCAAAGAAATTCGACCTTGCCCACAAATGGTTCGCCCAGGCCGACCTTGAGCGTCTCTCGCCCGAGGAGCGCGAACGTGCCCTGCTCTACTATGCCCTCTCGGCACAAGAGGTAGGAGAGAGCGACTTTACCCTGCACGTGCTGCAGGCTATGAAGATGACAAGCAAGCACCACAAGAGCGATGCCATTTTCCATCTTGCAGCGATAGACTACTACAACAACAGGCTCGACGAAGCATACGAGGGCTTCAAGTCCATAGAAATGGACGAGACCTACTACCTCGAAGTGCCCTACTATCTTGCATCGATATACCTCAAGCGCCAGGAGTACATACGCGCCGAGAAGCTCGCACGCCTGTTCCTGGAGCACAACAGCGACAGGAAGCAAGGAATACCTATGCGCCACATTCTGGGAGGAGCACTCTACGGACAGTACCGCTACAACGAGGCCATCGCCCCGCTCAACGAATATCTCTCTATGTGCGAGGAGCCCCAGCGCATAGCCTACTACCACCTGGCAATGAGCCTCTTCTCGACAGGTAAGCTCCAGGAAGCCTTCCCCCTCTTTGACCATTGTACCGACGGCAACGACGAGATGGCACAGAACGCCTATTTGCACCAAGGAATCATACAACTGAAGCTCAAGGACATTGCAAAGGCACGAATGTCGTTCGAGCAGGCATCGACAATGAGCTGCAATGCCCGGATACGCGAAGAGGCACTCTACAACTACGCACTGTGCATACACCAGACACGATACTCGCCCTTTGCCGAGAGCGTGAAGGTCTTTGAGCGTTTCCTTAACGAATACCCCTCGTCGCCCCACGCAGCACAAGTGAGCAGATACCTTGTAGAGGTATATATGAACACACGCAACTACGACGTTGCCCTGCAGTCCATCAACAAGATACAGAACCCGTCGGACGATATTCTGGGAGCAAAGCAGAATATCCTGTACCGTCTGGGAGTACAGGCCTTCATCGACAATAACCTGCCGCAGGCGATAGACTACCTGAACAAGTCCATCTCATACTCGAGATACAGCCGCGACACACACAGCGACGCACTCTACTGGAGAGGCGAGGCACGCTACCGTTCCGAGGAGTACAGTGCAGCGGCGCAGGACTACCGCGCCGTGCTTGCACTGTCGGCGCGCAACAGCACCGAGGCACTCTACTCCCTCGCCTATACACAGTTCCAGCAGCAGTCCTACAGCGAGGCACTCAACACATTCGGCCGTTTCCTGCAGAGCACGGCAGCAGGCAACAGCGCAAAGAGAGCCGACGCATACAACCGCATAGGCGACTGTCATTTCTCGGGCCGCAACTACACAGCATCGGCGCAATTCTATCTCAAGGCAGCCGAGACGGCCCCGCAGCACGCCGACTATGCCCTGTACCACGCAGCACTGTCGCAAGGCCTGCTGAGAGACTATGCAGGCAAGGTGGAGACACTCGCCAGCCTCATCAGCCGCTCGCCCAACAGCAGTTTTGCCGAGCAGGCATACTACGAGATGGGACGCGCATACATTGCCCAAGAGAAGAACAACGAGGCCATAAAGACATTCAACAGCCTCATCAAGCACTACCCCAAGAGCTCGCTCGCCCGCCGCGCAGCAGCCGAGATTGCAATGATATACTACCAGGAGGGCAACCACACAAAGGCAATAGCCGCATACAAGCAGATTATACGCGACTACCCCCACAGCCAGGAAGCACAGATAGCCGCACAGGACCTCAAGAACATCTACATCGAGACAGAC
Source organism: Bacteroidaceae bacterium (assembly GCA_017554605.1). Classification (GTDB taxonomy): domain Bacteria; phylum Bacteroidota; class Bacteroidia; order Bacteroidales; family Bacteroidaceae; genus HGM04593. The sequence goes on from JAFZIA010000017.1 coordinate 28,357, forward strand.
AAGATAGACGAATATGCAGCCTTTGCCGAGTCGACCCCAGGAATGAAGAGCGTAGAGAGCAGCGAGCGCGACACCCTTACATACGTCGCAGCCGAGAAAATCTACGGCCGACAGAAGTACAACGAGGCACGCGAGGCATTCAAGCGCTACCTGCAGGAGTTCCCCGACGGCTCATTCACCCTCGACAGCCACTACTATCTGGGACTCATATACTACAACCAGAAAGCCCCCAACGATGCGCTCGCGCACTTTGAGCGCGTTATTGCCTTCCCCGACAACAAATACAGCGAGGAGGCAATGGCAATCGCATCGGAGCTGTACTATCAGGAGAAGAGCTACGGCAAGGCATCGGAAATGTTCAAGCAGCTCGCTGCAAAGACCAACGACGAGACACGCCGCCGCACCTGCCGAATGAACATTATGCGCTGCGAGTATATCCTGGGCAACCACGCCGCAGTCACCGAGAATGCCACCACCCTGCTCAACGACGGCAACCTCTCGCCCGAGTGGGAACGCGAGGCACTCTACACACGTGCAAAAGCCCTCATAGCAACCGGCGAATGGGACAAGGCATCGGCCGACCTTGCGGCACTTGCAAAGGACACACGCAGCAAGCAGGGAGCCGAAGCAAAATTCCTCCTCGCACAGCACTACTACAACAAGAAAGAGCACAGCAAATGCGAAGCCGAGATTCTCGACTACATAGAGATGGGCACAAGCCACTCATATTGGATGGCACGCAGTTTCATACTGCTCACCGACATCTACATTGCACAAGGTCGCAATATGGAGGCAAAGCAGTATCTTCTGAGCCTACAGAACAACTACGAAGGCGAGGACGACATTGCCCGAATGATAAACGATCGCCTCGAGAAACTGAGCAGCAACAACGAGTAAACGAACAACACAAAAAGATATGGAACGAATGAAAAGATACATCATACTATGCGCCGCTACCCTGCTTATATGCGGCAGCGCATCTGCACAGAAGGACACACTCAACGCCGTAGTACAAGTTGAGAACAGCTACAACCCCACCGTAGCAAGAGCTGCCAAGATAAGCTCCACCCCACAGGTGGAGATACAGAGCAACAGCACACCCCTCGACATCATATTCTCGCAGAAGGCACAGCCGTTCAGGCAGTTCGTGAGCGAGAGGAACGTGAAGGAGAGTATGCCCGCACAGCAGGAGCAGTTCCCCGGCTACGCACGTATAGGATACGGCACAAACAACAATGTCGACACAAAAATCCTCTACCGCATTGCCCCCACCAAACGCAATCTCCTTGAGCTGCAAGGCTCGCTGGAGGGATACAACACAACCCTCGACGGAATAAACAAGGAGTGGGACTCGCGTTTCTACTCGACAAATATCGTTGCAAGATATATGCACAAGCTCAGGCCCTTCAACATTGGAGTAGAGGCAAGAGTGAGGGACAATGTGTTCAACTATCAGACAGAGAATTTCTTTGGCGGTGAGACCGACAAGCAGAACAGCGCCTCGTACAGCCTGCACACGTACATAAAGTCGAACAACACAGGCGCACTGTCGTACAGCGCCAATGCAGGATACGCAATGAACACGCGCAAATACTCGGCAGCAAAGGAAGAGAGAATAACCGAGAGCCACATATCGGTGGGCGGGAACATAGAGTACGAGCTCCCCAACAACGACATTCGCCGCCTGGGAGCCGACGTCACTATCGACGGATTCCTGTACAACGGGAATATGCGCCCCGATACAGGCAACAAGTACAGCAGCTATGCAGCGATAGGCCTCAACCCTTATATCGACTTTCATTTTGACTACTGGAAGATACGCCTCGGAATGAACAGCGACATTATGACCGCCAACGGAACATTCATCTCATTCGCACCCGACTGCAATATCGAAGGTGCAATAAACAAGAATGTGACCCTGTTCGCATCGGCAACAGGCGGACGCACCCCAATAAGCCTTGCCGCACTCGAAGCGCTCTCGCCCTATTGGCTCTACACACCCGGCGACGCGCAATACGCCTCGGCATACAACATTGCCGACCTCAACATTGGCGCCCGCTTCTCGTTGTCACCCCTTTCGGGCAGCATCAGCGCCGGCTATTCATACACAAAAGACGACCTGCTGCCCTGCCTCGCGGTCTACGACCTTGCAGGAACGCAGTTTGCCCAGGCAACCTCGCGCAACCTCTATGCAACCGCAGCAGTGGGCTACGACTACGGCGGCTGGCTCAAGTTTGCCGCCGACGCACGCTACAACCACTGGAGCTGCACCGGAAACGACCTGTACCTGCTCTACAAGCCAATGGTGCAGGCCAACCTCAAGGCCGAGGCACGCCTGTACGACGGAGTATATGCAACAGCAGTATACACCTTCACCGGATACACAAAAGCCGACGGCATACGCAACGAGGAGATGAACGCGCTCAACGCAAGGATAAGCTACCGTTTCCACCGTCAGATGGCGGCATACATACAGGGCAACAACCTCCTGAACAGCGAGCACCAGCTATATCCCGGCTGCGAAGCACAAGGTACAAATGTCATCGGAGGAGTAAGCATAAATTTCTAAGGGCAGCCTCTCTCGAAGGACAAAAAATTACACCTAAATAAAATAATATATTATTTTAAGGAGAAAAGCACAGGAAAGCATTGCATTTTTTTTGGGAAATAAGCACCGATATACGCGAAACTTTCCTACTTTTGCCGCAAAATAAGAAAAATATGTCAAAGAATTTAGTGATAGTAGAGTCACCCGCAAAGGCAAAGACCATAGAAAAATTCTTGGGAAAAGAGTTTAAGGTAATGTCGAGCTACGGGCATATATGCGACCTCAAGAAAAAGGAGTTCAGCATAGATACAGATACATTTGAACCCGAATACGAGATACCCGTCGAGAAGCAGAAGCTCGTGGCATCACTGCGCAGCGAAGCAAAGAAAGCCGACACAGTGTGGCTGGCTTCCGATGAGGACCGCGAGGGAGAGGCCATCAGTTGGCACCTGTACACGACACTCGGCCTGAGCCCCGAGAAGACCAAGCGAATCGTATTCCACGAGATTACCAAAACAGCCATTCTCAATGCGATAGAGAATCCGCGCAGCATAGACACCAACCTTGTTTATGCCCAGCAGGCACGCCGCGTGCTCGACCGTGTGGTAGGCTTCAAGCTCTCGCCCGTGCTGTGGCGCAAGGTAAAGCCCGCGCTGTCGGCCGGACGCGTACAATCGGTTACCGTACGCCTTATCGTGGAGCGTGAGCGCGAGATAAACAATTTCGTAAGCGAATCGGGATATAAGGTGACAGCCCTTTTCGAGCTGCCCGCAAAAGGCGGTGAGACACGCCGCCTGCAGACAGAGCTGTCGAAACGCTTCAAGACCCTTGAGCAGGCGCAGGCCTTCCTGCAGTCGTGCCAGGGAGCGGAGTTCACCATAAGCGACGTGAGCACAAAGCCCCTCAAGAAGAGCCCCGCTGCACCGTTCACCACCTCTACCCTCCAGCAAGAAGCCGCACGCAAGCTGCACTTCACCGTATCGCAGACAATGATGATAGCACAGCGCCTCTACGAGAGCGGATACATCACATATATGCGTACCGACTCGGTCAACCTCTCGTCGCTATGCATCAACTCAAGCAAGAAAGTGATTACCGGGACATACGGCGACGACTATCTCCACGTGCGCAAATACTCCACAAATTCAAAGGGAGCACAAGAGGCACACGAGGCGATACGTCCCACCTACCTGGAGAACAGCACAATAGAGGGTACAATCCCCGAGAAACGCCTCTACGAGCTCATCTGGAAACGCACGATAGCGTCGCAGATGGCCGATGCACAAGTTGAAAAGACAACAATCAGCATAGCCATAAGCGGACACGAGGAGACCTTTGTGGCAACAGGCGAGGTGACCGTGTTCGACGGATTCCTTCAAGTGTACAAGGAGTCGACCGACGAGGAGTCGCTCAACACAGCCGACACAGCCCAACTGCCCGCAGTGAGCACAGGCGAGACACTGCAGCCCGCAGAAATCACAGCCACCGAGCGCTTCACACAGCACCCCCCCCGATACACCGAGGCAAGCCTCGTGCGCAAGCTCGAGGAGCTGGGCATAGGCCGTCCCTCGACCTACGCACCCACCATAAGCACGATACAGCAGCGCGAGTATGTAGAGAAAGGCAACAAGACCGGCAGCACACGCAAGTACACCATAATGACGCTGAGCAACGGCAAGATAACCACCAAGGAGGGCAAGGAGAATGTGGGAGCAGAGAAGCAGAAACTTATGCCCACCGACATTGGAATTGTGGTAAACGATTTTCTCCTGGAATATTTCCCCGAGATTATGGACTACAACTTCACAGCAACAGTCGAAAAGGACTTCGACGACATTGCCGACGGCAAGAAGGAGTGGACAGCCCCCATAAAGGACTTCTACGGAAACTTCGACCAGCAGATAAGCGGCATACTGCAGACAAAGACCGAACACAAGGTGGGCGAGCGGGTGCTGGGCAACGACCCCGCAAGCGGCAAGCCCGTATCGGTGAAGATAGGACGCTTCGGCCCCATCGTACAGATAGGCTCGGCCAACGACGAGGAGAAGCCCCGCTTTGCACAGATGCGTCCCGGACAGACACTGGAGACAATCACACTCGAAGAGGCACTGTCGCTCTTCACCCTCCCGCGCACACTGGGAGAGCTCAACGGCGAGACAGTGAGCATAGGAGCAGGACGCTTCGGTCCTTACATAAAGGTGGGCAGCGAATATGTGTCACTGCCAAAGGGATACGACCCTCTGACCACAACCATCGAAGAGGCTCAGCAGCTCATCGAGGAGAAGCGCAAGGCCGACGCGGAGAAGGTGATAAAGACCTTTGACGAGGAGCCCGAGCTCCAGGTGCTCAACGGCAGGTTCGGCCCGTATATATGCTACAATAAGAGCAACTACAAGCTTGCCAAGAACATCAAGCCCGCCGAGCTCACCCTCGAGGAGTGTATGCAGATAATAAACAAGCAGGACGAGGAGGGCAAGCCCGCAGCAAAGAGCCGCCGTCGCACCACAAAGAAGAAATAAATGACACGCATACTGCTCATCGGTTATATGGGCGCAGGAAAAACCACATTGGGACGTGCGCTTGCAAAAGAGATAGGTGTAGAATTCATCGACCTCGACCAATATATCGAGCAACGCTACCGCAAGAGCATTGCCGACATATTCGCAGAGAAGGGCGAGGAGGGCTTCCGCCTCATAGAGCAGCGTATGCTGCACGAGGTGTGCGAGTTCGAGAACGTTGTCATATCCACAGGAGGAGGCACCCCCTGCTTCTTCGACAACATCGAATATATGAACCGTCAAGGCACCACGGTGTTCCTCGACGTGCCCCTTGAGAGGCTTTTCATAAGACTGAGCATAGCCCGCAGCAAGCGTCCGCTCATAAAGGACAAGAGCGACGAAGAACTGCGCACCTTCATCAAGGAGAACCTCGACAAAAGGCTGCCGCACTACACAAAGGCCACACACACCTTTGTGGCCGACAAGCTGGAGGACCGCACACAGATAGCCTCATCGGTCGAGAAATTCATAAAAGAGATAATGCAGACACGATAAACAAAAAATACATTATTGAGTGATATGAGAAAATGGCGCATTGAAGACTCTGAGGAGCTCTACAACATCAAGGGTTGGGGAGCCTCATATTTCAGCATCAACGAAGAGGGCAACGTAGCCGTTACCCCCAAGAAAGACGGAGTTTCGGTTGACCTCAAGGAACTTATCGACGAGTTGCAGTTACGCGACGTTGCCGCACCTCTTCTTATTCGCTTCCCCGACATTCTCGACAACCGCATCGAGAAGATATCGGGCTGTTTCAACATAGCAGCCAAGGAGTACAACTATAAGGCCGAGAACTTCATTGTCTACCCGATAAAAGTGAACCAGATGCGTCCAGTAGTCGAGGAGATTATGAGCCACGGCAAGAAGTACAACATAGGACTCGAAGCAGGTTCAAAGCCCGAGCTACACGCAGTAATCGCGATGAACACCAACAGCGACTCGCTAATCATCTGCAACGGATACAAGGACGACAGCTACATTGAGCTTGCACTGCTTGCACAGAAGATGGGCCGCCGCATATTCCTCGTAGTGGAAAAGCTCAACGAGCTCAAGCGCATAGCTAAGATAGGCAGGCGCTTAGGCGTGCGTCCCAACATCGGAATACGCATAAAGCTGGCAAGCGAAGGAAGCGGTAAATGGGAAGAGAGCGGCGGTGACGCAAGCAAGTTCGGTCTTACATCGAGCGAGCTGCTCGAAGCACTCGAGATACTCGATAAATATGACATAAAGAATTGCCTAAAGTTAATCCACTTTCACATAGGCAGTCAGGTAACTCGCATACGCCATATAAAAACCGCACTGCGCGAGGCATCGCAGTTCTACGTACAATTGCGCAAGCTCGGATACGAGATTGAGTTCACCGACATTGGCGGCGGCCTTGGCGTAGACTACGACGGTACACGCTCGTCGAGCAGCGAGAGCAGCGTCAACTACTCTATCCAGGAGTATGTGAACGACGCCATATTCACATTCGTCGATGCAGCCGACAAGAACAACATACCCCACCCCAACATCATCACCGAGAGCGGACGCTCAGTATCGGCACACCACGCGATACTCATATTCGAGGTTCTTGAGACGGCCGCCCTACCCGAGATGGACGAGGACTGGGAGGTAGCAGCAAACGACCACGACCTTGCCAAAGAGCTCTACAAGATATGGTGCGAGCTCGACCAGCGCACTATGCTCGAGGCATTCCACGACGCACAGCAGATACGCGAGGAAGCACTGGAGCTTTTCAGCCACGGTATTGTCGACCTCAAGACCCGCGCACAGATTGAGAGTATGTTCTGGAGCATCACACGCGAGATACAGCTATTGGCAAAGAACCTCAAGCATATCCCCGACGACTTCCGCAAGCTGCCCAAGCTCCTTGCCGACAAATACTTCTGCAACTTCTCGCTCTTCCAGAGCCTGCCCGACAGTTGGGGCATAGACCAGTTCTTCCCCATAATGCCCATACACAGGCTGGACGAACGCCCCGACCGCAGTTGCACAATACAGGATATGACCTGCGACAGCGACGGCAAGATAACAGACTTCATACACTACAGCAGCAAAGCCGACACACTGCAGGTGCACAAGGTGAAATCGAACGAACCGTACTACCTTGGAGTGTTCCTCGTGGGAGCATATCAGGAGATTCTCGGAGATATGCACAACCTCTTTGGCGACACAAATGCCGTACACATAAGTGTCGACGAAAAGGGCTACCATATTGAGAAGATTATCGACGGTGAGGCAATTGCCGACGTGCTCGACTACGTACAATACGATGCCCGCAAGCTCGTCCGCACAGTTGAGCGCTGGGTGACAGGCGCTGTAAAGGAAGGCCGCATAAGCCTCGACGAAGGAAAGGAATTCCTCTCGAACTACCGTTCGGGACTATACGGATACACATATCTCGACTATTGATGAAACAGAAAATCACAGTAATAAAGGTAGGCGGCAAGATAGTCGAGGAGAAGGAGAGCCTCGACAATCTTCTCGACCGCTTCGCCTCAATCGAAGGCAACAGGATACTCATACACGGCGGCGGACGCTCGGCAACCCGCATAGCCGAGGCACTGGGCATTGAGAGCCGTATGGTAAACGGCCGCCGCATCACCGACAGCGATACACTCAAAGTTGTCACAATGGTCTACGGAGGACTCGTGAACAAGAATATAGTGGCAGGGTTGCAGGCACGCAACGTAAATGCGCTTGGACTGACAGGCGCCGACTGCAACGTAATACGCGCCCACAAGCGCACAAGCGAAGATATTGACTGGGGCTTTGTGGGCGACGTGGACAGCGCCGACGGAGCAATGCTTGCCAAACTCATAAACGAAGGCATTGTACCCATTATGGCCCCCCTCACACACGACGGGAACGGCAATCTCCTCAACACCAACGCCGACACCATTGCAGCCGAGACAGCAAAGGCCCTCGCCCCCCATTTCGACGTGACGCTCACCTACTGTTTCGAGCACCCTGGAGTAATGCGCAACCCCGACGACCCCACAAGCCTCATAGCCCGCATCGACAGCGACAGCTACAAGGCACTGCTTGCCGACGGAACAATAAGCGGAGGAATGATACCCAAGATTGACAACGCTTTCAACGCCCTTGAAGGCGGAGTATCGAGAGTGATAATAACACGCGCCGATGCGATAGACGGCAACTCGGGCACACACATAGTAGCCTGACAATGGAGAAAAGGGAAATATCGCACCCGCTGTTAGGGAAGATAATCGTAACCTATAATGAACGTGCACGCAAGATAATAATGCGTGCACGTTTCGATGCTATATATGTCACCCTGCCGCCATATACACCCGACAAGGAGCTGGAGAGAATTCTTGCAAAGTATGGCGAAAGGCTCAAGCTCGACCAGGAGAAAATCCCATATGAGAGGATAGACAGGAATTACAGAATAGAGACAGAGCATTTCGCACTGCACCTCGAAGAGACAAAAGCACCGGGAATAACGATAAACGGCAAGAACGGAGCATACACCCTCCTGTATGGCCCTGGGACCGACTTTTGCAGCAAGGAGACACAGCAGACACTACGCCGGGGAATAACAGCCGCCGTGCAGCACCGTGCAAAGGAGATACTGCCTCCGCGCCTGCTGCAGCTATCCGGGCAGCACAACCTGCACTGCAAGAAGATAACGGTGCGCAACACCAGCACTCATTGGGGCAGTTGCAGCAGCAGCGGCACAATAAGCCTGAGCATAAAACTGGCACTGCTGCCACAGCATCTGATAGACTATGTCATTCTGCACGAACTGTGCCACACTGTGGAGATGAACCACAGCCCGCGCTTCTGGGCGCTGCTCGACAGGCTCTGCGGCACCGGCTCAAAGAGACTGCGCGCCGAGCTTAAGGAACAGAAGATAACCGTAATATAGGCGCTCGTGCATCAACGGTGCGCCTTGAGCGTAACGGCAGCACTCAACCTGTCGCCACCCATCGGAGGCGTATCCTTGGTAATCTTCACCTCCACACGCGACACAGCGGCAAACTCATCGAATATGCAGCGTATTATCCTGTGCGCCACATTCTCCAGCAATTTCGAAGGAGAGGACATCTCGCGCACAATCAGGCCATACACATCGGCATAACTTACCGTACCCCCTATCTCATCGGTTACGGCACAACTATGGTCGCTCACTGCAAGCTCGGCATCTACAGTGAACCAGGCGCCAATCTCCTGCTCCTGCGGCATCACCCCGTGGTGCGCATACAGGTGCACATTGCTCAGCGATATTGTATATTCAGTTATTGTCATACTGTTTTTGTTGAAAGTCAAGAGAGGGTGTCCCAAAAACAATAATGGGCACCCTCTCTTTGTGCAGGGGGCCGACCAAGAAGGCTCTTCCCGGCCAACCCCTCTCCGTTTAAGGAAATATATATAGTGTTAAGATAGGGACCAGTGAATCACACAATCTCCGCAGCCTTTATCCGCACTTTGAATATCCGCAGTTGGGACAATGCAGACAACCCTCCTCAAAAATGAGCGGTGTCTGGCAAGTGGGGCACTTCTCGGCCGACTTTACGCCATCTTTGATATACTTCTTCAATGCGCGCTCCACACCGTTCTTCCAGGTGTTGATATTGTCCGAGCCAAGCTGCAGCGAAGAAATGAGCTTTATTACAAGTTCAATGGGCATCTTGTATCGGAGAACACCCGAAATGAGCTTTGCATAGTTCCAGAACTCAGGATTGAAACGCTCCGACAATCCCTCGATGGTTGTCTTGTAGCCAATCTTGTTCTCGAACTGGAAGTCGTAACGCTTGGTGCCGTCCTCGTTCACTCTCTTAATGATAATACCCTTTGTAACATTTTTGGGGAGAGGTATTCCGTCCTCATCGTCCTGCTGTCCGGTAAATATCTCGTAGGGCTCACCGTCCAACAATCCAATGAATGCCACCCACTTCTCCTTTTTATTCTGGAAACGTACCACATCGGCCTCAAGCACTGTGGGGCGTGTCTCGTTTATCACAGGCTTGTGCTCCTCGCTCTTTTCCTTTTTGCTGTCGGCAGATACAAGCACTCCCGCACGCGAGCCGTCACGGTAAACGGTGCAACCCTTGCAACCGCACTTCCAGGCTGTCACGTAAAGCTCGTTGACAAGCTTCTCGTCGACATTGTTGGGAAGGTTTATGGTAACGCTTATCGAGTGGTCGACCCACTTCTGTATCCTGCCCTGCATCTCCACCTTCGACACCCAATCGATGTCGTTCGATGTAGCCTTCGCGTATGGCGAGCGTGCCACAATAGCGTCAATCTCGGGCTGGGTATACTGCTTGTCCGTGTCTATTCCGTTCTTTTTCATCCACTCCACGAACTTGTGGTGGTAGACGATGTACTCCTCGAACGAATCGCCGTTCTCATCGGTAAAGTCCACGCGCACCTCGGCATCGTTGGGGTTCACCTTGCGGCGGCGCTTGTACACAGGCATAAACACAGGCTCAATGCCCGATGTTGTCTGTGTCATTATGCTCACTGTACCTGTGGGAGCAATTGTAAGGCAGGCTATGTTACGGCGGCCATACTTGACCATATCCTCGTAGAGTGCGGGGTCGGCCTCGCGCAAACGGTTGATGAAGGGGTTGTTCTCCTCGCGCTTGTAGTCGAATACCTCGAATGCGCCACGCTCCTTTGCAAGGTTCACCGACGAACGGTAGGCCGAGAGGGCAATATTCTTGTGTACCTCAACCGAGAAGTCTATCGCCTCGGGGCTGCCGTAGCGCAAGCCCATTGCTGCGAGCATATCTCCCTCGGCAGTTATACCCACTCCCGTACGGCGGCCCATTGCGCTCTTGCGTTCTATCTTTTCCCACAAGTGCATCTCGGCCTCCTTCACTTCGGGCAGCTCGGGGTCACTTGCAACCTTCTCCTTTATTGCTGCAATCTTCTCTATCTCAAGGTCGATTATATCGTCCATTATACGCTGTGCCTTCTGCACGTGGTCACGCAGGAGTTCAAAGTCGAACTCAGCCTCGGGTGTAAAGGGATTCTTCACATACGAATAGAGGTTGAGTGCAATCAGGCGGCAAGAGTCGTAGGGACAGAGGGGTATCTCTCCACAGGGGTTGGTCGATACGGTCTTGAATCCGAGGTCGGCATAACAGTCGGGAATGGACTCACGCTGGATTGTATCCCAGAAGAGCACACCCGGCTCGGCCGATTTCCAGGCATTATGTATAATTTTCTTCCACAGTGCCGACGCATCAATATGCTTTGACACAATAGGTTCTGCAGAGTCGACCGGGAATTTCTGTTCGTACATATTGCCCGACAGTACAGCCTGCATAAACTCGTCGTCAATCTTCACCGACACATTGGCTCCGGTCACCTTGCCCTCGGTCATCTTTGCGTCGATGAAAGACTCCGAATCGGGGTGCTTTACCGACACGCTGAGCATCAGCGCTCCACGGCGTCCGTCCTGTGCAACCTCGCGGGTAGAATTCGAGTAACGCTCCATAAACGGCACAAGTCCGGTAGATGTAAGCGCCGAGTTCTTTACAGGCGAGCCCTTGGGACGAATGTGCGAGAGGTCGTGTCCCACTCCTCCGCGACGCTTCATCAACTGCACCTGCTCCTCGTCTATCCTTATGATACCTCCGTACGAATCGGCCTTTCCGTCTATTCCTATCACAAAGCAGTTCGACAACGACGCTATCTGGAAGTCGTTACCGATACCTGTCATAGGGCTACCCTGGGGTACAATGTACTTGAAGTGGTCGAGCAGCGCGAATACCTCCTCGGCCGACATAGGATTACTGTACTTGGCTTCTATACGGGCAATTTCATTTGCTATACGATGGTGCATATCCTTGGGGCTCTGCTCGTAGATGGCCCCATAAGAGTCCTTTACAGCATACTTGTTTACCCAAACTCTCGCTGCAAGCTCATCACCGTTGAAATACTCAAGAGCTGCCGAGAAAGCCTCATCGTAGGTGAATGTTTTCTTTTCCACTTTCTGACTATATATTTATTAGTTAGTTTTTCCTACAAATACACTTGGAGAATGCCCCCAAAAACGGAACACAAAATTACAAAATACATTTTTATTTTCCAAACAAAAGAACTACAACTTGAAGCATCGAGACAAAGTTTTCCAAACAAAAAATTATTGTATTGATTATCAGTCTTTTGATTTTTCAAAACTGTAAAAAAGTTTTCCAAAATCAAAATCAGCCCCAAACTACAGTCCACAAAAAAATCCACTCCACGCGCGTGGAGTGGATTTTTTATTATAGGAATCTTTATGCACTCTGAAGCATTATCTCTATCTGGTTGAGCTCGTAACGGAACTGCTTGTCGGTCTCGGCAAGATTGGTGATTGTCTTGCAGGCGTGAAGAACCGTAGCGTGGTCGCGCTTGCCGATATACTGGCCAATCTTAGAAGTAGAGAGGTCGAGGTATTTCTTTGCAAGGTACATTGCCACCTGACGCACAAGAACCACCTCGCGTTTGCGTGAGCGGGTATTTATGACCGCGGGCTCAACAGCATAGAACTCGGTAACCTTCTTTATAATCTCTTCCATAGTAATGGGGTGCTTCTCGAAGTTGGAGAATCCGCCGACAATCCTGCGGGCGAGGTTAACGTCAATATCGGCACTGTTTATGGTAGAGTGCGCCATCATCGACACCACGATACCCTCGAGGTCACGGATACTCGCATCGACATTCTCGGCAATATAAGTGATTACCTCCTCGGGGAACTTCAGGCCGTCCTTGTGTATCTTGCTGCGGAGGATATTCTTACGCAGTTCAAGGTCGGGCTTCTCAATCTCGGCAGTGAGTCCCCATTTGAAACGGGTAATCAGACGTTCCTCCATTCCCTTGAGCTGTGCAGGTGAACGGTCCGAGGTCATAATGAGCTGCTTTCCGTTAAGGTGCAGATGGTTGAATATGTGGAAGAACGCTGTCTGCGTCTTCTGCAATCCGGCAATCTCCTGTATATCGTCTATGATAAGGACGTCGATACTCTGGTAGAAACGCATAAAGTCGTTGAAACTCCTCTGCAGGATAGAGTCGGTGTACTGCACCTGGAACAGGTGCGCCGAGATGTAGAGCACGCGCAGTTCGGGGTGCAGCTCCTTAATCTTGCAACCGATAGCATTCACAAGGTGGGTTTTTCCCACACCCGACGCACCGTGAATGAACAAGGGGTTGAATGTACGTCCGGGCTTGTTGGCAACGCTCACCGCAACCGAGCGCGAGAGCCTGTTGCTTATACCCTCCACATAATTGTCAAAGGTATATTTGCTGATAAGCATCGAATCGAGCACCTGCTGCGCCTCCGAAGCGGCTGCATTCTCGGGCTCCACCTCCATTGTCAGTTCATTCTCCTTGTCGGTGAGCACGCTGTACATCAATCGTGTACCCTCGCCCATCACCTTGTTGAGAGTATATCCAAGAAGGCTCACCGCATTCTCCTCGAGGAACTCATACACAAAATTACTCTTTACCTGTATGGTAAGAGTGCTCTCCTCGTACTTGACAGCCTTAATGTCGGCAAACCAAGTATTGTAAATTGCCTCCGAAACATTATCTTTTATTATCGACAGACACTGCAACCATTTGGCCTGCAATTCTGCATTTGTCAAAACGTCCATATTTTTGTTCATCATTCTACCTCTTTATATAATCACGAGCGTCCAGAATACAGCGCATAACACCCCTGCCCTGCCACGCAGAGCCTTTCAAAAGCTTCGCTTTATGTACTTGGGGAGTGCGCCGACAAAAGTGCGCCCTACAGTTTCCGACAGCTCCTCGAACCGTCTGTTCCAGAGTCCCGCCTTCATTTTACAGCCAAGAACCGGGCCAGCCGTGAAGCCGTCAACCGACTTTTCTTTTGCAAATATCCGAAAAGAAAAATGAAATTGCAAGCAAAAAAAAGGGGCCGATTTTTTGCATATTTTAAAGGACTAAATATCAGTGGGTTATAAAAACCGAAAATTCAAAGGTTGTAAAACTAATAACTTTTCGCATTATATTGTACCACAACGTGTTAACCTGTTGATAACTTTTTCTACGCTGTACCCTACAACAGAAAAAAGCGCATTTAGAGCCCCCTGTAAGCAAAGAAAACTTTTACACGCCAAAAGCAGCCCCTGTCAACAGCTTATTTAGAATAAATCTATATAAGAAAATGCATTTTTTTATTTCGGATTATTTTCATATACCCACAAAAAAACCGGACATACAAGAAAAAAGAGAAGAAAATGCATATTTTTTTATCTGCCCACACTACACCCACGCTGCCTCCCACACAAGCAATGCCGTGCACCGGAAATTCGGCGGCACTTATCCAAAATCAAACGCCACAATCCACCACTTTGGGACACCCTCACAAAGATTCACTGCACTCGCTGTGAAAAATATCGAAGCAAGCTTCATATTTCTCGCTCGTTTGTACCTATCTTTGCCAAGAAGGCGGCCCGAATTGCCGCATACAAGAAAAAAACAGCACCCACTGCAAACATCATACAATATGGACCCACGTATAGAAAACCTCTTTGCACGCGAGCGACTGCGCGAGAGCTCGGTGACACAGCGCGAGAGAAGCGAAGCACGCGACGCACGCGACGACTTTGAGAGCGACCTCAGCCGCGCCCTCTTCAGCTCGGCAGCACGCCGCCTGCACGACAAGACACAAGTATTCCCACTCACCAGCGACGACAACATACACTCGCGCCTCACACACTCAATGGAGGTGATGAACGTAGGAGCATCGCTTGCAAAAGACGTATGCTTCAACAAGGAGTTCATAGAAAAATACGGCATTGAGGACGTATACAGGCTCTACGACCCTATGCGCGCCATTCTGCAGACGGTAGGTCTTGTACACGACATCGGCAACCCGCCGTTCGGACACTTTGGCGAGCAGACTATATGCGAATATTTCAAGAGATACTTCAAGGAGCACCCCGACGTGCTCGGCGGATACAGCGACTGGAGCAGCGACTTCACAAAATTCGACGGCAACGCACAGGGCTTCAGGGTAATAACCAAGCTGCAGTTCATCGACGACCTCTTCGGGCTGAACCTCACACGTTCCTGCCTCGCATCGTACCTCAAATACCCCAACTGCGGAAGCAGCGACAAGAGCGCCGCCGCCCCCATCGAGCACCACAAGCACGGAGTATTCTGCGCCGACAAGGAGAACCTCGACAGGGTAATGCAAGGCGCACCGCGCAGCGGCGAGGCATCGTACAAGCGCCACCCCTTTGTATTCCTGGTAGAAGCAGCCGACTCCATCTGCTACCTGTCGATGGACCTCGAGGACGCCTACAACAAAGGGTGGTTCACCCTCACGCACCTCTACAACGAGTGGAAAGCATTCAGCAACAACTGCGACGCACAGGCACAGGCACTCTTCGCATCGCTGCACGAGGCAAGCAGCGCCACAGGCTCGTCGGGACGCAAGGGCTTCATACGCTTCAGGATAGACATCATACGCTACCTTGTAGCAAAGGCCGTAGAGAAATACCTTGCCAACTTTGAGCAGATACTCTCGGGCGAGTACAACAACGAGCTTATCCAGGACGACGGGAACCGCGTAGCCGAGTTCCTCAAGACCTTCTGCATACACAACATATACAGCCGCAAGGAGATACAGTCGGTGGAGCTCACCGGCTGGTCGGTAATAAACGGACTGCTCGACATATACACCAGACTCCTCCTGGGCGACAAGGTATATATGCGCCACGGCGAAGCGATGATCTCACTCTCGGTGCTCCGCGCCAACAAGATGGACTTTATGCTGCACGACGGCATCATAGAGTGGGACCCCGTGCGCAAGAAATACACGAGAGAAGGCACGGCCATAGACGACATCGACACGCTGTGCGACAATTTCCCCATCGAGCGCCTGCCCAACTACTACCGCCTGCGCATAATAGTGGACTTCATATCCAGTATGACCGACAAATTCGCCGTAAAACATTACCAGAAGCTAAGTGGACAGCGTATTTAAGAATTTCGACAAGGATATAAAGAGCGTGCACAGCGCCGACTTTGCACGCCACCTGCGCGAGGAGATACTGGACAGCATCTCCCGCCCCATTCTCGACAGCATCACCCGCCTGACAAACGTGTATGTGTTCAGCGGAATCATCAGGGACTATTTCCTTGGGCGCAAGAACCGGCACCGCGACATTGACCTTGTACTCGAAAAGGAGATAGACTGGCGGGACATCTACCGCCGCCACCGCAAGGACATCGACGCAAGGATAAACTCCTACGGAGGAATAAAGGCACAGACAGGCACGCTCACCGCCGATGTATGGACAATGCAGCGCACGTGGGGCATCAGACACAAGGGAGTACACAACACCCCGCACAACCTCATACGTACGGCATTCTTCAACTTCTCGGCAGTGGCATACTGCATCAACCGCGAGCGCTTCTACATACACAAGAGCTTCGCCGGGTTCATAAACAACCGGGAGATAGACATATTATACAAGGAGAACCCCAATGTCCCCCTTTGCATAGTAAACACAATGTACTACTCCCAACTGCTGCAGATGCCAATATCCCCCGCGCTGAAGGAGTGGATAGTGCAGCGCTACAGTATTTTCGACAATTACGAAGCGCCCCAACTGTCACATTGGGGCGCTGTACGGTACAGCCACAAGGAAATCCATCGCTTTGTGTCGCTGTGCGGATTATAGACCTGCTATTTAATCTCCATCTCATCGAACAGATAGTGCGCACCGCCTATCTTGTCCATCACAAAAAGCACATAGCGTATATCCACCGAGATGTTACGGCAAATAGTGGGGTCGAACTCAATGTCACTCATTGTAGAGCGCCACGTGCGGTCGAAATTTATGCCCACAAGCTCACCCTTGGCATTGAGCACCGGAGAACCCGAGTTTCCGCCCGAGGTGTGGTTCGATGCCTGGAAGCACACAGGCACAGTCCTGCGTCCGTTCACCTCCACGGCCCAACGCCCATAGTCCTTGGCCGCATAGATGTCACGCAACGTCTGCGGAATGTCATAGTCATAAATCTCGGGGTTGTCCTTTGCTATTATTCCGTCGAGCGTGGTGAGGTGAGTATGGTACTCTCCGTCGGCATTCTCGTAGCCGGTAACATTTCCGTAGGCCACACGCAGGGTGAAATTGGCATCGGGGTAGAATGCACGCTCGCTATCCCACTCGCGCAGAGCCTTCATATAAGTGCGGTACCACTTTTCAATCTCGGGCACGTTGCTTATGTTCCTGTATGCATAGTTGCGCGCATCGGCAGCCACAGGCGCAAACAGGCGCACAAAGCCCACAAGCTCGTCGGCAAGAATCTCCTCGGCTGTGAGCGGAGTATCGCCAAGCAGCCTCGTCGATGCAAAGATACGGTCGACATACTCCTTTACCGAGCCGCAGGAGTCAACGGCACGGAGCAGCGGCTGGGGAATGCGCGAGTTTTCCATACGCTCCATAAATTCCCCGAGAAGAGTGATTGCAATCTCGTGATCAATCTCACGGTTATAGTTCTTGAGGAGCGACTGCCGAAGTGCGGCAATATCGTCACTGTCGGCACCACCATTGATGAAGCTGTTGGCAATATTGTTCAGGCGCACCGCTATCGTATAAGCCTCTATCGCACCCACCGACTCATAGAAAAGTTCACGCGCGAAATACGAGGGAACAACCTTTTTATATGCAGCGTGCATCGAGTCGAGCAGCGTCGCATACTGCGGCTTGTCGGCAGCCCACGCCGCAAACTCGCGCTCATACTGTTGCTTCTTCTCTATTGTGCGCAGACGTCCGAGCCCAAGGCTCTCGCCCTGCCACTTTTTCCAGGCGTTGGCTATCGACGCGTGCTTTGCCGCGTATGCAATGCGCACTGCTGCATCCTTGGCCTGCGCCGCCGATATTATCTCCAGTCGCTGTGTGCGCAGTGCTATCTTGGCAGGATTGGAGACATTCGCCACATAATCAACCGCATCGGATATTACATACTCCTGCGTGTTTCCAGGGAAGCCGTATATCATAGTAAAATCGCCCTCATTCACACCCTTGGTCGAAATTTTGAAGTGACGTTTGGGGCGATAAGGAACATTCTGTGGCGAATAGTCGGCAGGTTCGTTGTCGGCATTGGCATAAACGCGGAAAACCGAAAAATCGCCAGTGTGTCGGGGCCACATCCAGTTATCGGTATCTCCACCAAACTTTCCTATAGACGAAGGAGGAGCACCCACCAAACGAACATCGCGGAACGTCTGATAGACAAACAGATAATGCTGATTACCATAATACATAGGTTCAATCTCGGCACGATAGCCCGCTCCGTTGCTCTCGGCAGCGATTATATCCTCCTCGCTCTCGCCCGCCGCAATACGCTCTGTAACATCCTCCATCTTCACAAGCAGGGTTATTGTAAGCCCTGGAACAGGCAGCTCCTCGTCCATCGACTTTGCCCAATATCCGTATGTAAGATAATCGTGCTCCACCGAGGAGAGCTTCTGTATCGAACCGTATCCGCAATGATGGTTGGTGAGCAGCAGTCCCTTGTCCGATACAAACTCACCCGTACAACCACCGCCAAACTGCATCACAGCGTCCTTGAGCGATGCCTTTTCGGTAGAATAAATGTCAGAAGCATTCAAACGGAAACCCATACTGCGCATATTCTTGATACGCTGCTTAATCAAACTCGGAAGCCACATACCCTCATCGGCAACAGCGGTACAGAGAGTAAAACAGGCAACAACGCCCAACAGTAGTCTTTTAATCATAATTCCTTATATATTGTTTAAGAAGCTGATAATTTCGTTGCAAATATACGAATATCCGAGCAAGGAAGTTTACACAAGCGAGTGGAAAAATTCATTTTTACTCAACGAGCGCAGATAAATTTAGATAAAATCAAAGACCAAGCCCTGCTTGAATATTTTTCACAACGAATGTAACATATATTCAAAGCTACTTTTAAAATAAACGATGTTAACAACAATTAACACCACAAGAGAGGGGTAATTTGAACGATTATAGCTACCTTTGCAAAAATTTTTAAAAACGCTTTAATTTTATGAAAAAAATTACTTTTTTGCTATTGTTTACGTTTGTTTGTCTTGGCATTGCAAAAGGCAGCAACCTTACAATCACCACCACGACACGCTCCTTTTCCTATGAGCAGCAGATTCACATAGAACCCAACGACGAAAAACACTTTTTCCCGGGTAGCACTGCACTAATCTCAGGCTACACTGTGTGCGGAATAGAGCAAACAGAGCTCTATTGGTCAAACCGACAATATCACAGCACATTCACATATTACCTTATACCCGAAGCAAAGAGTGATAAAATAGAATACATCTACTCGGACACAGAGTACAGCGTAGGCAGCAGCATCGAAGGCAGAACAATATTGGCACGAAGCGTAGCCTTCAACCTACCCTTTACCCCCTCAGCAACAAGCACCGCAGTTCAAGCCGAGAACACTTTCCACTACTCACCCCAGGGCATTGTGAACATCGTCACAGATTATCGTAATGTTTACGAAGAAAACTACGGCAAAGACTACGCAGGAACACCGGTAGAAGGCGCTTACATTTATATGTATTGCGTGGAAAAACAGAGCGGACAGTGTGGCGAGAACGCATACTGGAAATACAATTCCGAGAGCGCAACACTTACAATCTACGGCGAGGGAGCAACCGACAACTACAACCACCATTCCGACTCACCCTGGGACTATTTCAAAAATGATATTAAGAGAATAGAGATTGAGAGCGGAATTACAGCCATTGGAGACAATGCAATATGTTACTGCAACGAAGCTACAAGCATCGATATTCCCAATACCGTAACAAAGATAGGCTACCAAGGTATTTACCAATTAATGAGCCTCCAAAGCCTCACAATCCCCAACAGCATAACAGAAGTAGGAGAATTCGCATTTGCCACTTGTACAAGCATAAAAGAGATTCACATCCCCGCAAGCCTTACTTCAATTGGCACAAGTGCATTCGGAGGCTGCAACAGTTTGGAGACTATTACAGTAGACAGCAACAACCCCCGTTATAACAGCAATAACAATTGCAATGCAATTATAGAGACTGCTACAAATGCACTTATTGTAGGTTGCAAGAACACAGTAATCCCCGACAACGTAACAAAAATAGGCAAGCAGGCCTTTACACAGTTTGGAATTGGTCCCGTAGTACCAGGAGGCCCCACAAGCATAACAATACCTGCCGGTGTTACCGAGATTGACGACTATGCATTCGCTCAGTGCATCAACCTTGAAACTATAATATCACATATCCCTGCCGACAGACTGTTTACACCAGGCTACAACGCATTTGGTAGCCTGCACCCCAACTGCACTCTATACGTTCCAGCAGGTGCAAAGGAGACATACGCAGCAACCGAGGGTTGGAACGTATTTACAAACATCGTAGAGATGATAGAAAACCCATTTGAGCTCACCGTATCGGCAGCCAGATACGCAACACTATACTTGGATTACAATGCCATTATCCCCGAGGGCGTGGAGGTATATACAGCAAACACAGTAGACGGCAACCGCCTAATGATGGAGCAGGTAACAGGTGTTTTGCCCGCAAACACCGGTGTAATTGTGAGAGCAGAGCAAGGCACATACGCTTTTGAGCAAAGTTTTGAGAATGCAGAAGAGATTGAAGGCAACCTGCTACGAGGTTCAGCCCAGGACGAGTATATCACTCCCGAGAAGAACCACAAATACTATGTTCTTTCGATTAAGAACGGTGTTGTGGGAATGTACGAGGACGCGCTCAGCGGTGGCACATTCAAGAACAATGCTAACAAGGCATATCTGCAACTCAAACCCCAGCTTGGCATCTACGACGAGGAGGTTGACACCGAGAACCCCGGAATGCAGCTCAGCAACAGCTACTACTTCGATTTCAGTGGTACAACAGCAATAGAACCCATTGTAACCGAGGTTAAGGACAATATCTACTACGACCTCAGCGGCCGTCGCGTGGATAATCCCACACGTGGCATTTACATTGTAAACGGTAAAAAGAGATTGATAAAGTAAAAAACTTACTATAATAGATTACCCGCGAGCCTTTCGTCATTGAAAGGGCTCGCGGATTTTTTTTCGAACTCCTCAGTCACTACGCGTAAACCCGGCTCAGTAGAAATTTACTGTGGATAACAATTCTTTCAACCACCTTCCCGGTGTTATTTTACGGCTATTCTCTCGTTGTAGTATTTTCTTCTGCTTTCTTTTTTTGCGAAAAAAAGAAACAAAAAACCTTGCACAAAAGA
>JAFZIA010000111.1 GCA_017554605.1 Bacteroidaceae bacterium
GTTTTATTATTTTTCGAGGGCGCGTAGCGGGCTACGTAACCGAGAGAAAGAAGAAAACGGGCAGTTTTGAACATAAAAAACAACGAAATAACGGCTTCCAATATAATAATAACTTTTTTTAGAAATTTAAACAGCTTCTGATGACAACAGAGACAAAAAACCGTATCATCGGCGCCATCATCGGCGACGTTGTAGGGTCGACATTCGAATTTGCCGACAGGATAGCCGGCAGATTCAAATTGTTCAGGAGCGCCTGCTCATTTACAGACGATACAGTGCTCACAGCCGCCGTTGCCGATGCCCTGCTGCACAAGAGGACATTTGCCGACACAATATGCGACTGGGGAAGCAGGTACACATACGCCGGGTTCGGACGCTCATTCAGAGAGTGGAAGAAACGTCGTAAGAACGACCCCAATGCCACAAACAACAGCAAAGGAAACGGCTGCGGAATGAGGGTGAGCCCCATTGGGTTCTATGCAAGCAGCATAGACGAAGCTATGCATCTCGCAAAAGAGAGCGCCCTCACCACCCACAACTCCCCCGAGGGGATAGCCGGCGCACAAGCAATATCGGGCGCCGTATTTATGGCCAGGGAGAAGTGTCCCAAAGAGGAGATTAAGAAGTTCATAGAAGAGACTTTCGGCTACAACCTCGGCCTGAGCAACGACGGAGTGCGCAAATTCATAAAAGCACTCGACAGCGACAACAGGCTGCACCGGGAACGCGAATGGGCCGAGAACACCTGCCCCGCAGCAATAACGGCATTCCTCAACTCCGACAGCTACGAGGAAACACTTAGAACGGCAATATCCTACGGTGGCGACGTCGATACAATCGCCTGTATGGCAGGCGGCATCTCCGCTGCCTACTACGGTGTTCCCGAAGAGCTGATAGAGGCCGTAGCACAATATCTGCCAAAAGACATCATAGACATAATAAACGAATTCGACGGGCTCAACCTCACAAACAGGAACACCCCTGCACAGATAGACCGGTGGGCCAAGAAAGGACACGTCCTTGTGTACGGAAGCGGCAAGGAATTCACTGGAAAGACAAAAGCGGGCGCTCCTTTGAGGGACAACGAGCCTATGGGCTACATTGCCGACCGACGCTTCGGAGGAAAGCACCAGCTTGAAGGGCTGGCCGGCAACACATACGCAATACCCACTATAGGCGCAACGCAGGAAGAGATTGCCCAAGCCGTTGAAAGGTTCGCGGCCTTTGCAGGCCTGCACCCCGAGCTCACATTCATCGTAACGAATGTCGGCTGTTCCCGAAAAGCAGGATTCCCACCATCGGATATTGCACCAATGTTCAAGAGCGTAGCAGACTCTCCCAACGTACTCCTGCCAAGAGAATTCCGCGAGATTATATGAAAAGAAGAATCAAAGAGAACCGTACACACATAAGATACCACATATACACCCCGGCATTATGACTAAGATTGAATACATAAAAGCAAGACTCGAAGAAAAGAAATTCCGTGCAGACCTTGAGAGCGTCGTAACTTCGGTAGACAGTCTGATTCCCGAGAATGAGTCCGACTTTTCCAAGCTCGGGAAGTTCGGCCTCTACCCCGCCGACAAATGCGTCCCCTTCGAGACAAACCAGAAGAAGCCCTTTTACGAACTCGACAATATGGCAATGTCGCCAATAAAAGACCCAAGCACGTGGCTGCATTACGGCGACTACACCTTCCGCCAAATTGAGATTCTCTACATTATGGCACGTATGGACAGCGCCGAGGCACACGAATGGCTGCGCGACAACCTTTTCCAAGGCTGCAGAGTCGATGCCAAAAAGAAGAGGCAGTACAAATGCAGGTTCAAAGGACTCCAACGTGCCGACTGGAAAGAGATACAGAACGAGTGGATGAAATACTGCCTCAACCTTAAGTACCGCGACAATGCGCTCTTCCGCAAAGTACTCCATTCAACCGACAAGTTCCCGGTAGAAGATGCAACCGACACCAACTACGCATCGAACCGTTACTGGGGAGCAGAATTGATTGAGTTCAGAGGCCGCAGATACTATTTTGGGTGCAACGTGCTCGGGAAGCTCCTTGCCGAACTGCGCAAGAATAAGGGCAAGCTCCAATACACCCTCCCCCAGGACTTTCACATTTTCGGCAAACCCGTTTTGGACCTTTAACAAACAAAACAAAATACCCGTACAATGGAAACAATCATAGCAATCATCATCGGAACAGCAGCAGGAATATTCATAGGCTATCTCATTGCACGCAGCAAGAGCAAAGAGCTGCAAAATACAATCGACAAGCTACAGTGGCAACTGGAAAGCGAAAAGACCAACGCCCGGCAATTCTCCGCAAACCTCGAGAAAATGCTGGAAAGCACAAAGGCCGACTGCGAAAGACGCGTCGCCGAAGTGAAACAAGATGCCGAAAAACAGACCGCCGAGACCCTGTCGGCACAAGAAAAGAGACACGCACAGGCACTCAAGGCACAGCAGGAACTCTTTGAGGAGACAATGGCAAGAGTCACCGCGCAAGTAAAAAATGCCACCGAGGAGATGCTCAAGCAACGCCAGAAGGAGTTTGCCGAGTCGAGCAACAGCAATCTCGAACAGATCGTAAATCCGCTGCGCCAGACAATAGAGAAGATGAAGCAGACAATGAGCGACAGCACACTCAAGCAGACGGAGATGAACAGCGAGATGAGAGTGAACCTCGAGAATATGATGAGACACAGCCAGGCAGCCAAGCAGAGCGCCGACGAGCTTGCACGAGTATTCAAGCACAAGAGCAAGGTGCAGGGCGATTGGGGCGAGCGCGTGCTCGACGAACTGCTCGAGTCGCAAGGCCTCACACAAGGCATACACTACGAGCTGCAGGCAACCATACGCGACGCCTCGGGCAATGTGGTGCGCACCGACACAGGCAGCAATATGCGCCCCGACGTCATCATGCACATCGACAACAACCGCGAGATTATAATAGACTCCAAAGTATCGCTCACTGCCTTTTGGGACTACATAAATGCCGAGAGCGACGACGAGAGACAGAAGCACCTCAAGGCACACATCGACAGCATACAGAAACACGTGAAGGAGCTATCGAAGAAAGACTACTCCTCATACATAAAAGCACCTAAGGTGAGAATGGACTATGTGATAATGTTCGTCCCGCACACCGGCGCCCTGTGGACAGCCCTTAACGCCCAGCCCGACCTGTGGAGAAAAGCAATGGAGATGAACGTATTCATAGCCGACGAACAGACCCTTTTTGCAGCCCTCAGAATGGTCAACCTCACCTGGGCACACATTGCACAGGCCGAGAACCACGAGAAAGTATATGAGCTTGCCAACGAGCTGCTCGACCGCGTGGGCAAGTTTATGAAAAACTACGAAAGCATAGGAAAAGCCATCGAAAATGCACAAAAGGCATACGAGGAGGGCGAGAAGAAACTCACCCCCGGAGGCCACAGCATAATACAAACCTGCGCAAAGCTCGAGAAGCTCGGCGCCAAACAGAGCAAGAGCAACCCCATTCCACAAATAGATTCGGCAACAGGAATATAATAAAACAGAATGGAAACATACAAGATTGGAAGCCAGCACCAGATACACACCGGCAACGGTTGTCACACAGCCACCGTCATTTACAACAACAGCAGCATTGCCATCGCAGGATTCAACTACAGCATAACGCGTAAAGACAGCTTCGACAATCATTGGGAGCACTGCCCTTTTGCCATGAGGAAAGAGGAGATTGAGCCTTTTGTCCCCAATTTTGCCGAGGACGATTCGTACAACGCATTTGCGGTAATAGATTTGAGCAATTGGAGGCTGATAGAAATACGCGACTGGCTACGCCGCAACGATGCGCTTTTTATTCTTGGAGAGAGATACCACAGCAGCGAGGAGTGGGACGGCTGTTTCGAGAATTCAATGACCGTGTACCGCAACAACGGCGTTGCAATAATAAAGATGTTCGACGGAGAGGGCCGCGTGTATGACGCATACAAGAAGAACGGATACAGCAGCGAGGAGATACTCTCAGCGTTCCAGGAATTTGAGGACAATTACCCCTCCGACAGCAAAGAACACTTCTACCTATGCGTGAGAGAATGCAACGACGACTGGATCGACCTGCAAGGAAACACGATAAACGACAACATTTACCGGTGTATTTAACACCATTGCCGAGCGAAGCACTGAGTGCAGCAATCGCACCGGTACACCGGAAACGGCTCACAAAAGCCAATATGTACAAAAACAAGTTGTAAAACAGAATAGTCCGTCCCAAGATAAAATCATAACCGGTATAGGGATTATTTGTTTCCCATCCGCATAGAAAGAGGTTGTGCCCCGATGAGCACTTCCTCTTTTTTTGTGTATCATCAAGGCCGCTTTTGTTTGCACAGACCTTAGTTATGGGATAAACTGCATACTAAAAGCAATCACGGAATATCCGCCAGGAACCATATGAACCATATTGCAAAAGAACTTTTTTGTTTCACATAACAAATGAACTTTTATGAAAAACAAGAATATTGAAAGACACAAGCACAAGCCATTTACAAGTAACATATGCGTCTGCTTCGAAGGAATTCATAGTCAAGCCTCCAGCATCGGAAAAAGCAATCCAACAGACTGGTGCCCCCAAGAATGGCAACAGCAGAAAAATAATCCAAAGAACAAACAAAAAACGTATTTTTAATATGACAACAGTAAAGATAAAGTTCCGTCCATCAACGGTTGACGGCAATGAAGGCTCTATTTTCTATCAAGTTATCCACAATCGTGTAGCACGCCAGAAGAAGACAGTCCACCGTCTCCACAGCTATGAATGGAACAAAGATTTATCGGAGATTATATTACCCGACTCCAACGGAAACAGGAAACGCTATCTCTCGGAAATCAACGAGAGGATACAGACAGACATCAGGTACTTCCACAAAATAATTTCAGATTTTGAGCATAACACAGCCCACTACACAGCAGACGATGTGATAGCGGCATTTACAATGAATATCCCGACAAAGTATCTTTTCCCATTTATGGAAGGTGTCATTGCCACTCAGAAGACATTGGGCAGGATACGCACGTCGGAAACATACTCGGCCACCCTATGCAGTTTCAAGCGCTTCAGGAAGAACAAGGACCTGCCACTGGACAATATTGACTCAGACATAATCATTGCATACGAAACATACTTGAAGAACAATGGAGTAACACCAAACTCCTCGTCGTTCTATATGCGCAATCTTCGTGCGATATACAACCGCGCCGTCGAAAAGGAACTGACCACACAACGATTCCCATTCAAGCACGTATATACAGGAGTGGACAAGACCGTAAAACGCGCCGTTCCGCTTAAAGCCATCAGACAAATCAAAGAGTTGGATTTCTCTGCTAACCCTCCATTTGATTTCGCACGTGATATGTTTATGCTCAGTTTCTACACCCGCGGTATGTCATTTGTAGATATGGCATACCTCCAGAAAAAGGATTTACAGAATGGCGTACTTGTGTATCGCAGGCGCAAAACGGGACAACAGTTGCTTATCAGATGGGAAAAATGTATGCAAGAGATTGTGGACAAATACGAAACATCGCAATCGGGCTACCTGCTGCCCGTCATCAGGCCCAACTGCAAAACCGAAGAACGCAAGCAATACATTTATGCAGCCCACAACATTAACCGCTGCCTCAAGATCATCGGCAAAGAGCTTAGGTTGACTGTACCGCTGACATTGTATGTTGCCAGGCACGCCTGGGCAAGCATTGCAAGGAGCAAGAATGTACCGCTGTCGGTTATCAGCGAAGGTATGGGACACGACTCCGAAGCTACCACCCGCATCTATCTGGCATCATTGGACAATACCGCTGTAGACAGGGCTAATGCGCAGATATTAAAGGATTTATAATGCCACACGCCAACACACTATACAAACGAGAATATCACAGCGCAACAGAATTGAAGAACCGGAAAAAAGCAGCCCGAATTGAGCCAGACAGAAAAAAGATATAATTATTCGTAATTCATATAACTTTCCTTAATATCTTTGCAATGGTTAAATTATAAAACTAACGGTATGAACAAACGAGGTTGGCTCTTCCCTATTCTCATTGTAGCCATAAATGCATTGGCTATTATTGTGCGATGGAGTTCCTTGCAGGAACTTCTCCCGGCGCACTTCGACCTTCAAGGAAATGCAGGCGGTACAATGCCGCGCAATATGCTGCTTCTGTATCCACTGACGGCTGCTGCAATTTGCCTGGCAGCATATATGATTGCCCGAATAAAGCGGCAGCTTCAAACGGGACTGATTATCCTTGCATCGGGAATAGGGCTCATACTGCTCTCATCGACTATGGTGACGCTCACAGCGGGAACAACGCCCGTTTTTATGCTCGCAGAACCGGTAATTCTGCTGGCCACAGTTGCAGCTTTTGTCATCTGCGTAGTTAAATCCCGCAAAAGCACCACCAATAGCTGACAGCGAGTGGGCATAAAGCCATTTTATAAAGGAACAAGGGTAACCCATTTTTTCTTTTGGGTTACCCTTGTATCATTAGGACCTAAACAATAGTTCATTTTTTCAGAAAGCAGGTCTTCAACACTATTCCGCTACCATTTATTTTGCAGTCAACCTCCTCGGGATTCCCGGTCAAGCGGATACTCTTCACCTTAGTACCTCTTTTGATGACCATCGACGAGCCCTTCACCTTCAAATCCTTGATAACCGTTACAGCGTCGCCGTCAAAAAGTTCAGCACCATTGCTGTCCCTGGGTATATCGTCACTCGCAGTAGCAGAAGATACACTTTCCTCGTTGAACTCGTATGCACAATCGGGGCACACATAAAGAGAACCGTCGAAATATACATATTCGCCACCGCATTTGGGGCATTTGGTAATTTCATTCATAATCCTATATTTTTATTGTTGATTCAAAAAAAACTCCGTAGAAGCATAATATCCCTGTGCAAAAAAACTTGCCGATGCCGCACATTGCTTTTATACAACATACAGTCTGTTCACACACATAGTACAAAGGTACTGATTTTTGCCGTATTATCGCCAACTGTTGCCTACAAAATAGATTGGATATATATATCTGCCACAAAAATAAGAGGCAAGTCACCCAAAGGCAACCTCATAAAATCTGCAGTAAAAAGGGAGTCACCTGTCGTATAAGCAGAGCTAAAAATCCCCAACAGCACAATATACCACGACCGATTTTTATCCTAACAACAATACAACCCCTTAATCACCTTTTGGCAATGTTGTTATGAGTTCCGGCTCTGCCTCTTTTGCCCTCTCCACTACCCAATCAATAAAGCTGTTCAAACAGGGATTTTCCAAATTCCCGAAACTGTAATGCTTTTCTTTCGTAGTACAGCCCAGCACCCACGCTCCGTTATACGAGTATTCCAAAGTGTAATACACGGCATTGTTGTTTGTGAGATTTATCAACACTGCACCAAAAGCCGCCTCGGGTATCTGCCTCGGTCTCGGGAAGATATAAAGAGCCATAACAAGATTCTCGCTTAGCTTGATGCCCTCGCAACGCAACTCGTCCCACTCCAGAAAAAAATCCTTGTCCACATGCTTCTTCATAAAATTCTCCCACCCGCCTATCTCAAGAATGTAATCGGGCGATATTTCCCCCTTTGTGACACCAGCCGCAAGCTCGGGCAAGAATTTATACTGCAAGAAGTAGCGGTACGCGTGCTTTTCATCATCTGTCAACACGCGCTGCTGTTGTTTCCGAACAGGAGCATCATTCTCCTTTTGTTTTTTTCCGAATAGTTTGTTCCAGAATTTCCACATAACTTTTATTTTTAATGGTAGTATAGTTATACGCATTGCAAATATATAAACAGCCGGCGACTTTTTTTCATTCGGGAGAAAATAACCAACAACAGCATTCTATCCGCAAGCCAAGCTGGCGCAAAAAGCGTCTATTATCCCATAAACCAACCCGTCCCAGCCATAAGTACGTACCAATAGCATATTTTCCACAGCAGACAATATCATCGAGAACACATATTATAGATAGCAAAAACTTATAAATCTATCATTCATCACCTGCAATTTATGTTTTTTCTGCTATTCATCTAATACGCAAATGAGGAGAAAGGAAACTGCAATATAGTAAAAGATTATTTTGAATATTATATGCAAAGAAGTACTTTTGCCCTATGGCAGATAGAATGACAGAGAAACAGAGACACCACTGTATGTCGCGCATACGCAGCAAGGACACCAGGCCCGAGATGCTGGTGCGCCGCTATCTGCACGCCCACGGCTACCGCTACAGAATCAACGTAAAGCGTCTGCCCGGCACCCCCGACATTGTACTGCGCAAATACCGCACGGTAATATTCGTCAACGGCTGCTTCTGGCACGGACACGAAGAATGCAAATATTTCATAATGCCCAAGAGCAACACGCCATTCTGGAAAAATAAAATAGAGCGCAACCGCCAACGCGACATAGAAAAGCGCATACAGTTGCGCCGCCTCGGTTGGCACACCATTATCATTTGGGAATGTGAACTCAAGCCCAAGAACCGCAATGCCACCCTGCTTGCGCTGGAAAAGACCCTTAACAGGATATTTCTCTTGAACAGCGGCACGCAGGTCACAATCCGCTACCCTCATACAGA
>JAFZIA010000112.1 GCA_017554605.1 Bacteroidaceae bacterium
CAAAGTGGAATGTTTTATTATTTTTCGAGGGAGCGTAGCGGGCTACGTAACCGAGAGAAAGAAGAAAACGGGCAGTTTTGAACATAAAAAACAACGAAATAACGGCTTCCAATATAATAATAACTTTTTTTAGAAATTTAATCAGCTTCTAATCCAATAAAAAATAAGTTATGAAAAAGATTTTGATTTTACTTTTGTTGATTGCTCCCTTGAGTATGTTTGCTCAGTCGGCTCCTAAATTCGGTTTCATTGAATTCAATTCTATCATTGTGTTGATGCCCGAGTATGCTAAGGCCGAGAATGAACTCAATTTGCTGATGCAGCAGTACAGCAGGGAGTATGAGGGCTTGCGTACCGAGTTCGAGAAGAAGAGCCTTGAGTTTGAGCAGTTGCAGGATTCACTCCCCGAGAATCTCCTGCGCCGCCGTCAGGAGGACCTTCAGAACCTCTATGTACGTATGCAGCAGTACGAGCGTGAGACTCCCCAGAATATGCAGCAGGCACAGCAGGCCAAGCTTGGCGAGGTTGCAAAGATTCTGAACGACGCAATTCAGGCCGTTGCTGCCGAGGGCGGTTATGTTTGCGTGTTCGACATTTCGAACGGAACAATCCCCTACGTGAGCTCGACACTTTGTGACGACCTTAACGCCAAGGTAAAGGCAAAGCTCGGAATTTCGCCCACTGCAAAGTAAGGATACAGGCAGATGTTGAATTTATAGAGGGAGGCCTGTAGGGCTTCCCTCTTGATTTATTGAATAAAGAAACAGAGTATGCGTAAATTGCTATTGATATTGATGCTGCTGCCGCTTGTGTCAACGGCGCAGAATACATTCGGCTATTTCAATTACAGTCAGGTGCTGCAGCAACTGCCGCAGTATGCGCAGGCACAGGCCGACTACAACGACCTGCTCGCACGCTGCGAGAGCGAGATTAAACGCAACGAGCAGGAGCTTACACGCAGCTACGTGGCGTTCCTCAACGGTCAGTACGATTTTCCCGAGCCCATCCTGCGCAAGCGCCAGAAGGAACTTCAGGACCTTGTAGACCGTAGCATTGTGTTCCGTGAGCAGGTGAAGGACTGGCTCGTGCAGGCCCACGACTCGCTCTTCTATCCGCTGCACGCAGTTGTAGACAGTGCCGTGGCTGCCGTATGTATGCGTAATAATCTTGCATACGCAATTGACACGGAGCAGGCGGGATACAAGTTCATAAACCCGGCCATAGGCTTTGATATAACCGATGCCTTGCTGGTGACTATCCTTACGGGTGAGACGCAGGTGGTGGTGGCTACAGGAACTCCCAAGAATGTGCCTGTGAATGAAGAGGACGAGGATTCTCAAAGCGAGGGCGAGGCTGCCCAAGATGCAGCAGTAGAAGCAACGTCCGACGAGGCTGAACAATAATGACAACCACAGGAAATGAGCGAGATGATGACTTTGCCGCAGACTCCCGGTCCCATTGGTATATTTGACTCGGGATACGGAGGGCTTACGATATACAATGCGATAAAGGGCCTTATGCCGCAGTATGACTATCTGTACATAGGAGACAATGCGCGTGCTCCCTACGGCACACGCTCGTTCGACGTTGTGTACGATTTTACGCTGCAGGCGGTGAAGTTCCTGTTCGAGTCGGGCTGTCATCTTGTGATACTCGCCTGTAACACTGCCTCGGCAAAGGCGTTGCGCAATATACAGCAGCTCGACTTGCCCAATATGGACCCTGCGCGCCGTGTGCTCGGCATCATAAGGCCTACGGTGGAGTGCGTGGGCGACGTTACAAAGAGCCGTCACGTGGGTGTCCTTGCCACAGAAGGGACAATAAAATCGATGTCCTATCCTCTGGAAATAAGGAAGCTTTTCCCCGATATTGAGGTTGTTGGAAAGGCTTGTCCTATGTGGGCGTCGCTCGTTGAGGCCAATGAGCATCTTACTCCCGGTGCCGATTATTTTGTGAAGCGCGACATTGATGCGTTGCTCAGCCGCGACCCGCAGATAGATACAATAATTCTGGGCTGCACGCACTATCCTCTCTTGCTCGACAGGGTGAAGCAGTTTGTACCCCAGGGTATAACCGTGCTCACACAGGGCGAGGCGGTGGCGCACTCGCTGCAGGATTATCTTGTCCGCCATACAGAGGTTGAGGCCAAGTGCACAAAGGGAGGAAACACCCGGTTCTACACTACCGAGTCGGTGACAAAGTTCAAGGAGCAGGCATCGCGCTTCCTTAATTGCCAGGTGCAGGCAGGGAAGATTGTTCTTGTGTAAAAGGTATATTAGAAGCTGTTTAAGTTTCTAAAAAATGTTTTTCTTATATTGGAAGCCGTTATTTCGTTGTTTTTTATGTCCAAAATTGCCTGTTTTCTTCTTTTTCTCGGTTACGTAGCCCGCTACGCGCCCTCGAAAAACAATAAAACTTTCCAATCTTAACCTATAAAAAACTTAACGATATAAATTTAAACAGCTTCTTAGGGTATGAAATAAAAATCTCGACCACTCGTCTGAATGGTCGAGATTTTTTGTGTGGCATTATCACTCGCTCAGCACTCTTCTTGTAAGCAGTCTTGTGGGCAGTCCCACTGCAACGAGCCCCACGACAATTACTGTTGCAAATGTGGCAAGAACGTCGCTCCAGTGAATGGCCACAGGGTAGCTGTCTACGACAAAATTGCCCCCTCCGCCCATAGTCAACAGGCCAAAGTGTTCCTGCAACAGGCACAGGAGTACTCCTGCGGCAATTCCTATGGCAGCGCCGAAGATAGAAATCATAGCGCCCTCGGCAACAAAAATGTTGGTTATAAGGCTGTTGTCGGCACCCATACTGCGCAGGGTGCTTACGTCGCGCTTCTTCTCAATCACAAGCATCGACAATGAGCCTATGATGTTGAAGCAGGCTATGAGCAGTATGAAAGAGAGGAAAATGTACGATATGAATTTCTCTATCTTCATTATCTTGAAAATGTCCTCCTGTTGGCGGTAGCGGTCCTTTACGACAAAATCTTCTCCAAGAAGGGCTTCAATCTCTTTTATGGCTGCAGCCTCGTCGCACCCCGCGTGCAACGATATTTCTATGCTGCTCGCTTCGTTCTCTCCGCGTCCGAATATCTCCCGTGCAAAGTCTATTGAGGTGAGCAGGTAGTTGTTGTCGTATTTTGGTTGCTGTACGGCGAATATGACGCCCGAGGAGTGCAGGTGGCCTTTTGCGAAGTTCGACGCTGGATTGGCGAGGCTCACCTTTCTGCCGCGGCGCGGAGCGTATATTTCCAGCGGGCGGG
Source organism: Bacteroidaceae bacterium (assembly GCA_017554605.1). GTDB lineage: Bacteria > Bacteroidota > Bacteroidia > Bacteroidales > Bacteroidaceae > HGM04593. The sequence continues at coordinate 3,275 of JAFZIA010000112.1, forward strand.
TGTGGTATATGCCGCAGTTGAGCGCAGATACAAGCCCTCCGCCGCATATTGCGTATGACGTGGTGCTGTCGCTCAAGATGAATGTGCCGTTGCCTATGAGGGCTTTCCTTATGTCTGTCAGTTGCTCGAAATTGTCCTCTACGCCTTTGAGGGTAATCATTGCCTGCCGTCCATCGTATTGTACCATTGCCTTGTCCTCGATGCAGCGGGTGACGATGCTCACCTGGGGCAGCGATGCAACTGCTGCAAGGCTAGCCTCCGATGCGTCGAAGCATTTGCCTTTTGTTGCGGTAATCTTCAGTTGCGGGTCGAATGCCGTGAACTGCTTCTCGACAATGCCCTGAAAGCCGTTGAACACCGACAGCGTGCACACCATCGCCATTGTGGCAAGCGCTACGCCCGCAACAGCCACTCCCGAAATTATGTTTATAACTTGGTGGCTTTTCTTTGAGAACAGGTAGCGCTTGGCAATGTATAGCGACAGGTTCATCGTGGGCTTTAGTCCTTAAGCAGATTGTCGATGTGCTCAATGTAGTCGAGCGAGTCGTCGAGGTAGAAGCGCAGCTCGGGGATTATGCGCAACTGGTGTCTCACGCGGTTGCCCAGCTCGTAGCGTATGGCTTTTGTGTTGTTTGTGAGGTGCTCAATTACCTCGCCTCCTCTCTCCGAGGGGAATACGCTCAAGTAGGCCTTTGCAATGCCAAGGTCGGGGCTCACGCGTACCACGCTCACAGATACCATAATGCCGCGGGTCTCTTTTGCCATCTTGAGGAAGATGTCGCTCAGCTCTTTCTGTATGAGGCGCGATATTTTATTTTGTCTTGTACTGTCCATAGTTTCCTTATTGTTTTGTTCTACTTTTTTCTGATAATTGTCAGTCCGTCGCGCAAGGGGAGTATTACCTCCTCTACACGCCCGTCGTTGCGCACATAGTCGTTGAACTGTCTCACTCCGTTCGTCTGTGCGTCCTTGTAGGCTGGGTCTATCACGTGTCCGTCCCACAGTGTGTTGTCGGCGAGTATCCAGCCGCCGGCGTTAAGGTATTCGAGTGCCATTTCGTAGTAGGCGATATATTCGCGCTTGTTGCCGTCGATGAAGGCAAGGTCGAATTTCTCGCCCAGATGGGGTACTTTCTCCAGCGCGCTGCCTATGGTGAATATTATCTTGTCGGCAACGGGCGAGCCCTCTATCCAGCGGCGGGTAAAGTCCTCGAGCTCATCGTCAATCTCGAATGTGTAGAGCTTGCCTCCTTCTTCAAGCCCTTCGGCCATACATATCGACGAGTAGCCTGTGTAGGTTCCAATCTCCAATATCCTCTTGGGGCGTATCATATTGACCAGCAGCTTGAGCAGACGCCCCTGTACGTGCCCCGAAGCCATATGCGGGTTGAGAATCTCTACGTTCGTTGCGCGGTAGAGGCGGTAGAGGTAATCGCCCTCGGGGCTGCTGTGCTGTTCGATATAATCCTGTAATTTTTCGTCTATACTCATAGGTGGGTAACTGCTTGCGTTACATTTTGATGCGAAGATACACAAAAAAACGCATACTTTGCCTATGTGGCCCGCCAAACGCTCATTTTTTGTGGTATTTTGATGCTTATTTGCTCTGCGGGTGATGCCTGCAGTAAAATATTAGGCTTATCTTTGTGCAATAAAAATAATTATGGCAAAAACAACCGTCCGCTCACCGCTTGAAAGTTACCGTATGTTCCTGAGGCTCGAAAAGGGCTTGTCGCCACTCACTGTGGAGGCCTACCTGATGGACATCGGCAAGTTCGGGAATTTCCTTGTCGGGGAGGGCAAGCAACTGGCCGATGCTGTGCTTGAGGATTTCCGTGCTTTCCTCTCTATGCTCGGCGAGGTGGGCATACACCCGCGCACTCAGGCGCGGCTGCTCTCGTCGCTGCGCTCCTTCTATGGCTTCCTGCAGTTGGACGGGTTCATAGCCGGTAATCCTGTAGAGAGGCTCAAGTCGCCCAAGATTGGAATGCATCTGCCCGATGTGCTTACTCTTGAGGAGATTGACCGTATAATAGACTGCGTCGACCTCTCGATGCTCGAAGGACAGCGTAACCGCGCTATGATAGAGCTTATGTACAGTTGCGGGCTGCGCGTCTCGGAGCTGTGCAACCTGCGTATGTCCGACCTCTACCTCACCGAGGAATTCATTCGTGTGACGGGAAAGGGCGACAAGCAGCGTCTCGTTCCAATATCGCCGCGGGCAATAGAGGAACTCAACTACTATTTCAACGACCGCGACCGTATTGCGATAAAGCCCGGATACATAGATTATGTCTTTGTGAGCGAAAGGCGCGGGAAGCCCCTGTCGCGAATAACCGTCTTTTGCCTTGTCAAGGAGCTTGTGAAGGCTGCAGGGATAAACAAGAATGTGAGCCCGCACACGTTCAGGCACTCTTTTGCCACTCATCTGCTCGAGGGCGGTGCCAATCTGCGAATAATACAGGCGATGCTCGGGCACGAGAGTATATCCACGACCGAAATATATACGCACATCGACAGCGTGCGGCTGCGCGAGGAAGTGATTGAGCATCACCCGCGTAACCGCCGCAAATGACCTTCTTGTGCGAATGGCAGGCGCGCAACCCGGAATATTTAGGCGCGTACGCGTGATAAAAACTTTTCAAACGGCTTCCTACATTGCAATTACTTTTGTATCTTTGCGAAGATAAATGCAACGAGTATTTTTTAATCAACTAATAATTCAAGTGATGCTAAAGAAATTGTCGATGCTGCTGTCGTTGGCAGCGGTTATTCTTTTGAGCTCTTGTAGCTCTAAAATGGGCGGCTTGGAGTCGCAGTATTTTACCGTTACTCCTGCTGTGCTCGAAGTGGTAGGTACGCAGGTGCCCGTGACAATCGATGGTCGTTTCCCACAGAACTTCTTCAACAAGAAGTCGGTTCTCACAATCACACCTGTACTCAAGTATGACGGTGGAGAGGCTGTTTCGGAGCCCGTGACATTCCAGGGCGAGAAGGTGCTCGGCAACAACCGTACAGTATCCTATGAGAAGGGCGGCTCTTTTACAATGAGAATGAATTTCGACTATATACCCGCTATGGCAAAGTCGGCTCTCTATCTGCGCTTTACCGTGGTGAAGGGCAAGAAGACCTATACGTTGCCCGAGGTGAAGGTTGCCGACGGCTGTATCTCGACATCGCAGCTCTACAAGAATACTGTTACCACAGCAAACATTGCAGTGGCCGAGGACGCTTTCCAGCGTGTGATAAAGAAGGCGCTCCAGGCAAATATCCTCTTCCTTATCCAGCAGACAAACTTGCGCAACAGCCAGCTTACAACAGCCGAGATTAAGGCTCTGAGCGACTCTATGAGCGCAGTGGCTGCCGATACAGAGAGAAAGATATTCGAGAATGTCGAGGTTACCGCTTACGCTTCGCCCGACGGTACAATGCTGCTCAACGAGGGCGTTGCGACAGGCCGCGAGAAGAACACCGCACAGTATATCCGTCGCCAGATGACAAAGGCCAAGCTCGACGGACACGTGGATAGCGATTACACTGCCGAGGACTGGGAAGGATTCAAGCAGTTGGTGATGGAGTCGAATATCCCCGATAAGGACGTTATATTGAGAGTGCTCTCGATGTACACCGATCCCGAGGAGCGCGAGGCTCAGATCAGAAGCATTTCTACTGTCTACGCTGAGCTTGTCGACGAGATATTGCCCCAGTTGCGCCGTGCACGCATCGTTATGAACTATCTTGTTGTAGGCCGTAGCGACGACGAGATTATGGCACAGTACAGCAGCGATCCCAAACAGCTTACAATCGAGGAGTTGCTCTATGCTGCAGTAATCAGCGAGGACAAGGCCGAGCAGGAGAAAATCTTCAAGACTGCAGTACGACTCTATCCCAATGACTACCGTGCATACAACAACCTTGCCGTAATGGCATACAACAAGGGCGACTATGCTACTGCGGCCGATTATCTGAACAAGGCCATCAAGCTCGACCCCAACGCTCCCGAGGTGAATGTGAACCTTGGCTACCTGGCACTGCTCAAGGGCGATATTGCTGCTGCCGAGACATATATGGCAAAGGGTGCAAGCGCAAAGGCTGGTGACGAGGCACTCGGCAACCTTTATATCGCCCAGGGCCAGTATGTGCGTGCTGCCGACCTCCTTGGCGCTCAGGCTACCAACAGCTCGGCACTTGCGCAGTTGCTCAACAAGGACTACAGCACTGCAAGAGCAACATTGGAGGCTGTAAAGAACCCCGATGCAAATACATATTACCTGATGGCTGTTCTTGGAGCACGCACAAACAATGCAGCAATGCTCTACGACGGTCTCAAGAATGCAATCAAGCTCGACCCCTCTATGGCACAGAAGGCTGTTGCCGACCTTGAATTTGCAAAGTATGTTGGAAACGACGCCTTCAACTCTGTAATAAAGTAAGGCGGGTCTAATCCTCATAACCATAAAATAAATATATTTCCGCGTGACGGAGAAAAGATACAACGAGTTGCTTTCAGTCCTTGCACTTACAAAGGTGCAGGGGTTGAAAGCTGCTCATATATGCACCATACTGTCGACGGTTGAAGATGTTGCAGGGCTCTTCTCCTCGCCCGATGCCGTGTACGACGTCCTGCCGGGAGCAACGCCGGCTCTTGTGTCTGTACTGTCCGACAAGAGTCTCTTTGACTGTGCCAAGAAGGAGCTTGAATTTACTGCAGCAAAGGGAATCGGGATAACCTGCATAAAGGACGACGATTACCCCTACCGCCTGAAGGAGTGCGACGATGCACCTCCGGTAATATACACAATGGGCAATGCTGACCTGAATGCCCGGCACATTGTCTCTATCGTCGGTACGCGCCGTGTGACCGAATATGGCAAGGACATCTGCAATGCCTTTGTTGCCGACCTTGCGCGTATGCTGCCCGACGTGCTCATTGTGAGCGGCCTGGCCTACGGTGTCGATGTGTGTGCACACAGGGCCGCCCTTAAGGCAGGATTGCCCACGATAGGAGTGCTTGCCCACGGTCTTAACCGCATATACCCCTCTTCGCACCGTACTGTTGCCAAGGATATGCTTGCCAACGGTGGCCTGCTCACCGAGTATATGAGCGGTACTGAGCCTTTCAAACAGAATTTCCTGCAACGCAACCGCATTGTGGCGGGCCTTGCCGATGCTACGGTGGTTATAGAATCGCCATCTACAGGCGGCTCATTGGTTACGGCCTCCATCGCACAGAGCTATATGCGCGACTGCTTCGCTTTTCCGGGAAGGGTGAACGACCAGTTCTCGATGGGCTGCAACGAACTTATTGCGCACAATAAGGCAGCGTTAATAACCTCGGCGTATGACTTTGTTGAGGCTATGAATTGGGGTGCGGCGGTCAAGAACGCCGAGCCGCGCGAAGCGGAACTCTTCCCCGAACTCCAGCCTATGGAGCAGATACTGCTCGACCTCCTGCGTGAGAACAGCAACGGTATGCAACTGAATTCAATTGTGGTTGCTCTCGATATTCCTGTGGGGCGCGTAATGTCGCTTCTCTTTGAGCTCGAAATGAAAAATCTCATAAGGACACAGGCGGGTGGGGCATACAGGGCCATAGTGTAGGCAGGAACAGTTGCCCGTTTTTCATTTATTTCTGCGTACAAAGAGGGACTATCTGAAAATTATCACTATCTTCGCATTTTAGAAACAGCGTGCCTCTCGACGGGCGCATTTGGAACAGAACCATAAAAGGATACTTTTACCCGATGAAAGAATTTGTTATTTCGACAACAAAAATAGAAACTGCAATACTTGTAGGACTTATAACTTCCACTCAGAATGAGCGTAAGACAAATGAATATCTCGACGAGCTCGAGTTCCTTGCCGACACTGCCGGAGCGCAGGTGGTGAAGCGCTTCACTCAGCGCATCGACCACCCGCACCCCGTTACATACGTGGGCAGCGGAAAATTGAAGGAGATTGCCGAGTATGTCGAGATGCGCAAGGATAGTGACGAGGAGATTGGAATGGTGATTTTCGACGATGAGCTCTCGGCCAAGCAGATACGCAACATTGAGAAGGAGCTGAAGATAAAAATCCTCGACCGTACATCGCTTATACTCGATATTTTTGCGATGCGTGCACAGACGGCACACGCAAAGGTACAGGTGGAGCTTGCACAGTATAAATATATGCTTCCGCGTCTGCAGCGCCTGTGGACTCACCTTGAGCGTCAGGGCGGTGGCTCGGGCGGCGGAGCCGGAAAGGGCGGCAGCGTGGGTCTGCGTGGTCCGGGTGAGACACAGCTCGAGATGGACCGCCGTATAATCCTGGGACGTATGTCCTTGCTCAAGGAACAGCTCTCGCAGATAGACCGCCAGAAGTCCATTCAGCGCAAGAACCGCGGTCGCCTGATACGTGTGGCGCTTGTGGGATATACCAATGTGGGAAAATCGACCCTGATGAACCTGCTCGCAAAGAGCGAGGTGTTTGCCGAGAATAAGCTGTTTGCCACCCTCGACACCACAGTGCGCAAGGTGATAATTGAGAATCTGCCCTTCCTGCTCTCCGATACGGTAGGATTCATTCGTAAACTCCCTACCGACCTTGTGGAGTCCTTCAAGTCGACACTCGACGAGGTGCGTGAAGCCGATATGCTGCTGCACGTTGTAGATGTGTCGCACCCCGACTTTGAGGAGCAGATAGAGGTGGTGAACAAGACTCTTGCCGACCTTGACTGTGGCGACAAGCCTATGATGGTCATCTTCAACAAGGTAGATGCCTTTACATTTGTGCAGAAGGAGGAGGACGACCTTACGCCCCGCACACGCGAGAATATGACGCTCGAGGAGCTCAAGCACACGTGGATGGCCAAGCTCGAGGACAATTGCATATTCATCTCGGCGCGCGAGAAGCAGAATATCGACACGCTTAAGGATATAATCTACAAGCGTGTGTGCGAGCTTCACGTGCAGAAATACCCCTACAACGACTTCCTCTACCAGACCTACGACGAGGAGGAGTAGTTTTTTTGAAGAACAATTATACAAACCCTAAAATAACTATTATGGCAACAATTCCCGAATTCAAGTATTCTCATATGTTCCAGCACGGAGAGGATACAACAGAGTACTACCTCTTGACAAAAGAGGGTGTGTCGGTTGGCGATTTTGAAGGTACACCTGTACTCAAGGTGACACCCGAGGCACTCACACTCCTGTCGCGCACAGCGTTCCGTGACGTGTCGTTTATGCTCCGTCGTGAGCACAATGAGCAAGTGGCAAAAATCCTCAGTGACCCCGAGGCGAGCGACAACGACAAGTATGTGGCACTCACATTCCTGCGTAATGCCGAGGTTGCCTGCAAAGGCCAGCTCCCCTTGTGTCAGGATACAGGTACAGCAATCATTCACGGCGAGAAGGGCCAGCAGGTGTGGACAGGCTTCTGCGACGAGGAGGCTCTTGCGCGCGGTGTGTACGATACATATACTCAGGAGAACCTGCGCTACAGCCAGAATGCGCCCCTTACAATGTACGACGAGGTGAACACACGCTGCAACCTCCCCGCACAGATAGACCTCGAGGCTACCGAGGGAATGGAGTATAAGTTCCTTATGGTGACAAAGGGCGGTGGCTCGGCCAACAAGACATATCTCTACCAGGAGACAAAGGCGCTTCTTAACCCCGCGACACTCGTTCCCTTCCTTGTGGAGAAGATGAAGAGTCTGGGTACTGCTGCTTGTCCTCCCTATCACATTGCATTTGTGATTGGCGGTACATCGGCCGAGAAGAACCTGCTCACTGTGAAACTCGCTTCTACACACTATTACGACGGTCTCCCCACAACAGGTGACGAGACAGGTCGTGCCTTCCGCGACGTTGAACTCGAGAAGGAGGTGCTTGCCGAGGCTCACCGCATAGGCTTGGGAGCACAGTTCGGCGGTAAGTACCTTGCACACGACATACGCATTGTACGTCTGCCCCGCCACGGTGCAAGCTGCCCTGTGGGTATGGGCGTTAGCTGCTCGGCCGACCGTAACATCAAATGTAAGATAAACAAGGACGGTATATGGATTGAGAAGCTCGATGACAATCCCGGTTCACTTATCCCCGAGGAACTCCGCAACGCAGGTGAGGGCGAGGCTGTGAAAATCAACCTCAACCAGCCTATGAGCGAGATTCTCAAGGAACTCAGCAAATATCCCGTGTCTACACGTCTCTCGCTCAACGGTACAATCATCGTGGGCCGTGACATTGCGCACGCTAAGCTCAAGGAGCGCATCGACAGAGGCGAGGGTCTGCCCCAGTATATCAAGGATCACCCTATCTATTATGCAGGTCCTGCAAAGACCCCTCAGGGTATGCCTTGCGGTTCTATGGGTCCCACAACAGCGGGACGTATGGACTCTTACGTCGACCTTTTCCAGGAGAACGGCGGCAGTATGATTATGCTTGCCAAGGGTAACCGCAGCCAGCAGGTGACCGACGCTTGCCAGAAGCACGGCGGTTTCTACCTTGGCTCAATAGGTGGTCCTGCAGCTATCCTTGCACAGAACAACATCAAGAGCATCGAGTGCGTTGAGTATCCCGAGCTTGGAATGGAGGCAATATGGAAAATAGAGGTTGAGGACTTCCCTGCATTCATTCTTGTAGATGACAAGGGCAATGATTTCTTCAAGCAGATTAAGCCTGTTTGCAGTTGCAAGAAGTAATAATAAAAATACAATCCAAAATAGGGGCCCGCAATATGTGGCGCACCCTTATTTTGGATTCAGCGCCCTAATGTTGGGCCTGTTTTCACACTTTTATATAAAAAATATTAAATCATTTGCAAACGTCGTATATTTTAACGATAATTGCACAAGAATTACACTGCACGGCAGTTAATGACAGATAACAGAGTAAAAACGATAAAAATTTTAGACTATGGAAAAATCACTTAAAGGTACAAAGACCGAGGCTAATTTGTGGAAAGCATTCGCAGGCGAGAGTATGGCACGTAACAAATATACTTTCTATGCAAGCAAGGCAAAGAAAGAGGGTTACGAGCAGATTGCAGCAATCTTCCAGGAGACAGCCGACCAGGAGAAGGAGCACGCTAAATTGTGGTTCAAGGCTGTTCACGGTATCGAGGGCACAGCAGAGAACCTGACCGATGCTGCTGCTGGCGAGTATGAGGAGTGGACAGATATGTATCCTACAATGGCCAAGGAGGCTCGCGAGGAGGGTTTCATTGAGATTGCAGCTCTCTTTGAGATGGTAGCTAAGGTTGAGAAGGCTCACGAGGAGCGTTACAAGAAGCTTCTTGCAAATGTACAGGGTAACCTTGTATTCAGTCGCGACGGCGATTGCATCTGGCAGTGCCGCAACTGTGGTCACTTGCACTTTGGTAAGGCAGCTCCCGAGATGTGTCCTGTATGTGCACACCCCAAGGCTTACTTCCAGATTAAGCCTGAGAACTATTAATAGAATAGTTACAAATAATATTTATGGCAGCTACCCGCAGGTGGCTGCCACTTTTTTGTCCCTTGTGCGTGCAGCCGCAATTACGGCTCAGTAGAAAAAAGGTGTGGATAATAACTCTTTCAGTCACCTTCTCGGTGTTGTTCTACGGATATTCTCTCATTGCAATATTTTCTTTTACTTTCTTTTTTTTAAAAAAAAAGAAACAAAAAAACATAGCACTAAAGAAATTGTCGCAAGCACCCTTTGCTCGTGCCGCAAGAATGCGTGCACTCGGTCGGGCACTTGCTTGGCATTGCGGTTTACGGCTGTTTTAAGGGTGCTGCGGACCGCCCTCAGTTAGCCACGCTACGCGCGTCTAACTAGCGGTTGAACGTACCTCGCACTGTTTCCTTAAAACAGCCGAACC